>JANLWK010000023.1:0-44924 GCA_031364505.1 Candidatus Eiseniibacteriota bacterium | reverse complement strand
ACCGCGATCGCCTCTATCTCGCGCCGCGCCCGTGCCGTACGACGACGCACCAGGTCGCCGGACCCGGCCAGCCACGCGGCGTGCCGGTCGATCTCCGCCGCGAGGTCGCCGATCCCCTCACCGGTGCTGGCGACCGTCATGACCACCGGAGGCTGCCAGGCACCCTGCGGCCGCTGGGCCATCGACAGCATGGTGCGGAGCTCGCGGCGGGTGCGCTCGGCACCCTCGCGGTCGGCCTTGTTGATCACAAACAGGTCGCCGATCTCCATCAGGCCGGCCTTCATCGCCTGGACGCCGTCGCCCGACTCGGGCACCAGCACGACGGCGGTGGCGTCGGCGGTCTGCGCGATCTCCAGCTCGCTCTGCCCCACGCCCACGGTCTCGACGAGGATGCGCTCGAATCCCGCGGCGTCGAGCAGGTCGCACACCTGTGCGGTGTGCACGGCGACGCCGCCGAGGCTGCCCCTCGTCGCCATCGACCGGATGAATACACCGGGGTCACCCGACAGATCGGCCATGCGCACGCGGTCTCCGAGCAGCGCGCCGCCGCTGAACGGGCTCGTCGGATCAACCGCGACGATCGCGACCGTGCGTTCGAGGCGCCGGTACTCCTGCGCGACGCGCGTGACGAGCGTGCTCTTCCCCGCACCGGGCGGGCCCGTGATGCCTAGACGGCGGGCGCGGCCCGTCCGCGCGAAACTGTCGTCGAGCAGGGCCTGGGCGCCGGGCGCGTCGTTCTCGATGCACGAGATCGCGCGCGCGAGCGCCACGCGATCACCCGCGAGCGAGCGGCGCAGCAACTCCGGCGCGGCCGCTCCTGTCACGCGCCGCCGCCCGCGACGCCGCCCAGCTCGCGCGCCTTGCCGGCGAACACGTCGCGCCATCCGGGCGACAGCACCGGACACTCCGCGAGCCACGCGAGATCCGCGCGCTCCTTAGCCGGGTGGCGGCGCGCCTCGAACACGCGCGACACGGTCCATTCCGGGTACGGGCGCTCGACGAGGCGGAAGTCCATGCCGGACTCGATGTCGCCTTCGGCCATCGTGCGCAGGTACCAGCCGAATCGCTGGGTTTCGCTGACGCGCTGCATCAGCTCCGGCCGGCTCCAGCGCCGCGAGATGTTCATGCACGGCCCGCGCGGCTGCGAAATCTGAAGTCGCGCGGTCCCGATCTCGAACACGTCACCCAGCGATACCGTCCGCTCGTCGAATCCCGTCACGACGAGGTTCTCGCCGAAGCTGCCGGGGCCCATCTCTGCGACGCCCAGCTCGCGTTGCCACTCCGCGTAGTGCGCATCGGCGTACGCGAGCACGGCGCGGTCGGGGCCGCCGTGCACGCGCATGTCGGCATGCTCGTCACCGTCGAGTCCGAGCATGCCGACGCGAATCGGTCCCGAGACGGGCTCCTTGTTGTAGGCGGTGCGCCATGCGGAGTTCTTGCGGCCGTCGGGAATCGGCCAGTCGTGCGTCTGGACGCGGCCGCGCAACACGGCGACGACACGGCCGGCTGGGAATGAATCGCTCATGACGACTCCTTCGCGCTGCTCATGACGACTCCTTCGCGCTGATCATGACGACTCCTTCGCGCTGATCATTGAGATTCCTTCAGGCGGCCGGGCGTTTCTCATCGCGCCGCCACGTGCGCGCCGGGGACGCCGGCGAGCACGCGGCTCGCGATCGTCTCGGCGGCGTGGGGCGCGGCGATGCGGGCGGCGGCGGCGCGCATGCGCTCGCGCGCCTCGGGCTCGGTCAGCAGCCGGCCGGCGATCGTGGTGACTTCGTCGAGCGAATCGGCGTGCGCGGCGGCGCCCTCGGATTCGAGGTAGCCGGAGTTGCGCACCTCCTGGCCCGGCGTCGGCTTGAAGATCACGAGCGGCGTGCCCTTGATCAGCGCCTCCGAGCAGGTGAGCCCACCCGCCTTGGTGATGGCCACGTCGCACGCCTCGAGCAGCGCGTCGACTTCGTGCGTGAAGCCGAGGGTGCGGATCTGGCCGCTCATCGCCGCCGGCAGGTGGTCGACATCGTTCCGCAGCCGGTGGTTCGTGCCGCACACGACGATCACGCGCGGCGACGACGGCAGCGCGGCGAGCCGCTCCGCCACGTCGACGAGCGGCCCCACGCCACTGCCGCCGCCCATCACGAGTGCCGCCGGCCGCGCGGGCTCGAGCCCGAAGCGCGCGCGCGCCGCCTCGCGGCCGATCGTGCGGGCGAAGCGGGGGTCGACCGGGATCCCCGTCACCTCGATGCGGTCGCGGTGGACGCCGTGGCCGGCCAGCTCGTCGGCGACCTTCGGGCTCGCCACGAAATAGCGGTCCACGTGCGGGAACACCCAGAACGGATGCGCGGTGAAATCGGTGATGACGCAGTAGAGCGGCACCTCGAGATGCCCGCGCCCACGCACGTGCGACAGCGCCTCGACGGGCAGGAAGTGCGTGCACACGATGGCATCCGGCGACTCGTGCTCGCACACCCGCGTCAGCCGGCGCAGGTTCAGCCGGTCGAGCGCGAGCCGCACCGGCGCCGTGCCGCGATTGACTGGCGCCAGCGCCCACGAGTGATACAGCGCTCCCCACAACCGGGGCGCGCGTGCCGCCATGGCGTTGTACGACGCCGCGTAGGTTCCGCGGTAGAGCCGCGACGCGAACACGAGCGTGTCCACCTCGCGCACCGTGGCGCGCGGCTCACGTTGCTCGATCGCCGCCGCGAGCGCCTGCGCCGCGCGCTTGTGACCGCTGCCGGCGGTCGCGTGCAGGATCGCGATGCGCGGGCCGCCGTTCGCGGTCGCCGGGTGATTCGAGAGCGTCTCGACGGCGACCATGCCCGCGCCGTCGGCGGGGAACAGCACCTCGCCGGCAGCCGAGTCGCGCCACCGCCTGCGCCACCAGCGTCGCTGCGCGCGGAGCCGTGCCTTCCAACGCCCGTTCAGGCGCTTGGGAAGCCGGATCCTGCCGATGCGCGGAAGCCGGACCACGAGGGCTCAGTCCTCCCTATTCGGTGATGGCGTTTCGGATGTGGCGCAGTGCCAGGCCGTCGGCCGCGGGCTCGATCGAGACGACGTCGATGCGCACGTCGCGCCGGTTGCCGCACGCCGCTCCGGCCGCTCGGCGAAGCCGCGCACGCTTGCGCGCGTCCACGGCGCCGTCAGGGCCACCGTAGTCGGACCGTGTCCGATACTTTACCTCAATCAGCACCGTCGTCCGATCGTCCCGCGCCACGAGGTCGACCTCGACCCCGGCGACCCGCACGTTGCGCGCTTCGATGCTCCATCCGATCAGCGTGAGATACGCGGCGACGAGATCCTCGGCCGCGAGGCCGCGTGCTCGGGCGATGCCCATGGATAGCCTCTGCGGGGGCGTTCTCTTCGCGGGGGCGATCGAGCGGGGGGCGAGAGTGTTCCGGGCCGACGGAGCGTAGCGCCGCGCCGGGGTGCGCGTCACACCAGTGGCAGCTCCAGCACGGCGACGGGCGAGAACGAGTAGCGATGGATCGAGCACGGCCCGAGCCGGTCGATCGCCTCGAGATGCTCGGCGGTCCCGTAGCCCTTGTGACGCGCGAACCCGTAGTCGGGCCACACGCGGTCGAGGCGCCCCATGATGCGGTCGCGCACGACCTTTGCGAGCACGGAGGCGGCGGCGATCGACAACATCTGCGCGTCTCCGTCGATCACCGACTGCTGCTCCATGTCGAGACCGGGGATCGTATCGTTGCCGTCGACGAGCACCAGGTCCGGGCACGTGCGGAGTCCGCGCACGGCGCGGGCCATCGCGGCGAGGCTCGCGCGGCGAATGTTCATGTGGTCGATCGCGCGCGGGCCCACCACCGCCCAGCGAAACGCCCGGGCTCGTTCGAGAACCCGGGCGAAGATCGCCTCGCGCGTGGCGGCGCTCATCTGCTTGCTGTCGTTCAGGCCGTCCCAGTCGCCCGTGTCGTCCAGCACGACCGCGGCGGCGACCACCGGCCCCGCGAGCGGACCGCGGCCGGCCTCGTCGACTCCGGCCAGCGTCCCCCGCTCACCGCGGAGTCGCGTTTCGGCGCGGCGCATCCTGCGCCACGCGTCGGGCATCAGGCGCCCGCGGGCGTCGGGGTGCTGGTCTGCTTCTTTTCGACGAGACGCGCGCTCTTGCCGGTCTTGCGACGCAGGTAGAACAGCTTCGCGCGACGAACCTTGGAGTGGCGCATGACCTTGATCTCGGCGACAGTCGGGCTGTGCAACGGGAACGTGCGCTCGACTCCGATGCCTTCGCTGATCTTGCGCACCGTGAACGTCTTGCGGAGGCCCGCGCCGCGCACGTTGATCACGTCACCCTTGAACTTCTGCTGCCGCTCCTTGTCCCCTTCCACGACGCGCACGGACACCTCGACGGTCTGGCCGGGGCGAATCTGCGGTCGGTCGGACTTGAGCTGAGCGGCCTCGATTTTTTCGATCAGGCCCATGGACGGGCTCCTTTCCACGACGAAACCGGACGAATGCCCGGACATGATGAGCGGCCGGCGATTATAGGGATCACGGCCGATACGAGCAAGGCGCACCGGAGGCGCGTGGAACGCGGGTCCGAGGCCTCAAGGGCGTTCCGGGTAAAGGGCGAACCGGATCGGAACGGGCGTCCAGGCCGCGACCGGCTTCCCGGCCCGGCGGGCGGGTTTGAAGATCCACTGCCGCGCGGCGATCTCGGCGGCGCTGTCGAGCATGGGGATCGACTTCACGATCCGCGCGTCCCTGACCCGGCCGTCCGCACCCACCAGCACCTGCACGATGACCGTGCCGTCGATCTGCGCCTCGAGCGCGAGGTCCGGGTACACGGGAGTGACCTGCGTGACCGGGCGCGGCCTCACATCGACCGGCGTGTCGGTCCCGAATTCGGGACGTCCACCCGGAATCGAGTCGCGACGGGCGATGAGCCCGATCCTGTCCGCCGCCGTCTTGAAGCGATCACTCCGAGAGGACCACAGGGCGATGGCCGTGTCCCGCCCGGCGAACACCTCGGTGGCGGCGCCCCACGCACTTCCCGAGAACGATGGCTCGACTGGCCACCCGCTCGTATCGCGACGAATGCGATCCGCCGCCAGTAGGACTCGCGCGTAGACGAAGTACTTGCCGGGTTTGACGTTCTCGAGGGTGAAGTCACCCCCATCACTGCACACCGTGCGATCCACCACGCGCAGTCGCGAATCGAGCTCGGGCATGACCACGGGGTTCTCCGTATCGAGCAGTTCGCTCCACCACGCGGCGGCCGTGACGTTGCCCTCGATCAGGCAGACGACCGAGCCATAGAGCGGAGCGCCCGCATGGACGAAGTGGACGTCGATCTTACCTGAGAGGGTGGACGTCGTGTCGGCCGCCGACGCGTGTCCTGACCGCTCGGCGGAACATCCGGTCGCGGAGACGAGCGCGATGGCGAGAGTCCAAAGCACTTGTTTCGGAATCATGCGGCGAAGCCTACTCCTGCAGCCTCGAACGCCCTACCCCCGCCGCAGCGATGCCAGGAAGCGCCGGTCCTCGGGGCTCAACTCGGCGGCGTCCAGCAGCTCCGGCCGGCGCTCCCAGGTGCGACGGAGCGCTTCCTCGCGCCGGTGGCGCGTGATGTTGGCGTGGTGGCCGGAGAGCAGCACGTCGGGGATGGCCCAGCCACGGTATTCCGCCGGGCGCGTGTAGTACGCGCAGTCGAGCATCCCCGAGTGGAACGAATCGCTCTCGACCGAGTCGAAGTCACCGACCACGCCGGGCTGCAGCCGCGCCACGGCGTCGATGACGCACAGCGCCGCGGGCTCGCCGCCGGACAGGATGAAATCGCCGAGCGACAGCTCTTCGTCGACCAGGTGATCGCGCACGCGCTCGTCGACCGCCTTGTAGCGCCCGCACACGAGCACCAGGTGATCGAGTGCGGCGACCTCGATGGCGCACGCCTGGTCGAACCGGCGCCCCTGCGGCGACAGCAGCACCACGCGCGTCCCGGGCGGCCGGGCGCCCGGCTCGCCGACCGCGAGCGAGCGCAGGGCGAGATCGATCGGCTCGACCTTCATCACCATGCCCACACCGCCGCCGAAGGGATAGTCATCCGTGGTGCGGTGCGAGTCCGACGTGAACTCGCGCAGGCCGACGATGCCGACCTCGAGCCGGCCCTTCTCGCGCGCGGCGCGCACCATGCCCTCGTCGAGCGCGGGCCCGAAGAAGTCGGGAAAGATCGTGAGCACCGACACGCGCATCGGTCTAGAGATCCTCGAGACCCGGCGGCAGCGCGACGACGATCACGCCGTTCGTGAGATCGACCTTGCGCAGCACGTGCTCGTTCGCCGGAATCAGCCATTCACGTTCGCCGCGCACGATGTACACCGGGTGCGCCCCGGTCGGCAGGATGGATTCGAGCACGCCGAGCCGCCGGCCTTCTTCGGTGTCGACGGCGAGGCCGATCAACTGGAACGCATACGCGGTTCCCGGACCGGGATCCGGCAGGCGATCCGCCTCGACGTACAGCTCGCCCAGCGTGAGCGTGCGCGCCGCCCCGCGGTTCCGGAATCCACCGAAGGTGACGAGGAAGCGGCCGAGCGTCGGGCGGATCGCGGTGAGGGTCAGCGGCCGTTCGGCCCCGTCGCGCCCGCGCCACGTGACGTCCCCGAGCGCTTTGAGATCCTCGAGTGACAGCGGCGAATCATCCAGCGCCATCTCGCCGTCGAGGCCGTGCGCGCGGCCGATGCGGCCGATCCGTACCAGAGCCATCAGGAAACCCGCGACGTACGGGGCGTGGGCCCGACCGCCGGATGCTTCGGGCTCAGTCCGCGATCTCGAGATTCGCGCGCATTCCCGCGCGGCCCGCGGCGGCGCCGAGCGCCAGGCGCAACGAGCGCGCGGTGCGTCCCTGCTTGCCGATCACGTGGCCCAGGTCGTCGGGGTGCACGTGCAGCTCGAGCGAGGTCTCGCCGCCCGAAAGTCCAAGGAACGAAGCACTCACATCCTCCGGATGATCGACCAGCCCGCGCGCCATGAACGTGACGAGGTCGCGGAGCTTCAGCTCATTCGGTTCGGGCTCGGTACGGCGGACGGGGGCGGTGCTACGCTCGACGAAGGCCGGACCACCGGAATCGCCGAAAGACGGATCCCCGCCACCAGAAACAGGATGATCCACAGCCCCGACAGCAGGAGCGTCGCCAGGGGCTGGTTGAGCTTTAGGACCACGAGACCGCTTGCGGAGAGGGCGGCCCCAATGAGCCAGATCAGCATCACGGTTCGTTTCTGACATCCGAGCACACTCGCGATTCGGTGGTTGGTGTGGTCCTTGCCGCCCACGTACACGTGGCGGCCCTCGCGCAGGCGATTGACCACGACGAAGATCATGTCGAAGACCGGGTACCCGAGCATCAGCACGGGGCCGGGTCGCGCCCAAGAGCCCTCGCCGCCATGCATGGCGAGCAGTCCCGACGCGGCGAGACTATAGCCCAAAAACAGGCTGCCCGCGTCGCCCATGAACAGGCGGCCCCGGGGAAAGTTGTAGCGGAGGAAGCCCAGGCAGGCCCCGGCCATCGCGAGCTGCGCGGCCGCCAGCGCCTGGTCGCCGCGCGTCATGGAGTCCCACGCGAACGCCGCCATGGCGATCGCGGTGAGCCCGCCGACCATGCCGTTCATGTTGTCGAGGAAGTTCACCGCGTTCATGAGCGCCACGACCGAGACGATCGTGAACGCCTGGTCGAGCGGGCCGGGCAGGCCGATGTGGGCGATCCGCGGCTCCTGGGCGAGCAGGAAGGCGGCGAACGCCTGGCCGAGCAGCTTGGGCATCGGCCACATGCCGAAGCGGTCGTCCCACATGCCGATCGCGAGGGCCACGATGGCGCCGCCGATGACCGACGCGATTTCCGAGCCCGCCGGGTAGCGCAGCAACTGGAACGTGAGCACCCACGCCGCGGCGGCGCAAACGAAGACGACGACCCCGCCGAGAAGCGGAGTCGCCGCCGTGTGGAGCTTACGTGCTTCGGGGTGGTCCAAATAACCTGTCGCCCACGCCAGTCGGATTCCGATCGGTGTGAGCGACAGGCCCAGTGCGAGCGCGAAGAGGAACGCCACCGCGAGAGTCACCATCCGGCGGGGCTTCCCCCGGCGGCGGGAAGACTACGCTGCGTCGATCCTGACGGGATAGGGCGTCCCCATCTGATCGCACATTGCTTTGATCGTGATCTCGAGCAATCCCTGAAGCGAACTCTGGGGACGATAGCCGACGTAGCGCTGAATCTTGGACAGATTCGGAACGCGACGCCGCATGTCCTCGAACGAGCTCCCATAGACCTTCTCGTACGGCACCCTTTCGATTTCGCTCTTGCTGTCGCACATCGTACGGATGCGCTGGGCCAACTCGAGGATCGTGACTTCTTCATCACTACCGACGTTGAAGACTTCACCTTCGGCCTCGCGTGATTCCGCGAGCAGCATGACCCCGCGCACGACGTCACTAACCGCCGAGAAGCACCGGGACTGCTCGCCATCGCCAAATACGAGAATCGGCTCGTCACGGAGTGCACGGGCGATCATGTTCGGGATCACCATGCCGTACGAGCCGGTTTGGCGCGGGCCACAGGTATTGAAACACCGTACGATGACAACAGGCAACTGACGCTGCTGCCAGTACGCTTGGGCGAGGCACTCATCCACGGCCTTGCCGCAGGCATACGACCAACGCAGCTTGTGCGTTGGTCCCAGAACGCGATCGTCATCTTCCGAGAACGGCACGGTGACACCCTTGCCGTATAC
This sequence comes from Candidatus Eiseniibacteriota bacterium, assembly GCA_031364505.1. GTDB lineage: Bacteria > Eisenbacteria > RBG-16-71-46 > RBG-16-71-46 > RBG-16-71-46 > JANLWK01. The sequence continues at coordinate 36,191 of JANLWK010000023.1, read as the reverse complement.
CTCGCTGCTCGAGAACACCATGGCCTTGCGACCATGCTCGGCACACGCCTCGAGGACGTGCTCCGTGCCACGGATGTTCGTGATCAGCGAGCGAAGGGGGTTTTCGAGGACGTACTTGACCCCTACGGCGGCGGCAAGATGGAATACGCGATCGCTCTGTGCGACGAGTCCGTTGACCAGCGCCGAGTCCGTGACGCTGCCTTCAAGGAATCTGAATTTCGGGTGGCGCTCGAAAGTACGAAGATTTTCGAGGCGGCCGGTGGAGAGGTCATCGAGAGCCCATACCTCAGAGCCTGCTCCAAGCAGGGCTTCGCAGAGGTGTGACCCGATGAATCCCGCACCCCCAGTGACGAGGACTCTCATGCTCTTCCCTCTGGTCGTTCGCGGACGTGGGACAGCCGGTCACCGAGGGGGCCAGGTGATTCCCAGTCCGGAATACTCGCGAGTTGGTGGTTTAGGAAGTGGCGTCAAGTCAACGACAAACAGCGGAAGCTAATGCGGGTAGCGATTCTGTTTCGTCGGACTCTCCTGCACTGCGATGTGGGTGGTGAATCGTCGGGGGTCACGTAGATTCGGTACGCAGGCCCGCCACCATCGGTGTGCCGTATAGTCTGGCACATCTCAGGCTGACTTGTCACGCCCAGAACAGCATCACAGCCCACTTCCCCTTCGAATTTTCATCATCGACCTCGAGTCCACGTACGACCCTGGAGCAACATCCTCCCGTGTCCTCTCCCTGCCGGTCCCGCCTGCTCGCGGGCGCCATCCATTGACGATCTCTGGGGTTGCTCCCGGCTGGCGAGCCCATGCGGCCGCCGCCTGTTTTCTCCTGCTAATCGCCGCGCTGCCGTGGACCATCGCGCCCATGTCGATCGGCGCCATTGCAACTGCCGTGCTCACCCTGAGCCTGTGGCTCAAACCACCCCGTCCACGCTGGCCGGACACACCCGTCAAGTGGGCCTGGCTCGCTTGGGCGATCGCTCTCGTCCTCGCTGCCGTGTTCGCTCTGGACCCGCTCGCCAGCCTGCCGAGACTCAAGAAGGCCCTGTTCCCGGGCCTCGTTTCGCTGGCCGCGTTCCACACGCTCGACCGGCGCTCGAGGCGGCGCGCACTGGCAGTGCTCCTCCTGTCTTCGGCCGTCGCCGCCGTGTACGGCACCGTTTTCTTCGTGGGCCATGGAGCCCAATTCGGGCACCGCGCACGGGGGGCCGTCGGCCATTACATGACCTATGGCGGCCAACTCCTGATCTTCGTCCCGGTCGCCGCGGGCATCGCATTACTCGCGCGGGACCGTCGGTGGACCTGGGCGTCAGGGTTCGTCGTGACGCTGGGGCTCGTCGCGCTGGTGGGAACATTCACCCGCAGCGCGTGGCTGGGCATGGCGGCGAGCTTCACGACGATCCTCGGGCTCACCCGGCCACGCTGGCTGATCGGGCTCGCGGTCGCGATCGGCGTGCTGGTCGTCGTGGCCCCGGCGAACTATCGCGACCGGCTCGCGAGCGCGTTCGATCCGAACCACCCGATGAACCTCGAGCGCACATACATGTGGATGGCGGGGCTCGAGATGTTCAAGGACCGCCCCCTCACCGGCGTCGGGCTCGAGGATCTGCATCCGGTGTACGAGCGCTACCGGCTGCCCCAGGCACGCGAGTCGGTCGGGCACCTGCACAGCGTGCCGGTGCAGATCATGGCAACGATGGGGATCGTCGGCATCATCGCGTTCCTGTGGTACTTCGCGGCGCTGTTCCGCTGCGCGGGAGCCGGGCTCGAGCCGATGCTGCGCGCACCCGATGTCGACGCCGGCCTGCGGCTCGGCGTGCTCGCGTCACTCGTCGGCTTCGCCGTCGCCGGGCTGTTCGAATGGAACTTCGGCGACGAGGAACTGCTGTATCCGCTGCTCACGCTCGCCGGCATGGCGTGGGCGGCGCGCGGCACGGGCGGGCGGGACGCCGCGGCGTGAGGGTCGCCCTCGTCCACGACTGGCTGACGGGCATGCGCGGCGGCGAACGCGTGCTCGAGCGCGTGTGCGCGCTGTTCCCCGGCGCCGACCTGTTCACGCTGGTGTGGAAGCGCGGCGCCGTGTCGCCGGCGATCGAGCGGCATCGCGTGACGACGTCGTTCCTGCAGCGCCTGCCGGGCGCCGCGGATCGCTACCGCTGGTTCCTGCCGCTGTTCCCCGCCGCGATCGAGCGGCTTGACCTGTCGGACTACGACGCCGTGGTCTCGACGAGCCACGCCGTCGCCAAGTCGGCCAGGGCACGGCAGGACGCGTTCCATCTGAGCTACGTGTTCACGCCGATGCGTTACATCTGGGAGCTGGAGGCCCAGTACTTCCCGCCCGGCCGGTTCCCGTGGCCGCTGTCGGTGTACGTGCGCCACACCTGCGCGCGGCTCCGCCGGTGGGATGTCGCGACGAGCGGGCGGGCCCACGCGATGATCGCGATCTCACACCACGTCGCGGCCCGTATCCGCCGCCACTACGGCCGCGACGCCGAGGTGATCTACCCGCCGGTCGAGCTGGCCCGCTTCACGCCCGCGGCCGGGGCCCGCGACTACTACCTGCTCGCCGGCGCCATGGCCCCCTACAAACGCGGCGAGCTGGCGATCGAGGCGTGCCGCCGGCTCGGTCGCCGGCTCGTCGTCGCCGGCACCGGCCCGGAGGAACCGCGGCTGCGCGCGGTCGCCGGCCCCGGGGTCGAGTTTCGCTCGGGCTGGATCTCGGACGCCGACATGGCGGCACTCTACGCGGGCGCCCGCGCGCTGCTGTTCCCGGGCGAGGAGGACTTCGGCATCGTGCCGCTCGAGGCGATGGCGAGCGGTTGCCCGGTGATCGCCTACGGCGTCGGCGGCGCGGTCGAGACGGTCGGCCGGGCCGCCGACGCGGCCGCACTGTCGGCGGTGGCCGAGGGCGGACTCGCGCGCGTCCCGGGCGGCGTGCTGTTCGGGCGCCAGACCACCGAGTCGCTCGCGGATGCGATCACGGAGCTGGAGGCCGCGACGTGGTCGCCGGAAGCGCTCGCCGCGCACGTGCGACCGTTCGGAGCCGAGCGCTTCGACGCCGAGTTCCGGGCCGCCTTCGAGCGGCACCTCGCGGCGCATCAGGAGAGCCTGTCGGGCCCCCCGGCGAGCCTGTCGAGCCGTCTATAGACCGCCTCGGTCCGCGCGACGATCGCGTCCCAGCGGAACGCGTCGTCGAGCGGAACGCCGCGCGGCCGGCGCGCGAGCGCATCGGCGAGCGCGTCGCGCCAGGCGCCCGCGTTCGGAGCGACGATGCGGCCGCGCGGCTCGGCGAGCACCTCGCCGGCATTGCCGACGTCGTGGCCGAGCACGTAGAGGCCCGTCGCGAGCATCTCCATCAGTGCCAGGCTGCAGCCTTCGTAATACGAGGGCATGGCGCCCAGGTCCGCGGCGTGGACCCAGTTCGTCACCTCCCGCGCCGGCACCGGGCCCGTGACGATGCGGTTGCCGTTTGGGCCCGTGGGGCGGCCCGGCGCATCGCCGCCGACGCCGACCCAGACGGCGTCGCCGCGCGGACCGGCGTCCCATGCCCTCTGAAGCAGGCCGAGGCCCTTGACGAAATCGGCGCGACCGATCGTGAGCAGCACCGGGGCGTCGTCCGCGATCCCGTGCCGGCGCCTGAGCGAGGCGCGCGGCTCCGAAGCCGGCGCGAACGAGGCGCCGTTCGGAATCACGGTCACCGCCGACGCGTCGATCCCGTGCCATCGCTGGAACTGCTCCGCCACCCGGTGCGACACCGCGATGAGCCGGCCGCGGCGCCGCGCGGCGGCGCGCTCGTGCGCCACGGCGCGCCAGTTGCCCGGGTGGACGAGCGTGCGCAGCCTGCCCAGCTCCACGTAGCGCGCCATCTTGGCCGCGACGCAGAAGTGCAGCGTGCGCACGTAGCGGTCGCCCGGCTCGAGGCCGCGCGGCCACCCGCCGCCGTGGTGGTGGATCACGTCGTAGCGCGCGGGATCGATGTCGCGCACCATGCGGAATGGCGGCAGCTCGGCGGGGCGGCCGAAGATCTCGACGTCGTGGCCGCGCGCGGCGAGACCGCCCGCCAGTTCGAGAACGTGGCGCTCGAGCCCGCCGGGCAGCGACAGGTCGACGCCGGCGACGAGCAGGATCCTCATCGCGCGGCGTCGCCCTTCGCGCGCGGCGAGAATCCCACCGCCAGCGTGATCGCCCACCACATCGCGCCGCGCAGCGCGGTGCGCGGGCTCGCGAGCGACGCTCCGAGCCAGCGCCGGGCCTCGCGCACCCGGCCCTCGCGCGTCAGCACCTCCCCCAGCAGGAGCGCCAGCCGGTCGCGGTCGTGGTAGCCGTGGAGGAACGCATCGAAGTCGCCGGCGCGCTCGAGCGCCTCGTAGGAGTCGGCGCCGCGTTCGGCGCGCTCGGCCGCGAACGCGCGCGCGAGGGCCGCGAACCGGAGCTGGCGGTCACGGTCGCGGCGGAACACACCGCCCGGATGCAGCCGCCACTCGTAGAGCGGCTCGGCCAGGTTCGCGAGCCCGGCACTCTCCGGCAGCCTCAGCCACAGGTCGAAGTCCTGCGATGCCGCGAACGCCGCGCGGTAGCCGCCGGCGGCGTGGAACACGTCGGCGCGCAGCATGACCGAGCCGTGGACGAACGGGGGCACGCGGCGCAGCGTGCGGCGGATGTCGGCGGCGGCGACGGGGACGGGATACGGCCGCAGCGGAGCGCCCGCGTCGTCGATCACCTGCGCCGCGGTGCCGACGACGGCGACGTCCGGGTGCGTCGCGAGGAACGCGGCCTGCTTCGCGAGGCGGACGGACCGCGAACGATCGTCGGCGTCCTGGCGGGCGAGCAGTGTCCCGGTCGCGCGCGACGCGGCGAGATTGAGCGCGGCGGCGAGTCCCACGCCCGGCGTGCCGATCACGATCGCGCGCGGATGCGACGCCGCGAAGCGGTCGAGCATCGCGCGCGTCCCATCGCGCGAGCCGTCGTCGACGGCGACGATCTCGACGTCCGGGTGCGTCTGGGCGGCGAGGCTCGCGAGCGAGGCCTCGAGGTGCCGCTCGCCGTCGCGGCAGGCGAGCAGCACCGACACCCGCGCACTCACGCGCCGGTCTCCACCGAGAACGTGCGCGCCCAGAACTCGAGTGCCGCGAGCCCCCACAGCCGCAGTGGCGTGAGGTCGCCCGCGGTCCCGGCGCGAAACGCGTCGAGCTCGGCGCGCACCGCTTCCGCCCGCAGCGTGCCGGCCAGCGCGCGCGGCGGCGACAGCATGCCGTCGAGCCAGCCGCCCAGCGGCCCGCGCAGCCACTCGGCGAGCGGCAGCGGGAAGCCGCGCTTGGGAGCGGCGAGCACCTCGTCGGGAACGCGGCCGCGGGCGTGGCGCTTGAGCAGGTGCTTGGTCTCGCGCGGGTGGACGCGCCGCCAGGGCTCGAGCCGCGCCACGTGCTCGAACAGCCGCGGGTCGAGCAGCGGCGAGCGGTTCTCGATCGCGTGCGCCATCGACGCGACGTCGACCTTGACCAGCAGGTCGTCGGGCAGGTAGCAGCCGGTATCCCACGCGAACAACGAGTCGACGAGGCCGGGCCCCTCGGCGCCGGGGATCTCGGGGAACGGCGAGGCGTACGCCGTCTCGGCGCGGTTCGCGAGGAGCCCCGCGATCGCCGGCTCGGTGAAGTACGAGCCGAGGCGCCGCGCCGCCTCGAGCGTGCGGCCGGCCGCGAACGCGTCGAGCGCGGGCCCCGCGTTGTCGCGCGCGCCGTATTTGCGCCGGAGCAGCGACAGGCCCCCCGGCAGGGTGCGCGCGATATCGGCGCGGCGCGCGAACGGGTAGCGCGCGTAGCCGCCGAACAGCTCGTCGCCACCGTCGCCGTTCAGGATCACCTTGACGTGCTTCGCCGCCTCGCGCGCGATGAGTGCGTTCGTCACGACCGCGCTGTCGCCCAGCGGATCGCCGAAACACGCGAGCGTCGCCTCGACGTCGGCGGCGAGGTCGGGATCCAGCTCCAGCTCGACGTGCTCGTGCGAGAAGCGCGCGGCGCCGATCGCCGCGAGGGGCCGCTCGTCCGCGAGCCCGCGGAATCCCAGCGTGAACGTGCGGATCGGCCGGTGCCCGCCACGATGCAGCGCCTCGAGCACCACGTTCGAATCGACGCCGCCGCTCAGGAACACGCCGATCGGCACGTCGCTCACCGTGCGCAGCTGCGTCGCGCGCATCAACTCGGCGTCGAACGTCTCGAACCACGCGTCGTCGGCGCGCTGATCGGGGTCGGGCGGCGGGAGCAGCCAGTAGCGCTGCGGGTCCTCGGGCGGCGCCCCGCGCCGGACGCGCAGGAACGACGCCGGCGGCAGTTTACGCACGCCCTCGAGCATCGTGTAGGGCGACGGCACGTACAGGTGGCGCAGGTAGAGCGGCAGCGCACGCCGGTCGAGCCTCGCCCGCACGAACGGCAGCTTCAGCAGGACCCGGGCCTCGGAGGCGAACGCGAAGTAGTCCTCGGTGCGCGTCCAGACGATGGGTTTCTTTCCGAGCCGGTCGCGCGCCAGCAGCAACTCCTCGCGGTCACGGTCCCAGCAGGCGAACGCCCACATGCCGCGCAGTCCCTCGAGCGCCTGCACCCCGTCGAGCGCCACGCTCTCGAGCAGCACCTCGGTATCCGCATGGGTGCGCACCGGCACCCCGCGGCGCTCGAGTGCCTCCAGGTGATCACGGAAATCGTAGATCTCGCCGTTCTGGACGATCACGTGGCGGTCGTCGGCCGACCGCATCGGCTGGGCGCCGGACGGGCTCGTGTCGATGATCGCGAGCCGCGAGTGGACGAGCAGCGCGCGGTCCTCGACGAACACACCGCGGCCGTCGGGCCCGCGGTGCCCGAGGGCCGACGCCAGCACGACGGCCCACGACGGGTCGACCGGGCGTTCGCGCAGGGCGATCACACCGCCGATGCCGCACACGTCAGCCGCTCCTCCCCGCACGCGCGGCCACCGCGTCCGGACGCACGCCGCGCGCCCACGCGAGCAGGTACTCGGGTGTCGTGTCGGGCTTGATCGCGCGCCGCGGTGTGACGACGAGCTTCACCACCCGCACGCGGTCGACCACGATCGGCTCGCCGAAGGTGTACGGCAGCTCGTCGGGCGGCGTTCCCGCGGGGCGGTCCTCGGTCTCGACCACGAGGTCCTCGGCGAGCCAGTAGCCTTCGACGCGCACGTCGCGGAAGCATGCCGCGAGCTCGCGCTCGAGCCGGGCCGCATCGTAGGAATTCACGTGGTGCGGATTCAGCCGATTCTCGAGCCGGTTGTACGCGTCGTTCGGCGTCTTGACCACCAGCAGGCCGTCGGGGTCGAGCGCGCGCGCCGCGGCGCGAATGAACGCCGCGCCGTCGCGCACGTGCTCGATCACCTCGCTCGAGAACACGACGTGCGCCGATCCGTCCGGCAGCGGGAACGGCTGGGTGACGTCGTGCACGTGAAACTCGACGTTCTCCCGCGCGTAGCGCCGCCGGGCCTCGGCGATCGCCGCCTCGGACACGTCCAGCGCGACGACGCGACGGGCGTGGCGCGCCAGCAGGGCCGCCCCATAGCCCTCGTTCGTCCCGGCGTCGACGACCACGCGATCGCGTACGTCGGGCAGGACCAGGTGGTAGGCGGCCAGGTTGATGCGCACGAAGCCGTCGGGCTGGCGCGCGTCGAGCCTCTCGCAGGAGCCGCCGGGGGAGCCGCCGGGCGAGCCGTCGGAAGCGCCGCCGAAGTCGGCCCAGGGAACCACCCGCACGTAGCGTGCGCCGAGCGAGCCGAGCACGAGCGACAGGTTCTGGCGGGCGCGAGCGAGCAGCCGGTTCGCCCAATGCCAGTCACGGTAGACGACGAGCGCCTGGATGAAGCGGAACAGTCGCCGCACGGGCCTCCCATCGCCTGGCCGGACACCGCGCCCACGCACGTGCATCTGCACGGACTCGATCGAACAGCGCAGGCTAGCACGCGCGCGCGCGCCCGTACCATTGACACCCGCGCATCGCGCCCCGAGACTGCCGCGCCATGTCCTCCCGCGCTCCGTCGTGGCTGAAGCCCGCCGCCCGCTTCGGGTTGAGCGGCGCGACCTCCGCGGTCGGAGCGCTCGGCAGTGTCATCCGCAACAAGTTGTTCGCGACGTGGCTCGACACCGCGGGCGTCGGCGTGCTCGCCCAGGTCACCTCCGGGCAGACGTGGCTCGGCACGCTCACGGGCGCGGGGCTCAGCCTGCCGCTGTCGCACGCGATCGCGACCGCGCGCGGCGCGGGCGACGCCGCCGCGGTGCGGCGCGCGGTGTGGACGGTTGGCGTGGCGGTCGGCATCGCGGCCGCCATCGTGAGCGTCGCGGGGTTCGTGGCCGCGCCCGCGGTGTCCGTGGCGCTGCTCGGCACCGCGGAGTACGCGGGGCTCGTGCGATGGTCGATGCTCGGCGTCGCGGGGCTCGCCGCCCAGGTCACGCTGCAGGGCCTCTACGCCGGCTTCGCCGACGTGCGCGCGCCATTCACGCACGTGATGACGGGCAACCTCGTCGCCACCGCGATGGTCGTGGCACTGGTCCCCGCCTACGGGATCACCGGCGCCGTGATCGGCACGGCGTGCTTCTATCCCGCCGCGATCGCGGTGACCCTGTGGGTGCATCGCGACCGCTACCGCGACGCGTTCCGCCCGCGCCCCGCGCCCGCGTTCGACCGCGCCGTGTTCGGACGGCTGTTCAAGGTCGCGCTGACCTCGCTCGCCCTCGCGCTGATCGACCAGGGCGTGCTGGTCGCGACCCGCGCCCACTACGTGCGGCTCCACGGCACGGCCGCGAACGGGATATTACAGGCGGCGCTCGCCCTCGCGCAGCAGTCGGGCGGCCTGTTCTACGCGTACCTCGGCGGCTACGCGTTCGGGCGCGTCAGCGGCCTCGGCGGCACGGCGCCGATCCGTGATTACACGCGCCGCCAGTGGCGCGCCGTCACACCGCTCATGGCGGCACTCGCACTGTTCGTGGTGCTCGCGGCCGGGCCGCTGCTCCACCTGCTCTACTCGCACCGCTTCGACCCCGCGCGCGGGCCCCTCGCGTGGACGCTGTTCGGCGAATTCTGCAAGGTCGGCATGCAGGTGTGGGCCATTGGCGCGCTGAGCGTCGGCGGCGTGCGGCTGTGGGCGCCGATCGGGTTCGCCTACACGACGACGATGGCGCTCGGCTACGTCCTCGCGACGCGGCTCGGCGCGGGCGCCTACTCGCTGCCGTACGCCTACGCCGCCGCGGGTCTCGTGGGGCTCGCCACGGCGGGCGTGCTGATGAGCCGGCGCGGCGTGACGCTTGCCGCCCGCGACGCCGTGCTGCTCGCCGGCTCGATCGCCGTGCTGGGATCACTCGCGCTCCGGTTCGGCCGCTAGCGCACCGCCGCGGCGATGGCGCCGCCGGTCAGGATCTCGCGGGCGCGATCGAGCGCGCCCTGCACGTGCTCGCACACGTTCGCGGCGCCCAGGTGGCGCTCGAAGTCGAGCCGCTTCATGTAGCGCGCCGGCTGCGAGCGTGCACCGCACAGGATGAGCACGCGGCCGCTCGCGTGGAGCCGGTCGGCGAGATCCTCGATGGCCTGGAGGCCGGTCGAGTCGATCGCCGTCATGTTGCGCAATCTCAGGATCACCACGGGCGGCAGGTCGTCGATCGTGTGGATCGACTCCTCCAGCCGCGTCGTCGCGCCGAACAGGAACGGCCCGTGAATGCGGAAGATCGCCACCTGGTCGGGGATGTCCTTGCCCTGCAGCACGTGGATGCGCCCGCGCTCGACGTCCTCGCGCGTGATCCGCGTCACGGTGGTGGTCGACGACACCTTGCGGATGAACAGGAGTGCCGCGAGCATCATGCCCGCCTCGACCGCGACCGTGAGATCCGCGAACACCGTCAAGCCGAACGTCACGAGCCAGACCGTCACCTCGGTGCGCGTGAGCCGCAGCATGTCCGGAATTTCGCGCCACTCGCCCATGTGCCAGGCGACGACGAACAGGATCGCCGACAGTGCCGCCAGCGGCACGAGCCGCGCGAGCGGACCCAGCCACAGCAGCACGACGAGCAGCACCAGCGCATGGACCATGCCCGCCACGGGCGTGCGCGCGCCGGCACGGACGTTCGTCGCCGTGCGCGCGATGGCGCCCGTCGCGGGGATGCCTCCGAACAGCGGCGTGACGATGTTGGCCACGCCCTGGGCGACGAGCTCCATGTTCGGATCGTGCCGATCGCCCGACATGCGGTCCGACACCGTCGCCGACAGCAGCGATTCGATGGCGCCGAGCATGGCCACGGTGATCGCGGGGCCGAGCAGCACGTGCACGAGATCGGGCCGGAAGTGCGGCAAGCGGAATGGCGGCAGCCCGGCGGCGATGCCGCCGAACCGCGTGCCGATGGTGTCGACCGGCAGCTGGAGCGCGGCCACGGCCGCCGTGGATGCCACGAGCGCCACGATCGCCCCGGGCACGCGCGGGGCGAAGCGCGCCATGCCGATCACCACGGCCAGCGTTGCCGCCCCGAGCAGGGCCGTGGCCGGCGAGAGCTGCGGCAGCGCGCGGGCGACCTCGATCAGCCGGGGCAGGAACACGCCCGACGGATGGGCGATCGGCAGGCCCAGGAAGTCCTTGATCTGGGTGCTCGCGATGAGCACGGCGATGCCGTTCGTGAAGCCGATCACGACCGGCCGCGGGATGAACCGCACCGCCGAGCCCATGCCGCTCACGCCCAGCAGCAGGATCAGCACGCCCGCCATGAGCGTGATCATGTGCAGCCCATCCAGCCCGTGGACCGCGACGATGCCGGAGATGACCACGACGAAGGCGCCCGTCGGGCCGCCGATCTGCGCGCGCGATCCGCCGAGCGCCGAGATCAGGAACCCCGCCACCACGGCCGTGGCCACGCCGGCTTCGGGCGGGACGCCCGAGGCGATGGCGAAGGCGAGCGCCAGCGGCAGCGCCACGAGGCCGACGGTGACGCCCGCGACGAGGTCGGCGGCGAACGCCCGGCGGTCGTAGTGCCGGAGCTCGCGGATCGATGCGGGCGTCCAGCGCCGGAGGTTCATCCCCGGATCATCCCACGTCGCGGGTTCATCCCCGGATCATGCCACGCCGCCCGAGCTCGGCGAACAGCGCCTCGAACCGCCGCGTCCACGTGTGATCGCGGCGCGCCCGCTCGAACCCCGCGCGGCGCACGCGCTCGCGCGCGGCGTCGTCGCGCAGGTAGAAGCGCGTCTTGTCGATCAACTCGGCGCGCGAGCGATAGCACTCGATCTCGCGGCCCACGACGTACAGCTCCTCCAGCTCCTCGATCCACCCGGTGAGATAGAAGCCGCCCGCCATCGTCGCCTCGAATTCGCGCAGCCGCACCTGGCGCAGCGGCTGCAGCGTGCGGTGCGTGTCGCCCAGCGCGAGGAACCCCAGGTTCACGCGGCTCTCGCTGAACAGCGCGACGTAGTCGTCGTCGCTGACCGGGCCGTGGAGCGCGCCGGCGTGGCGTGTCGTGAGCCTCTCCCATGCCGCGCGATCCGCGAGGCTCCGCCACAGCAGCCGGCCGGCGAGCATGCCGGAGGTGAGGCGGCGGACGTCGCGCACCCAGCCGCCGGCGATGGGCGAGGGCCGTGCGGCGCCCGTGGCCGTGGCGCCGGCGGCCGCCCAGCCCGGGCCGAACGCGTGCGCGTCGATGCCGGCCTCGCGCAGCGCGCACACGAGCGCGGTGCGGTCGCCGTAGCGCTGTCCCGCGAAGGCCGCGTCGTAGCGCAGCGGGCGCTCGACCGGGCGGTACACGTCGGGGTTCGCGGCCATCGGCCAGTACATCGCCTCGGCCCCCTCGCGCGCGTACTCCGCCAGGGCTGTGCGCTCGGGCACGAGATTGAGCGAGAACGCCGGCACCAGCGCGCGCACGAGGTGGAACTGGTGCACGTTGTTGCAGAAGAAATTCACGACAGGCGCCACGCGCTCCCGCACGTCGGCCACTGCGGCGGGCTCGAGGTGCGAGGCGCTGACGTACGTGATGACGAGGTCGACCGGCGCGCGCGCGTGGCACCCGTCGATGGTCGACCGCCACCGTTCACTGAACCGCGCGCGCGGCTCGCGCGTCGAGGCGGCGATCGGGTCCAAGTCGTAGAGCGGCTGGACGCCCTCCTCGTCGAGCACGACGTCGTGCCCCATGGCCACGAGCGGCGCGTGGAGGTTCGCGCGCCACAGGCTCGAGGCGAGATCGACGTTCGGGCTGCCGGGAATGGTGAGGACGATGCGCATCGGCTCAGGCCGGGCCCGCCGCCGGGGCGCCGGCATAGATGTCGCCGAACGTGCCGGCGTCGTCGCGCAGCCGCTCGACCCGGGCACGCAGGGCCGCGGCATCCGTCCATTCCGGCGAGTCCAGGCGCATGCTCTCGCCGGTCGAATAGTTGAACCGGGTGAAGCCGAGGGCCTGGAGCCGGCCGATGCAGGCGAGTGCCGTGTCGGCGCACTCGGGCGTGAACTCGAACGACACCGCCTCGAGCGGCCGCGACAGTCCGCGCAGCACCTCGAGCTCGAAGCCCTCGACGTCGATCTTGACGAACGCCGGCACGCCGAATTGTTCGACGAGCGCGTCGAGCGTCGTCACCGGCACGCGCTCGACCCGGTCCCAGCGATGGTCGCGGAAGCGACCGCTCGCGCGCACGGCATCGATCCACTGCGGCGACATGGACGAGATCGTCGTGGCCTCGCTCAACCGGATCTCCGCGGTCCCGGGAGCGGCGCCGAGCGCCTCGGGCACCAGCGTGACGCGGGGTTCGTGCCCGAACGCATCGGCCAGGATCGCGGCGCACGACGGCTGCGGCTCGACGGCGACGACTCGGGCGCCGAGCCGCACGAACACTTTCGTGCGGTTGCCGACGTTGGCGCCGATGTCGAACACGAGCGAGCCCGGGCGGACGAACGCCGCGTAGAAGGCCGCACTCGCCTCGTCGTGCGGCGTCCAGTCGCGGGCCTGCCGCACGTCGCGGCGCCGCGCGAGCCAGCGACCGGCGGAGCTCCGTCGCAACGCGGCCCGGATCGCGCGAGCGAGCGGGCGGGCCGCGTTCACTTCACGCCTTCGGCGATGCACACCGGATAGAAGTGGATCGTGTTCGGCACGTGCCGAACCTCGCGGAAGCCGGCCTCGCGGAGCAGCCGCTCGAGCCGCGGCGGGCTGAAGCCGCTGCGGTGATACGCGTGGGCGTTCTTCTGGCTGCCGAACGTCAGCCGGTAGTACCAGTCCTTGGACGGCTCGTCGCGCTGCGCGAGCAGCTGGCGCGCGGTCTCCTCGAAGTCCGGCACGTCGACATGGCACACGCCGCCCGGCTTGAGCAGGGTATACCAGTGCGCGAGCACGACGGGCACGCGCTTCATCTCGAGGTGTTCGAGCACCTGCACCGAGCGGATCTCGTCCACCGTGCCGGGCTCGAACGGCAGGGCATCGACCGAGCCGTACCGGTCGACGACGCAATGCTGCGGCCGTCCGGGCCCGTGCTCGAGCGTGGCCTGCGACTCGTCGTGCTTGTAGTAGCGGTCCACCGTGGCGCGGTTGATCTCGACCAGGTCCGGGCGTTCGCTCGCGAGGACCGAGTATCCGGGCACTTCGAGGTCGACGTTGACGTAGCCGTCGAGATACACGGTGCCGCAGCCGACGTGCAGGCGCAGGGACATGACGATCTCCGGTGAGCGAGGCGTGAGAAGCGCGGGATGGTGTGGGATGTGCCACCGACGGTCAAGCGTGCCGGTCTTGACTTCGCGGCGGCGGGCGCGGAATCTCGCTCATCTCTCATGGGAGCGCTCATGGAACGCGGTACCCGCATTCTCGTCACCGGCGGCAATGGATTCCTCGGCCGGCACGTCGTCACGGCGCTCGCGTCGCACGGCTACGCGAATGTCACGACGTTCCGGTCGAGCGAGTACGACCTGACGCGCGACGGCGAGGTGACCCGGCTGCTCGCCGACACGGAACCTCAGGCCGTGCTCCATCTCGCGGCCGTCGTCGGAGGCATCGGCGCCAACCGCAAGTTTCCGGGCACGTACTTCTACAAGAACCTCCAGATGGGCGTTCAGCTCATGGAACGCGCGCGCCTCGGCGGGGTGAAGCGCCTGCTGAGCGTCGGAACCATCTGCTCGTATCCGAAGTTCACGCCGGTGCCGTTCAGCGAAGACGAGTTGTGGAACGGCTACCCCGAAGAGACGAACGCGCCCTACGGGCTCGCGAAGAAGATGCTGCTCGTCCAGTCGCAAGCCTACCGCCAGGAGTTCGGGTTCGACGCCTCGAACGTGCTGCTCGTCAACCTGTACGGCCCCGGTGACAACTTCGACCCCGAGAGCTCGCACGTGATTCCCGCGCTGATCCGCCGCTGCGTCGAAGCCGCCGAAGCGAACGCGCCCGAGATCGTGGTCTGGGGCACGGGCAACGCCACGCGCGAGTTCCTCTACGTCGAGGATGCCGCCTTGGGGCTCGTGCGCGCGTTCGAGCGGCTCGAGGGCAGCGATCCCATCAACCTGGGCGCGGGCCGCGAGATCTCGATCCGCGATCTCGCGGCGAAGATCGCGGAATTCGCCGGTTACCGCGGGCGTCTCGTCTGGGATGCGACGAAGCCCGACGGCCAGCCGCGGCGCTGCCTCGACACCACGCGCGCCGAGCGACTGCTGGGCTGGACGGCGAAGACGCCGTTCGACGAAGGCTTGCGCCGGACGATCGCCTGGTTCCAGTCCGCGCGTGCCGCCGCCGCCCGGAGCTGAGCCCTGGGTGACGGAGCCCGCCGCGGCGCCCGCGCTCCGTTTCTCGATCGTCGCGCCCTCGCTCGGAACACCCGCGCGGATTCTCCCGTTCCTCAATGCGCTCGAGCGCCAGACGCTGCCCCGCGCGCGCTGGGAGCTGATCGTCGTGTTCGACGGCGTCCCGCCTCCGCCCACGGTCGCCGCACGGCTCGAGGCACTGGGCGCCCGTTCGATCGTGCTGGAGCGGAACAGCGGCCCGCCCATCGCGCGCAACCGTGGCGCCGCCGCCGCCCGGGGTGAATTCCTGGTGTCGACGGACGACGACGTCGTGCCGGAATCCGATTGGCTCGAGCGCGCCGAGGCGCACCTGGCGGCCGACCCCGCGATCGACGTGCTCGAGGGCGTGACCCGCAAGCCCGGCGGGCGGCCCGTCCGCATGATGGCGGACGAATCGGGCCAGTACATCCTGTGCAACCTGGTCGTGCGCCGCGCGCTGTTCCAGCGGATCGGCGGTTTCCACGAGGGCTACTTCGAGCCCGCCCGGCGCCTGTTCTTCCGCGAGGACGCCGACATCGGCTGGCTCCTCGAGGACGCGGGCGCGCGGGTCCGGCGGGCACCTGACGTGGTCGTGGTCCACCCGGAGGAGAACCCGCGCTTCCTGGACCCGCTGCGTTGGACGCGGCGCTACGTCATGGACGGGCTGCTCGCCGCGCGCTTTCCACGCCGGTTCCACGAACGGATCGAGGCGCACCACCTGGGCCCGCTCGTGATCCGGCGCCCCATCGTGCGCGCGTCGATCGGTTACGTCGGCGCCCTGCTCGGCTCCGCGATCGCGGCACTGGCGGACCACCGCGGACTCTCGGCCTCGCTGCTCGTCATCGCGGGCGCGTGCCTGCTCGTCGTCTGGGCCAAGTGGCGCCTCGACCCGCGCCGGCTCCCGGTCGTGATGCTCGTGCCGTTCGGACTCGTCACGGCGCTCGTACGCGGCTGGTGGCGCGCGCGAGGGGTCGCGAGCGTCGAGAAGTAGGCGCGGGTCCTAGTACGATTCGTACGAGACGCGGACGACCGTCGAGTCCTCGCCCACGCTCAGCGAATCGATCGCGTCGATGCCCGAAGTGACGTAGCCCATCGTGTCGCGGCGCGTCTCGCCGCCCTCGAGCGTCATGAGGCTCACGGCAAGGCCCTCGCCGCGCACGCGCAGCCGGAGCCGCGCGCTCTCCCCAGGCCGCAGCGGCGGGATGGGCGCCGAGTCGCCGGGCACGGCGGCCATGCCGCCGACGATCGCCCGGCGCGTGTCGTTGGCGATGAAGACCGTGCACGAGGTCACGCCGGACATGACGACCGCCACGAGGGTGGCGACCGCGAGCACCAGCGCCCCCGCGGCGGTCAGCAGGACTCGCGTCTTCATGCCCCGCCTAGTGCGCGCTGGCGTCGCGGAACACGCGCACGACGGTCAGCGCGAGGATCCGGATGTCGAGCCACAGCGACCAGTTGCGGATGTAGAAGAGGTCGTACTCGATGCGGCGGTCGAGCGGGGTGTCGCCGCGCAGGCCGTGCACCTGCGCCCAGCCCGTGATGCCCGCCTTCACGTGGTGGCGCAGCATGTAGCGCGGGATCGAGGCGCGGAACTGGTCGACGTACATCGGCCGTTCGGGGCGCGGGCCGACGAGACTCATCTGGCCGAGCAGCACGTTCCACAGCTGCGGCAGCTCGTCGAGCGACAGCGGGCGCAGCACGCGGCCCGCGCGGGTGCGGCGTGGGTCCCCCGGCGTCGTCCAGCCGGCGCCCGCCTGCTCGGCATCGAGCCGCATCGTGCGGAACTTGAGCATGCGGAAGCGGCGTCCGCTCAGGCTCACGCGTTCTTGGGCGTAGAGCACGGGGCCGGGCGAGTCGAGCCACACCCAGACCGCCACGGCGAGCAGCACCGGCGACAGCACGACGAGCCCGATCGCCGACAGCACGACGTCGAATGCCCGCTTGAGCACGGCGTTCCAGCCCTGGCCGGGGCTCTCGGTGACGAGCACGACGGGCAGGCCGTCGAAGTCCTCGACGCTCGCGTTCAGCGTGAACGCCCGCGCGAGGTCGGGCACGAGGCGCACGGCCGCGGTCGAGTCCGCGAGCTGGGCGAGCGCCTCCTCCTCGGCCGCGTACTCCGAGCGCGCGAGCGCCAGGAACACGAGGTCCACCGCGTGGCGCTCGACGAGGGCGCGGAGCTCGCCCACCCGGCCCGCCACCGGCACGCCCGCGACCGCGGTGACGCCGGCGTCGTCCGCCACCACGCCGTGCAGCACGAGGCCGAAGTCCGCGTGCGCGCGGATCTTGCGGATCACCGTCTCGGCGAGCGGGCCGGCGCCGACGACGTAGACGTGGCGCAGGTTGCGGCCGCCCCGCCGGAGCTGGCGCAACACGAAGCGGATCAGCAGGCGGCTGCCGCACAGCATGACGATCGCGAGCAGCGCGAACAGCAGCAGCATCGAGCGCGACAGCTCACCGCGCGTGTAGAACGAGGCGATCGAGGCGAGGGCCGTGAGGATCACGACGCCCTGGACGAGCGCGTACAACTCCTCGCCGAGGTGCGCGGTGCGCGCCGACCGGTAGATGCGGAACGAGCGCAGCACGATGAGCCCGAGCGGCGTGACCACGGCGCCGAGCCACAGGTAGAACGGGAACGACGGGACGCCGAGCGGCGCCGGGATGCCCGGGGTGTTGAACCGGATCGCGAACGCGAGCAGCCAGGCGGCGGCGAGGATAACGCCGTCGAGCGCGAAGACTCCCGTGGCGAATAGCTGCCGGTGTCGGGCGAGCACGGTATTACCCTACCCGATCCCGCGGCGCGGCGCGCGGGGATGGCGCGGCGCTCGAAGCGGGCTAACGGCTGAGTGTGAAGATGACGACCGCGACCTGTCCCGCCACGGTGATGATGTCGCGGAACGACGTCCACGCGTCGAAGTCCTTCCGCTCGGGCACCCAGATGAAGTCGCCGGGCAGCACGCCGCGCAGGCTGCGCGCCGGGATGATCTGGCCGGTGAGCGAGCGCGATACGCGTACGCCGGTGCGCGCCGATCGGTCCGTGAAGCCGCCCGCGAGCTGGATGTACTCGCCGAGCGAGCGGCCGGGCGCGTAGTCGACGTACCCGGGGCGTTTGACCTGCCCCTCGATGCGGACCGTCGGAACGAAGCGGTCGACGCGCACGACGTCGCGGTCCTGGAGCAGGGGGTCGTTGGCGCTGCCGGGCTCGAGCCGGTTCCAGTCGATCGTGAAGGTGTTCTTGCGCTCGGCGAGCTTGGTCTCCAGCTTGATGTACTCGGACTCCGTCATCTCGTTGCGTGACAGCCGTGCCAGACGCTCGAACTCGGGGTCCTGCACCTTCGAGATTTCGACGTCACGGATCAGGTGCACGGCGGCCTTGTTGGCCGTGGCACGGAACCCACCGGCCCATCCGAGGACGTCGGTCAGCCGGTCGCGGCCGGGTGTGATCGGGAACGAACCCGGATGTTCGACGTCACCGGCGATGTCGACGCTCGGCAGGAAGTGGTAGTCGGGGCGGTACTGGATGTAGAGCCGGTCACCGTCCTGGATGGGCCGCTTGAGCACCTCGGCCTGGCCGACGTCGACGGCCAGCGACTCGCGCTCGCTCGCCGAGGTGAAGCGCACCATGAACGCCCGCTCCGGCGTGGCCGCGGGAATCAGGCCGCCGCCGAGTGCGACCAGCGTGGCGATGTCGTCGCCGTGCGCGAGCTCGATCTCGCGCGGATTCGACACCGCGCCACCGACGGCGGCGCGCAGCGTCGAGTAGGGCACGTTGATCACGTCGCCGTCGATGAGCTGGGGGTCGGCGTCCTGGCGGCCGAGGGTCTGCGCGGCATCGAGGTCGACGTGCACCGTCGACCCATCCAGGCGCGTGAGCACGATGTTCCGGTGCGACGCCTTCGCCAGCAGTCCGGCGGGCGCCAGCACTTCGCTCGCCCGCATGGTCGAGGTCGCCTCGACGGCGCCGGGCCTCTCGACCTGGCCGGTGACGTAGACCTTGAACCGCCGCAGTCCCACGAGCTGCAGGTCCGCGTGCACGCCGAGATACTGGTCGTTGATGGCCTTGAGCACGCGCTCACGGGTCGCCGCCAGCGTCTTGCCGCCGACGTCCATCGCCGCGCGGCCGGGCAGCAGGATGCGGCCTTCGGGGCTCACGGTCAGGCTCGTGGTGCGGGCGACGCGCCCCCACAGCGTGAGCTCGAGCTGATCGCCGGGGCCGACGATGTAGCGGTCGGCGTTGACGGCGCCGGCCTGCATGACGGTGGACGTCGGCCGAACGACCTTGCTCCGTTCGCCCGTCAGCTCCCGCAGCTCGGGCAGTGAGCCGATGTCGGGAACGTCGGCGGAACCCTGCGCGAACGCGCGCACGGATGGGATGCTCAGCGTCAGGACCAGCACGGTGCTCGTGAGCCAGGCTCGCATCACGCTCGGACCTCTTTCAGGATCTTGCGCTGCCCGTACATGCGCTCGTAGTACTGGCGGAACTCGCCCTGCTTGATGGGCTTCCACCAGCTCTCGTGCGTGCGGAACCACTCCACGGTGTCGCGGATGCCCTCGTCGAACGACACCGCCGGCCTCCACCCCACCCGATGCTCCAATTTGGACCAGTCTACCGCATAGCGCCGGTCGTGGCCGGGGCGATCCTCGACGTGGCGGATCAGCGTGCTCGGCCGGCCGAGCAGCTCGAGGATGCGCGCGGTGACGGCGAGCACGTCGAGTTCGTGGGAGCCGCCGATGTTGAAGGTCTCACCGTCGATCTCCGGAGCCGCGAGCAGCGCGATCAGCGCGTCGCAATGGTCGCGCACGTGCAGCCAGTCGCGGCGGTTCAAGCCGGTGCCGTAGACCGGCAGCGGCTGGTGCTCGATGGCATTGGTGATGAACAGCGGCACGAGCTTCTCGGGATACTGGCGGGGCCCGTAGTTGTTCGAGCAGCGCGTCACCACGACCGGCAGTCCGTACGTCGTGTGATACGCGTAGGCGAGCCGGTCGCCGCCCGCCTTGCTGGCGGCGTACGGGCTGCGCGGCATCAGCGGCCAGGCTTCCGTGGCGTGGCCCTCGAGCACCTCGCCGTACACCTCGTCGGTCGACACCTGGATGAAGCGGGTGACACCGCGGCGGCGCGCCTCCTCGCACAGTACGAACACGCCATAGACGTCGGTCTGGATGAACTCGCCCGGGGTCTCGATCGAGCGGTCGACGTGCGACTCGGCGGCGAAGTTGAGCACGAGATCGCAGCCCGCCATCGCCTGCTCGACCGCCTTCGGGTCGCGGATGTCGCCGTGGACGAACGTCAGCGAGCGGTCCGGGATTCCGTCCAGGTTCTCGCGGCGTCCCGCGTAGGTGAGCGCGTCGAGCACGACGATGTGGCTCGCGGGAAAGCGCTCGAGGACGCGGTGCACGAAATTGGCGCCGATGAACCCGGCGCCGCCGGTCACAAGGAGCCGGGCGCCGTCGAGCGATCGTGTCACCGGCGCGCCTTGGCTCGGCGGCGCGCGGGGACGGCGGGACGGCCGCGCCCGACGCCGATGTGCCGGAGCCCCGCGGCCTCGACGGTGGCGGGGTCATAGAGGTTGCGCAGGTCGCACAGCACGGGGCGGCGCATCGTCCGCTTGAGCCGCGCCAGGTTCATGCCGCGAAACTCGTTCCATTCCGTCACGATCGCCACGGCATCGGCGCCGCGCGCGGCGTCATAGGCGTCCTTCGCACGCTCGACGCCCTTGAGTTCGGGCAGGTTCCCGGCGTGAACGAGCGCCACGGGATCGAACAGCGACACCTTGACCCCCCGGCGCTTGAGTCCCTTCACGATCGTCAGCGCGGGAGCGGCGCGCACGTCGTCGGTGTTCGGCTTGAACGCCAGCCCCAGCACGGCGACGCGGGCGCCGCGGCGGCGGCCCACGGCCGCCCACACCTTGTCCACCATGCGCTGCATCTGCTGCTCGTTCGCCTCGATCACGGCGTCCACGATGCGCGTGCGCTCGCCGGCCGCCCGCGCGAACGCCGACAGCGCCTGCGTGTCCTTGGGGAAGCACGAGCCGCCGTACCCGGGCCCGGCGTGCAGGAACTTGGAGCCGATGCGCCGGTCCATGCCGATGCCGCGCGCGACGGCCTGCACGTCGGCGCCGAGCGCCTCGCACACGTTCGCGATCTCGTTGATGAACGTGATCTTGGTCGCGAGGAAGCAGTTCGCCGCGTACTTGATCAACTCGGCGGTCTCGAGCGTGGTCACCACCATCGGCGTCTCGAGCAGAAACAGCGGCTTGTGGATCTCGCGCAGGATGCGCTGGGCGCGGGCCGACTCGGCGCCGATCACGACGCGGTCGGGACGCATGAACGTCTCGATCGCCGAGCCCTCGCGCAGGAACTCCGGGTTCGACGCCACGTCGAACTCGGCGCCACGCTTCGCGTGCTTCACCATCCAGCGGCCGAGGTCCCGCGCGGTGCCCACGGGGGCCGTGCTCTTCTGCACGACCAGCGTGTAGCGCTCGAAGTGCTTCGCCACCGTCTTCGCCACGGCGTAGATCGCGCTCGTGTCGGCGCTGCCGTCGGCCTTCGGCGGCGTGCCCACGGTAATGAAGACCACGCGAGCGCCCTTGAGCGCGGACCGGAGGTCGCTGGAGAAGCGCAGCCGGCCCTCGGCGACGTTCCGGGCAACCAACTCGGGCAGCCCGGGCTCGAAGAACGGCAGCTGCAGCTTCTCGAGGCGCGCGATCTTCGCGGCGTCGGCATCCACACAGGTGACGGCGTTGCCGAAATCGGCGAGGCAGGCGCCGGTCACGAGACCGACGTAACCCGTTCCCACGACGGTGATCTGGTACAGAGATCATCCCTTCTCGACGCCCGGAACGGCGTTCCGGGCCGGTGGTATGCATGCGGACGAGCGGGACAGGTTAGAGGGCACCCCCACTCAGGTCAATCGGCCGCCGCGGCGCGTGTCCGCACATCCTCGAGCACCGCGGCGAGCGTGTCCTCGAGCGGGATCTCGGGGCGCCAGCCGGTGTCGGCCTCGATGGCGGACGGATCGCCGACCAGGTAGGGCACGTCGTACGGGCCACGCAGCCGCGAGGCGTCGGGCTCGACGCGGAGCGAAACCTTCGACAGGCGGCGCAGGTGTTCCAGCACCTCGATCAACCGCGTGCCGCGTCCGCTGCACACGTTGTACACGGCGCCGCGGCGGCCGCGCTCGATCAAGGCCACGTACGCGCGCGCGACGTCGCGCACGTCGCTCAAGTCGCGCGTGACCTCGACGTTGCCGACCCGGATCACCGCCTCCGCGGCGCCGCGTTCGATCGCCGCGATCTGCGACGCCCAGGACGGGACCACGAAGCGCGCGTCCTGTCCGGCGCCCGTGTGCGCGAACGATCGCGTGCGCACGACGTCGAGGCCCTGCCGCGCCGCGAGATCCGCGAACGCGTCGGCGGCCGCCTTGGACAGGGCGTACGGGTTGACCGGCCGCAGCGGAGCGTCTTCGCGCACGCGCGAGCCCTCGGGCTGGGGGCCGTAGACGTCGCCGGTGCCGATGGCGAGGACGCGCGCCCCGGGGACCTCGGCGCGAACGGCCTCGAGCAATTGCCAGGTGCCGAGCGCGTTGGCGCGGAACGTCTCGGCGGGCGCGTCGATCGAGCGACCGGCGCTGGCCTGTCCGGCGAGGTGGACGACGCGCGACGGCCGCACGGCGGCGAGCGCCTCGCGCAACGGGGCCGCCTCGGCGACGTCGGCCAGGCGCCACGAGGCGAGTGGAAGCGCCGCGGGCGCGGTACCCAGGCCGACACCGTGCACGACGTCGCCGCGGGCGGCCAGTGCGCGAACGACATGCCCGCCGACGAAGCCGGAGGCTCCGGTGACGAGCGTGATGGGAGCAGGAACCGTGCTCACGGGGCTAGTGTCCCGTCTCCGAAATAGATTGACCACAAAGGCCGACGATGCGCCCGGCCAGCAAGGCGTGACGACGAAGGCGTATCCACGAGATACGCCGAGGAGGAACAACGCAGCGGGCCGGGATGCAGCGGCGGCCGACTGGCAAGCTATTTCGGAGACGGGACACTAGCGCGAGCGCCAGTGCTCCAGCATGTCGAGCAGCGTCTGCTCGAACGGAATCGTCGGCGCCCATCCCGTTTCGGCGCGGAACTTGGACGCGTCGCCGAGCAGGATCGGCACGTCGCTCGGCCGCAGCCGCGCGGGGTCCTGGCGGACCTCGATCTTCACCTTCGTCAGGCTGAGCAGGTGATCGAGCAGCTCGCGGATGCTCCACGCCTTCCCGCTGCAGATGTTGTAGGCCTCGCCGGGCTTGCACTTCTCGAGCGCCAGCCAGTAGGCGCGCACCATGTCGCGGACGTCCGTGAAATCGCGCTTCGCCTCGAGGTTGCCAACGTGAAGGACTGGAGGCTTCTTGCCCTTCTCGATGTCGGCGATCTGCTTGGCGAAGTCCGATGCCACGAACACGGGGCCGCGGCGCGGCCCTTCGTGATTGAACCCGCGCGTCCGCACGCAGTCGACCTTCCACGACATCCAGTACTGGTAGCCGAGCAGGTCCTGCGCCACCTTGCTCACGGCGTAGGGCGACAGGGGCCGGAGCGGGTTCGACTCCTTGATCGGCACCTCGTCGGGATGGACCATGCCGTATTCCTCGCTCGAGCAGGCGAGCTGGATGCGGCAGGCGAGCCCCATGTGGCGCACGGCCTCGAAGATGTTGACCTGCGCCAGCACGTTCGTCATCAGCGACTCCGTGGGCGCGATCCACGAGGTCGGCACGAACGACTGGGCGGCGAGATGGAAGATCCAGTCGGGCCGCACGCGCTCGAGGGTATCGCGCGTCGAGGTGGCGTCGCGCAGGTCGCACTCGAGCAGCGTGATCTGGTCCGCGAAGTGCTCGATGTTCTCGGTGCGGCTGCGCCAGCGCTGGATGCCGAAGATCTGGCAATCGTCCCGCGTGAGCAGGTAGTCGACGAGGTGGCTGCCGGCGAACCCGGTCACACCGGTGATCAGAACGCGACGCATCGTGACCCTCGATTCGAGGAAGACGCGCGCGACGTTCGGCACGCGCGGCCGAACACCCTATGACCTGTCGCGGTGACAGGCAAGGCTCCCGCCCGGGCGCAGCGAGGGGCGCGGCCCCGGGGACTCGACTCCTCGGCGGTGCCCGCCGAGCGCGACCACCTCGTCGCGAGCCCCCGGGGCCGCACCCCTCGCTGGTCAGCTCAACCAGCCCTTGATCGTCAGGAACGCGATCGCGACGCCCATCAGGCTCTCGCCCGCGATGATGCCGGACGACACGGGCACCGTGTACTGCTCGTGGAGCGCCGGGCGCCACTTCGCGAACCACAGCGCGAGCAGAGCGCCGAGGAACATCGAGATGGAGTTGAAGCCGTTGATCGTGAACGCGAGCCCGATGCCGGTCGCCGACGGAATGAACTTCTTCTGCTTCGGAAAGCGCATCTCGACGAGCGGCAGGATGATGCCGAGCAGCCCCCCGATGACGAGCCCGATGCGCGCCGAGTGCGGCAGCGCCCCGGGGCCCTTCGACAGCAGTTCCGCCACACCGCGCCACACGAGTGCCGCCGGCGCGGGCCACTTCTCGCCGCCGAGGACGGACACGTCGGGGATCAGCGTGAAGAACGCCGGCACGACGATGAGACCGCCGGCGAGGATGCCGAAGAACTGGGCGAGGAACTGCTGGCGCGGGTTCGCGCCGAGCAGGTAGCCGCTCTTCAAGTCCGTGAGCAGGTCGCCCGCGTGACTGCAGGCGCCGGCGGTGATGTTCGCGGTCATCAGGTTCGTGGTCACGTTGCCGGGCTGGATGGCGCCGAAGGTGAGTTGCGTGATCTTGCTCAGCGGGCCCGTCGGCGTGATGTCGGTCTCGCCCACGGAGCGCGCCGCCACCATGACGAGCAGGAACGTGGCGCCCACCGCGATCACACCCATCCACCACGCGATGTGAAAGAGCCAGTGGCCGAGCAAGATGGCGCCGCAGCCGAACACGAGGAAGCCGATCACGAACCACGAGCCCGGCACCTCGATCCGCTCCATCGGGTCGTCGCTCGCCGGCTTGCGGCTGATGAAGGCCGTCAGCGTGCTGAACGCGCGCAGCACCGTGCGCCACTGCATGAAGAACAGCAGCAGCCCGGACGTCACCATCATCGGAACGCCGATCCACAGGCTCCAGGACGAGATCTTGCGGAACGACGCGGCTTCGATCACCCCGGCCTGCAGGAAGTGCGGCGCGAGGATGCAGTAGTTGATGACGGCGCCGAGCATCAGGCTCCACGCCTGGCGGAATCCCATGATCGCCCCGCCCGCGATGAACAGCAGCGAGCCCTCGAGCGACATCGTGACGCGGTTCAGCGTGAGCGGCTCGCCCTTGTAGTCGCCGAGCCTGATCCCCTGCGTGCCCCACGTCGACTCGATGCGCGGATAGCGCAGCCACGACGCGAACGCCGGCGCGACGAAACCCTTGACCGGCGCCCACACCGGCGCCCCGGCGACGGGCAGCTCGGTGAGCCACGAGGCGCGCGCGTCGCGCATCCACGTGATGACGGCGCCGAGCAGGGCCGCGAGACCGAGTGAGCGCGCCTGCCGCGCGGCCTCGCCGCCCTCGGAGTGAAGGCTCTTCAGCGTCGTCGCCGCGGCGATGCCGCTCGGGAAGCGGAGCTGCTCGATGTTGATCATCTGGCGCTTCGCCGGCACCGCGAGTACGACGCCGAGGCCGGAGAGGCACACGACCCACGCGACGAGATACCAGTGATTGCCGGGAAGTGCCGCGGGGTTGAGCATCAGGAGCGCCGGGATCGCGTTCACGAGGCCCGCGCTCGTCATCGACCCGGCGGCTGAGGCGGTCGACTGCATCGCGTTGTTCTCGAGGATGCTGTACGGCGGGAACCACTTCGGGAACAGCCGGCGCAGCGTCGCGAAGGCGACGTAGGCGAGGATGCACGAGGTGATCGCCACGCCCATGCCCCAGCCGGCCTTGAGCCCCACGTACAGGTTCGACAGCGACATGATCATGCCGAGCAGCATGCCCATCACCACCGAGCGCAGCGTGAGCTGCCGCATGCGGTCGCCGGCGTAGACCGTCTCGAACCAGTGGCGCTCGATCTGCTCGGGGGTTCGTGCCGTTTCGGCTGGCGCCGCTTCGATCGCTGTCGCCACGTGTGCCTCCCCATCGGGTGAGTCGCTCGAACCGTTCGCGAGGGCGCCACAATGCCCCGCGCACGGCCTCCGACTCAAGCGGGAGGCTGGCGCGGCGCTAGCGAAGGCGCTCGCGGTAGCCGCGGTAGCGCCCGGCCCGCGGGTCGTCGCCGAGGGCCTCGAGCGCCCTGTCCACCGCCGCGTGCGCCGCTCGCGTCCTCGGCATCGTGGCGCGCAGGCTATAGGCGGCCCAGCGCGAGTCCGCTTCGCGCACGCGCACCTCGATGTCCGCGCGAGACCCCGGCGTGACGAACGAACGCGCCGTCGCCCACGTGTCGGCGGCCGTGTCGTAGGCGTCGGCCGACTCGCGCTCGCCGGCCAGCCGGTCGAGGCTGTCGGCGGCCTGGACGTACGGACGCGCGGCCGCCGGCCACGCGTCGTCCTCGTCCGACCCGCCCCGCCAGCGCGCATCGTTCGCCGTGCCCCGCGGGCGCGCGGCCAATCCCGGCGCGGCGCCGCCGACACGGCCCGAGTCGCGCTCGAGCGGCCGCGCGATGCGGGACTTGAGCTGGCGCAGCTCGTTCATGATGCCGCTCGCCGAACCCTCGGAGGCGCGCCGTTTCGTCGCACCCCCGGCGGCGCGCGCCTTGTCGTCCGATGCACTCGGCGCCGTGGCGCCGACCTGCGACTCGCGGCTCGACTTCGCCATCGGCGCGTCTTGCGACACGTCTTCGGCGCCGGGGCGCTCGGCACGCTGACCCATGGCGGTTGCGCGCTCGTCCGCGCGGAACGCGTCGGAGGCGGGTGCGGGTGCGGACTGGAGCGAAGGCGCCGCCGGCGCCCGCGCGAATCCGGACTTGGAGTGCGGGGATTTCGCGGACTCCTTCACCACGTCGCCCATCGACTCCTGCGCGCGCGGCTCGGACTTGCCTTCGCGCGCGAGCATCGAGCCCGCCTCGGGCGCGGCATCCTGCATGACCGGGGTCGGCGTGGCCTCGGGAGCCGCCATCGTCGCCATGGGCGGCGCGGCGTCTCGAGCGGGCCCGGACTCCGCCGCGGGGGCCGGCGCGGCCTCCTGCTGCTGGGCACGCGTCGCGAGGTCGGAGCGCTCCATCGGGCGGCTGCCCTCGCGGCCCTGCATGAACACGACGCCGGCGGCCACGGCGAGCGCCGCGGCGCTGGCCGCCCACGCCATCCGCGGCGGCGTGAACCACGCGCGCCAGCCGGCAAGGGGCACGCCGCGGCCGCGCCGCTCCTCGCCCAGGCGCCGCGCCACGCGCTCGGGGAACGCCGCGAAGTAGGCCTCGCCCGGGTCGTGCTCGAGCGCCATGCGCAGCGCCACGTCGGTCGCGGCCAGCTCGGCGAGCGTGTCGCGGCAGGAGGCGCACGATTCGAGGTGGCGCTCGGCGTCCGCGCGCGCGCGGCCCTGCAGCGCCCCGTCGACCAGCGCGCTCAGTTGATCGCGCGTGAGATGCGTCATGTGTCCGCCTCCGAGCGCCCCGTGAGGCGCTTTCTCAATTCGGCCCGCGCGCGCGACAGGCGCGACATCACCGTACCCACCGGCACACCGAGCGTGCGGGCGATCGTGTCGTAGGGCATGCCCTGGACGACGCGCAGCACGAGGATCGCCTGATGTTCCTCCGACAGTCCCGCGAACTGCGTCCGGATCTGCGCCACGCGCTCGTTTCCCGCGACCTCTTCCACCGGATCGTCCTCCGTGGCCCAGTCATGGCCCGCCTCGAGCATCGGCTCGATCGAGGTCTCCGGCCGGCGGCGCCGGCGGCGGAACAGTGAATAGGCAAGGTTCACGGCGATTCGCGACAACCACGGGTACAAGGGCTCACCGACGCGAAACGTGTCGAGCGCGCGGTGAGCCCGGATGAACGTCTCCTGCGCCAGGTCGTCCGAGTCCTCGTGGCTCCGGGTCAATCCATACGCGACGCGATACACGGCGCGCTGATACCGGCGCACGATCTCCGCGAACGCGGCCTGGTCGCCCTCGCGAGCCGCCTTGACCAGCACGGCATCGTCCGGTCCGCTGTTCTGAATACGCTGGGGAGACGAACTCATTCCGTGTTCTTTCGCCCTCGCCGGTAATGAGTTACGCGGTCGTCGCCGACGCTTCCGCCGCCTCGGCGCGCGCGGCGCGCAGCGCCGCGGCCGGATCCGGCGCCGCCGTGATCGCACGGCCCAGCACCAGGATACCGGCGCCGAGCCGCACCGCCTCCGTCACCGTGGTCACGCGGCGCTGGTCGTCGGCGCCCACCCCGGCCGGCCGGATGCCCGGCGTCACGGCGAGGAAGGGGGCGGAGTGGTGCATGCGGATGCCGGCCAGATCGGCCGCCGAGCACACGAGACCTGCGGCCCCGGCGCCGAGCGCCATGTCGAGCATCGCGGCGAGCGTCGCGTGGAGCGGGAACGGCCGCGCGAATCCCGGCGGCAGGCGGTCGGGATCCTGGCTCGTGAGCAGCGTCACGGCGACGATGCGCGTCGTACCGCCCGCGGAGCGCACGCCGTCCGCCGCGGCGCGGATCATCTCGGGCCCGCCGAGCGCGTGCACGGTGAGCAGATCGGCGCCGAGCCGGGCGGCTTCGGCGGCCGCCCCCTTCACGGTGTTCGGAATGTCGTGGAGTTTGAGGTCCAGGAACACGCGGCGGCCGCGCGCTCGCAGCGCTGCGACCGCGGCGGGGCCGGCCGCGGTGAACAGTTGGAGGCCGATCTTCGCGTACTCCTCGCCGCCGCCGAGCACCGAGTCGAGTCCCAGCGCCTCGTCGCATGTCGCGACATCGAATGCGATCGCCAGCTCAGACATGCGCCGCTCCCGGGGCGAGATACGCTCCGCGCACCTCGTCCAGCCGCCGCACGTCGCGCGCGCGCAGCAGCGCCTCCAGCTCCTCGAGTACGCCGAGGGCGGCGCGGGGGCGCAGGAATGACGCCGTGCCGACCTGGACGGCCGCGGCGCCGGCGAGCAGGAACTCGAGCGCGTCGCGCCCGCTCATGATGCCGCCCGATCCGAGCACCGGGATCGACACGGCGCGCGCCGCCTCGTGACAGCGCGCGAGCGCCAGCGGCTTGATCGCGGGGCCCGACAGGCCGCCGGTCGCGAGCGACAGCCGGGACGTGCCGCGGTCGACGTCGATGGCCATGCCGACGAACGTGTTGACGGCGGTCACGGCATCCGCGCCGCCGGCCTCGCAGGCGCGGGCGAGATCGCCGACCGACGTGACGTCGGGCGACAGCTTGGCGATCATCGCGCGCCGCGTGCGCCGCCTCAGATCGGACAGCGTGCGCTCCAGCCGTCGCGGCACGGCCCAGTAGCGGGCGCCGCCGCGCGCCACGTTCGGGCAGGAGAAGTTGACCTCGATGCCCGACACGCCGGGCGCCTCGCCCACCCAGTCCATCAGCCGCGCGAGCTCGCCCGGTGTCTCGCCGCCGATCGAGGCGATCACCGTGGCGCGCAGGGACCGGAGCTTCGGCAGCTTCTCGCTCAGGAACCGCTCGACCCCGACATTCTCGAGCCCGATCGTGTTGAGCATGCCGGCCGCGGTCTCGGCGATGCGCGCCGGCGCGTTGCCGACCCGCGGCCGCAGCGTCACGGTCTTGGTGATCACCGCCCCCAGTGCGGCAGGGTCCTGCACGTGCGCGTACTCGTCGCCGTAGCCGTAGGTGCCCGAGGCCGTCACCACCGGGTTCGCGATCGTGAGCGGCCCGATGCGGACCGAGAGGTCGAGCGGGCGGCGGCGCGGCATCAGTGGATCCGCTCCCAGTCGAGTTCGCGGGCCTCGAACACGGGGCCCTCGGTGCAGCACATCGCGTAGTCGCGGTTGCCGAGCAGCGACGGCGCGTCGTCGCGGAACGCGCGGCGCGACGGCTCGCTGCGCGCGAGCGGGCAGCCGCGGCACACGCCGGTGCCGCACGCCATCACCGACTCCATCGCCAGCCACGCACGGGCGTCGTGCGCCATCGCCCAGTCGGCGACGGCCGCGAGCATGGCGTGGGGTCCGCACGCGTGGATCACGACCGGGCCGTCGATGCCGGCCGCGACGCGGCGCAACGGTTCGACCACGGTGCCGCGCGATCCGCGGCTGCCGTCGTCGGTGCACAGGTGCAGCCGTCCGCCCCAGCGCGCGAGCGACCGCTTCGCCTCGTCGAGCGCGACCAGGTGCGCGCGATCGCGGGCGCCGAAGACGAACTGGGCGCGGCGTCCCATGCGTCCGAGGCGCTCCGCCGCGAACAGCAGCGGCGCCACGCCGCGCCCGCCGGCGACGAGCACGGGCGTGCCGGGCTGGTCGAGCGGGAAACCGCGGCCGAGAGGCCCGAGCGTCTGGACCACGGCGCCGCGGGCGAGCGTCGCCAGGGCGCGCGTGCCGGTGCCGACGGGCGCGTAGAGAAAGCCGAGCCGGTGGCCGCCGGCACGGCGCGCCACGGCCGCGACACTCATCGGCCGCGGCAGCAGCGTCGGGTTCACGATCGACGGCAGCATGATCTGGACGAACTGGCCGGGCTCGGGCGCGCCGAAGCCGGCAGGCACGTCGAGATCGAGCCAGTAATGTCCGGCACCGTACGGACTGTGTTCCGCGACTCGCGCCGTCACCTGGCTCCAGCCCGGGCGCGGCGCCCTCACGGCTTCGTCCCCGTCGTGTCCGGCCGCGCCATCGGCGGATGCCACGGCGTCGCATCCGGCCGCGGAACCGACTCTTCGGGCGCCGCCGACCCTTCGGGTGCCCGCGGCGGCGGCTGCGCGCGCGTCGTGTCGCGCGGCGCCACGGACCCTTCGGGCGCCACCGGCGGCGGCGGCGCGGCGGGCGGCGTGGACCGTGTCGTGTCGCGCGGTGCCAGCGACGGCGGCGGCGCCGCGGGAGACGTCGATCGCGACGTATCGCGCGGAACCACCGACGGCGGCGGCGGCGCGATCGGCGGGCCGCCGGTGCCGAGGCGCACCGGCACGCGGCGCGTCGTGTCCTCGGTCGACGGCAGCATGTACGGCGCCTTGGTCACCGTGTCGGGACGCCCGCCGCCGACGCCGTGCGTCGTGTCGACCGGGGCGCGCATCGTGTCGGGCAGCGTGATCGGCGGCAGCGACAGCCGCGGTCCGCCCGGGGCGGCCAGGTGCAGCGAATCCACCGGCGGCTGCCCACCCAGCGGGATCGAGCCCGCCGGCGGCTGGGTCAGCGCCACGGTGTCGGCCTCCGCGGCGGCCGCGCGCGCGGAATCGGCGGCGGTCAGCACCTTCTCCGGGAGCTTGATCAGGTCCTGCGGCACGTCGATGCCCTCGGCCTCGAGGTAGTCGCGCGCGGCGAGCTGTGCCTCGGTGCCCGAATGCTCGCGCACGACCTGCCAGAACAGCGAGTCCCCCGCCTCGCGGCGCTTGAGCTTCCGGCTCAGCACCCACCCTTGCGCGGTGAGCGCCTTGGCCTCGAATGGCGTGCCGCTGAAGCGCGTGGCGATCCGCTGGTACTCCTCGAGCGCGCGGTCGGGGCGGTCGAGCTGGAACAGGTACTGCTCGGCGAGCAGGAACTCGCCGTCCGCGGCGCGCGTCAGCGTGTCGCCGCCGCCCTTCCGGAACGCCGCGAGCTGGTCGAGACTCGACAGCCGCGCGTTCGCCTGGTCGGAGAAGCTCGTGCCCGGCCCCTGCTCGTTCACGCGCCCGTACTCGGCGCGCGCCTTCTCGAAGTCGTCGCCGGCGGTCTCCCACGCGTAGCCGATGCGGTACTGGGCTTCGGCGCCGAGGATCGTGTGCGGGTAGTCGTCGAGCACGCGGGTGTACGCCGACAGCGCCTCCTCGAGCCGGCCCGCGCGCAGGTGCACGGTGCCCACGCGCGTCAGCAGCCGCCCGTAGCGCTGGGCGAACGCATCGGTCGGGCCCGTCAGCAAACGTCCGCCGGTCGTGTCCGCGCGCAACGGCTCGCGCTCGTGCGACAGCGCGCCGCGCAGCAGGGCCAGCGCCTCGTCGTACTTCTGACCGCCCTCGAGACAGTCGGCCTCGAAGAGCAGGTAAGTGAGCCGGTCCTCGTCGGTCGCCGCGCGATGTCCGAGCGCGCGGTAGTCGTCGCGCGCCCGGTCGAATTCCTTCTGGGCGATGAGCGCCTGCGCCCGCGCGAGGCGCGCGCGCGCGCCGAGGGCGTTCTTCGGGAAGCGCTGCACCACCCGCCCCGCCGCCTCGGCCGCCTCGCCGGGCCGCTCGAGGGCGAGCAGCGCACGCGAGCGTTCGAGATTCGCGTAGGGCTCCAGGTCCTTCTTCGGGTTGCTCACGAGGAACCGGTCGAGCGTCTCGAGCGCACGCTCGTACTTGCGCGCCCGGAGGTAGGCCACGCCGAGGTAGAAGGTCGCCTCGGACGCTTCCGATCCCTTCGGATAGAGCGTGGGGTACTCCTCGAGCATGCGGATGGCCTCGCGCGGGTCCTCGTTCGCGATCAGCGACTTGGCCCACAGCACGTAGGCGTCGTCCACCCACTTGGACCGGGGATACTGGGCGATCAGCTTCTTGACCAGCGTGATGGAATTGCCGAACTGGACCGGCGAGAGCAGGTCGTTCTTGTCGAGCGCGTAGGGGACGTCGTTCAGGCTGCGGGTGTAGTAGCGCTTCGCCAGGTACAGCGTGTTGTAGTACGCGCAGCCGGCGAGGCTCGACAGCACCAGTGCGGCGACGGCGAGGCCGCCCACCCATCTCCGCAGCGTCACTCGGTCTCCTGGAGCGCGGTCACCTCGAGCGGCCCGCGGCGCATGGCCTCCATGCCCGCGACGGCGGCCAGCGCGCCCGCGACGGTCGTGATCACCGGCACGCCGATCTGGACGGCGCGTTCGCGGATCGCCTTTTCGTCGAATTCCGAGGCGCGGCCGAGCGGGGTGTTGAGCACGAGCTGAATGGCTCCATGATCGAGCAGGTCCACGATGTTCGGCCGCCCTTCGTGCACCTTGAACACTTCGCGGCACGGCACGCCGCTGCGGGCGAGGAACCGCGCGGTGCCGCGGGTCGCCACGAGTCCGTATCCGAGCTCGACGAGCGTCTTGGCCATGAACGAGATCGAGCGCTTGTCGTCGTCGCGCACGCTCAGGAACACCGTGCCGCTCTCGGGCAGCGGCTCGCTCGAGCCCAGGTGCGCCTTGGCGAGCGCGCGGCCGAAGTCGCGGTCGCGCCCCATGACCTCGCCGGTCGACTTCATCTCGGGGCCGAGCAGCGTGTCCTCGCCCGGGAACCGGTTGAACGGTAGCACGGGCTTCTTGACGCTGACGAACACCGGATCCGGCACGTCGGCGGGCGCCACGTCGGCGAGCCGTTCGCCCGACATGACGCGCGCGGCGATGCGCGCGAGCGGCAGGCCGACGGCCTTGCTCACGAACGGCACCGTGCGCGAGGCGCGCGGGTTCGCCTCCAGCACGTAGATCAGCTCGTTGCGCACGGCGTACTGCACGTTGAGCAACCCGCGCACCTTGAGCGCGCGCGCGAGCTGCGCGGTCATGTCGCGGATCGCGTGGACGACGCGGTCGCCGAGGCTGAACGGCGGGATGACGCAGGTGGAGTCGCCGGAATGGATGCCGGCCTCTTCGATGTGCTCCATGACGCCGGCGACCAGCACCGTCTCGCCGTCGGCGACGGCGTCGACGTCGACTTCGAGAGCGCCCTCGAGGAACTTGTCGATCAGTACCGGCTCGTCCTCGGAGATCAGCGCCTCGCGCCCGAGCCAGTCCTCGAGATCGTCGGTCGAGTACGCGACGCGCATGCCGCGACCGCCGAGCACGTAGGACGGCCGGATCAGCACGGGATAGCCGAGCGCCTGGGCGCAGTGCATGGCCTGGGCGCTCGACGTCGCGGTGAGGCTCTCGGGCTGGCGCAGGCCGAGCTGGTCGAGCAGCGTGCGGAAGCGCGCCCGGTTCTCGGCGATGTCGAGTCCGTCGAACGGCGTGCCCCACAGCGGCACGCCCGCGTCGTTCAGGCCGCGCGCGAGCTTGAGCGGCGTCTGGCCGCCGAGCTGGACGATCACGCCCACCGGCTGCTCGAGCTCGACGACGTTCAGCACGTCCTCGAGCGTCAGCGGCTCGAAGTACAGCCGGCTCGAGACGTCGTAGTCGGTGCTCACGGTCTCGGGATTCGAGTTCACCATGATCACGTCGTAGCCGCGTTCCTTGAGCTCGAGCGCGGCCTGGACACAGCAGTAATCGAACTCGAGCCCCTGGCCGATGCGGTTGGGCCCGCTGCCGAGGACGACGACACGCGGGCGCGTGCCGATCGTGACCTCGCCCTCCTCCTCGTACGTCGAATAGAAGTAGGGCGTCTTCGCGACGAACTCGCCGGCGCACGTGTCGACGGCCTTCATCACCGGCACGAGACCCATGGCCTGGCGGCGGGCGCGGATGTCCGTCTCGGCGAGTCCGAGCCGTGCCGCGAGGTGGCGGTCGGAGCAGCCCATGCGCTTGGCCTCGACGACGAGCGGCTCGGGCCAGCTGCCCGGGATGCGGCCCGCCTCGCGCAGCTCGGCGTCGAGGCTCGTGATGCGGCGCATCTGGTTCAGGAACCACGGGTCGATGCCGGTGAGCCGCGACAGCGTCGCCGCCGTGTCGCCGGCGGCGAGCAGCCGGAACAGGTCGCGCATCCGGTCGGCGCTGGGCTCGGACACGGCGGCGCGCAGCGCGGCCAGTTCGTCCTCGGCCGCCGGCTCCGGCAGGACGTCACCGCCCAGTTCGTGCGAGCGCAGCCCCTTGAGCAGCGCCTCGGGGAACGTGCGCCCGATCGCCATCACCTCGCCCACCGACTTCATGCGCGTGCCGAGGCGCGGGTCGGCCTTGCGGAACTTCTCGAAGGCGAACCGCGGGATCTTGACGACACAGTAGTCGAGCGCGGGCTCGAAGCACGCCGGCGTCACGCGCGTGATGTCGTTCGGGATCTCGTCGAGCGTCAGGCCCGCCGCGAGCAGGGCCGAAATCTTGGCGATCGGGAAGCCCGTCGCCTTGCTCGCCAGCGCCGACGAGCGCGACACGCGCGGGTTCATCTCGATGACGCGCATCTCGCCGCTGTCGGGATGCACGGCGAACTGGATGTTCGAGCCGCCGGCCTCGACCTTGATCGTGCGCATGACGCGGAACGCGGCGTCGCGCATCCGCTGGTAGCAGCGGTCGGTCAGCGTCTGGGCGGGCGCCACGGTGATGCTGTCGCCGGTATGGACACCCATCGCGTCGAAGTTCTCGATCGAGCACACGACGACGCAGTTGTCCGCGCGATCGCGCATGACCTCGAGCTCGAATTCCTTCCAGCCGAGCAGGCTCTCCTCGATGAGCACGCTGCCGTTCGGGCTCGCCGCGATGCCGAACCGCGCCGTCTCGCGCAGCTGGCGGAGGTTCGTGACGAGCCCTGAGCCCTGGCCGCCGAGCGTGAACGACGAGCGCACGACGAGCGGGTAGCCGAGCCGCTCGCCGATCGCCAGCGCCTCGGCGACGGTGCGCGCGTAGCCGCTAGTCGGCAGCTGGAGGCCGGCGCGCTCCATCGCCTTCCGGAACAGGTCGCGGTCCTCGGCCATCTCGATCGCGTCGAGCGACGCGCCGATGAGCGTGACGTGGTGGCGCGCGAGCGCGCCGTTGTGCGCCAGCGCCACGGCGAGGTTTAGCGCCGTCTGGCCGCCCATCGTCGGCAGCAGGGCGTCCGGCTTCTCGCGCTCGAGGATGCGCTCGGCGATCTCGGGCGTGAGCGGCTCGATGTAGGTGCGGTCCGCGAACTCCGGGTCGGTCATGATCGTCGCGGGATTCGAATTGAGCAGCACGACCTCGACTCCGAGCGCGCGCAGGGCGCGGCAGGCCTGGGTGCCCGAGTAGTCGAACTCGCAGGCCTGGCCGATGACGATCGGCCCGGCGCCGAGAATCATCACCTTCTTGAGATCGGGGCGCTTCGGCATCAGCGGCGCGCTCCCGGCATCACCGCGGCCCGGGCGGCCTGGGCGGCCTGGGCGGCGGCGGCGGTGCCCGGTCGGGGCTCGCCCGCCGCGACGAGTGCGCGGAACGCGGCGAACCATGGCCGCGAGTCGTGGGGCCCCGGACCCGCCTCGGGATGGTACTGGCACGACAGCACCGGCAGCCCGCGGTGCACCATGCCCTCGAGGGTGCCGTCGTTCGCGCTCACGTGCGTCAACTCGAACTCGCCCGCGGGCAGGGTTTTGGCATCGACGACGAAGCCGTGATTCTGCGACGACACCTCGACGAGGCCGGTCCGCCGGTCGATCACCGGATGATTGATGCCGCGGTGCCCGAACTTGAGCTTGTGCGTGCGCGCGCCGAAGCCGAGCCCGAGCAGCTGGTGACCGAGGCAGATGCCGAACGTCGGAACGCGCTCCGCCACCGCGCGA
>JANLWK010000006.1:0-2819 GCA_031364505.1 Candidatus Eiseniibacteriota bacterium | reverse complement strand
GCCATTCGGATCCGCGGGGCCGCCATCGCTCACGTCACGACCGGGGCGGACGACGCGCGGCTTGCCGCGCTCACGCTTGTCTCCGGCCGCGTTCCATTTGCGCGGCCTGCCGTCGCGGTCGGCCGGCGGCGGCAAGACCTGCGCTGCGGGCGGCGGGGCGATCGGACCCGGCTGGACGGCCGGGGCGCCCGGCGGCGGATTCACGACGGCGGGCGCCGGCGTGGGCGACGGATTCGCCGCCGGCGGCCGCGCGGCATTGCTGCTCGACTTCACCGGTGCCGCGGGATTGGTGCGCGACGGCGCCGACGTCGGCGCGGACGCGGGATTCGTGCGCGGCGCCGGGGCCGTCGCGGGCGCGCCGTCGGGATCCGTTTCCGTGGAGTCGGTGAGCGCCAGGCCGGTGAGCGTCACGGTGTCGCGCACTTTGAGCTTCGCGGGTGTCGTCGCGCGGGCGGCACCGCGTGAGCCCGAGAACGACGCCTCGATCAACGCGCACGGGTTGGCGTCCAGCACGGCGGAGATCACGACGGAGCTGACCGCGAGCGAGTCGTTCGACCGCACCGTCAGCCGCGACACCTGGGCCGCGTCTCGCGCGAGGCGCATCTCGATGCCCAGTTCCGCATCGCCGTTCGACATCTTGTAGCGCCAGCCTTTGGAGACGGGCTGGATGCGCAACTGCAGCGGCGCGTTCTGCAGCTCCTCCAACGTCGCGCCCGGCACCTCGAGGTGGTAGAAGCCGGTCGAGTCCGCGACCGCACTGGCTCGACTGGTGCCGACGCAATGCACCCACACGTCCGGCATCGGAACGCCGCGCTGATCCGTGACGACGCCCTCGACCGTCAGATAGCGCTGCGCCGCGGCCGCGGGTGACGCGCACCACGCGACGGCGGCGCACGCGACTCCGAGGATCAGGACGACACGGCACAGCCGGCGGTTCATCGATGAGACTCCTCGGATGCGTGCGCGCCGGCCGGCGGGCGGACTCCCGTCCGGCACCGCCTCCCATCCGGGGGAAGGACTAACGCGCGCGCGCCAGCTCTTCATAGAGGTAGGCCACGCTGCGCGTCCCACCGTGGAACGATGACAGCGAAAACTTCTCGTTGGGCGCATGAACGTTATCGTCATCCAGACCGAATCCCATGAGGATCGATGGGAGCCCGTGCGTCCGCTGGAACGTGGCCATGACCGGAATCGAGCCGCCCTCGCGGATCATCGCGGCCGGCTTGTTCCACGCCCGTGACAGCGCCTTGCGCGCGTGATCGAGCATGGGGTGGGCCGACTCGGTGAGAAACGGCAGGCAGCTGTGCAGATTGACCACCTCGACCGCCACGCCCGAAGGCGCCAGGGCCTTCACGTGCGCGGCGAACTTCGGGAACAGGTCCTGGGGCGTCTGATCCGCCACGAGCCGCATGCTCACCTTCGCGGACGCGCGTCCCGGCAGCACGGTCTTGGCGCCCTCGCCGGTGTAGCCGCTCCACATCCCGTTCACGTCGAGCGTCGGGCGCGACGAGATGCGCTCGAGGGTCGAGTAGCCCTTTTCGCCGAAGCCGATCGGTGCTCCGCTCTCGGCGAGGAACCCCTGCTCGTCGAACGGCAGGCCGCTCAGGGCGTGGCGCTCGTCGGGCGTCAGCAGCCGCACGGCGTCGTAGAAGCCGGGGACGGTGATGTGGCCGTCGACGTCGACGAGCCCGGCGATGATCGTGGCCAGCGCGTTCGCCGGATTGCGCACGGAGCCGCCGAAGTGGCCGGAGTGGAGATCGTGACCGGGGCCCTGGACGCGGATCTCGGTGTAGAGGATGCCGCGCAGCGCGTACGTGAGCGCGGGCTGATCGGGGCCGAGCATGGCGGTGTCGCTGACCAGGATCACGTCGGCGTCGAGCTCGGCCCGGCGCGACACGAGAAAGTGCTCGAGGTGCTCGCTGCCGACTTCCTCTTCGCCCTCGAGGACGACCTTTACATTGACCGGCAGCGCGCCGTTCACCTGGAAGTGGGCCTCGATGGCCTTGAGGTGCATGTAGACCTGGCCCTTGTCGTCGACGGCGCCGCGCGCGAAGAGCTTGCCGTCGCGGACGACTGGCTCGAACGGCGGCGTCTTCCACAGCTCGAGCGGGTCGGGCGGCTGGACGTCGTAGTGGCCGTAGAGCAGCACGGTCGGCTTGCCGGGAGCGCCCAGCCATTCGGCGTAGACGACCGGATGGCCCTTCGTCGGCACCACCTCGGCGCGCGTCATGCCGATCTTCTTCAGCTCCCGCGCGAGGTATTCGGCACAGCGCTGGCAATCGTCCTTGCGGCCGGGGTCGGCGCTCACGCTCGGGATTCGGAGGACGGCCTTCAGATCCTCGACGAACCGCTCTTCGTTCTGCTGCAGATAGAGGGTGAGTGCGTCCATCGCGGGGGGCTCCGTGGTAGGGTTCGGGTCGGGTCTCCCGTGACCTTGGGAGGCTCGAATCAAGCGCGGCGCCCGACGAGCCGATGACTCTAGCACAGGCGCGCCGCGTCCAGTGCCGCGCCGGACCGAAGCGGGCGTTCCCCGAATGGGTGCCGCGGCCGCGTGGACCTTCCCGAAAATGAAAGCCCGCATGACTGCACAGAAGGAACCCCTGAATACGATGCACGTCCGCATCCTGCGCGCGGAATGCTGCGGCAACGGCGCCTGCGCCGAGGCGGCACCCGGCGTGTTCGCGCTCGACAGCAAGAACAAGGCGGTGGTGCTCGACCCCGCCGCGGTCGATCCCGAGACGCTGATCGAGGCGGCCGAGGCCTGTCCGTGCTCGGCGATCGTCGTCGAGGACGAGCAGGGCAACTCCCTGATTGGTTGA
>JANLWK010000474.1:0-5674 GCA_031364505.1 Candidatus Eiseniibacteriota bacterium | reverse complement strand
AGGCCGAACCCCGAGTCGATGCGCTCGATGCCGAGGCCGTGCGCGCGCAGCGCCGCGGCGATCCGGAAGATCGTCGTCCCGAGGCCGAGCGGCATGTCGGGGCCGAATCGCGGGCGCAGCCGGTCGATCGCCTCGCCGTCGGCGAGTGGCGCGGCGAGTGCGAACGGACCGAGCCGGAAGTGCGCGAGCATCGTCGCGATCGCGGCCTGGCCGCAGGTGTTCCAGTCGAGGCCGGGGCGGGCGTTCACCACGATGCGGGGCGGAATCGCGAGCGGCATGCCGTTACTGAAACACGACGACGGGCGCAGGGGAAGCCCCGCACCCGCCGATCGTAACCGGTGTGAGATCGTGACTCGCGCCGGCGTGCCCTTGCGTTAGTCGCGGCCCCGGCGGCCCTTGTGGCCGTCGCGCTTGTGGCCGCGGTCGTAGTCGCGATCGTCGTCGCGGTCATATCCACGGTCGCCGCCGCGGTACCCGCCACGATGCCGGCCCCACGGCGGATCGGACGTGTCGTAGTTGTGCCAGCCGCCGTCGTGCCACGCCACGGTGCGCTCGCACGAACCGGTGCGCGCGTTGATCACGTGCGCGATGGGCCAGTGGCCGCGGCACTGCGCGCGGTATTCCGACAGGCTGGAGTACCGATCGCCGTTCCACGGGTCGACGAAGTAGTAGGCGCTGGAACCACGACGCTCGCGCGAGCCGTACCCACCGCGGCCGCGATCGTACCGATCATCACGCTCGTCACGGTCGTACCGATCGTTCCGGGTCGCGCGGTCGATACGGTCGATCGCCTCGCGCCACACCGGCCCGCGCCCGTAGCTATCGTCGTACCGCCCGTAGCGCGATTCGTCCGAGCGGTGATCCGCGCGGGCCGCTGACACGAACGATGCCGACACCAGCACGACGGCGAAGGCCGCTGCGATGATTCGTTGACGGTGTCCGTTGTTCATGGAATGTCCTCCAAGGTCCAGGGTCGCCTTGGGAGAGAGCATCCACCGTGCCACGGAGGCGCCAATGGCGTAACTGGCTCGAATCTCACGTGTCCGCGGGCCGCGCGCGGGGTTTTCCTTGTCATCCTGCGGCAGGGGCGCCGGGTCGGTGTCGCGCGACCGCGTCAACGCCCGGGAGGGTTTACGACTCCTTCTGCTCGCTCAGCTCGACGAGCACTCCGCCGAGGCTCTTCGGATGGAGGAACGCGACCGTGCTGCCGTGTGCGCCGGCGCGCGGTTGTTCGTCGATCAGCCGCACGCCGGCCTTGCGGCACGCGGCCAGCGCGGCGGCAACGTCGGGCACCTCCAGGCTCACGTGGTGGAGCCCGGGCCCGCGCGCATCGAGGAAGCGGGCCACGGGGTGATCGGCGGCACACGGCTCGAGCAGCTCGAACGTGACGGGGCCGAGGTGGATGAACACGACGCGCAGCGCCCCGCCGTCCAGCAGTTCCTCCTCGCCGCGCCGGGCGCCGAGTGCGGCGACGAGTGTCGTGGCGAGCGTGTCGGCCTCGCGCGTCGCGATCGCCACGTGCGCGAGCCCGGTCGGCGGCTCGGGGCCGGTTCCGTAACGGGGTGTGTTCTCGCTCATGTCGTGCGCCCTCCCGGCTGGTGCGTGCCGAACACGGCGCGCAGCGCGTCGCATACCTCGCCGAGGGTGACGCGTGCGCGCAGCGCCTCGAGAATCGGCGGCATCAGGTTGTCGCTGCCGCGGGCCGCGCGCTCGAGCCGATCGAGTGTGGCGGTCGCCGCCGCTGCGTCTCGCTGCGAGCGCCAGCGCGCGAGGAACGCGGCGCGGTCGCGCTCGACCGCGGCATCGGGTTTGAACGGCGGCGCCGCCGGCGCCTCGTCCTGGGTGAAGCGGTTGACGCCGACGACAACGCGTTCGCCCGATTCGACCTCGCGCTGCCAGCGGTACGCGGCCTCGTGGATCTGCTGCTGCACCCAGCCCGATTCGATCGCGGGCAGCATGCCGCCCATCGCGTCGATGCGGCCGATCAGCTCGGTCGCGCGCGCCTCGAGGTCGGCGGTCAGCCGCTCGACCCAGTAGCTGCCGGCGAGCGGGTCTGCGGCATCGGCCGCGCCCGACTCGCTCGCCAGCAGCTGCTGCGTGCGGAGCGCCAGCAGCGCGGAGGCCTCGCTCGGCAGGCCCAGCGCCTCGTCGTAGGAATTCGTGTGCAGCGATTGCGTCCCGCCGAGGACGGCGGCCAGCGCCTGCACGGTGACGCGCACCACGTTGTTGAGCGGCTGCTGGGCCGTGAGCATCGAGCCCGCCGTCTGGGTGTGGAAGCGGAGCTTGAGCGCGTCCGGGTCGCGCACGCCGAACCGGGTGCCCAGCAGGCCGGCCCACAGCGCGCGGGCCGCGCGGAACTTCGCCGCCTCCTCGAACAGGTGGTTGTGGGCGTTGAAGAAGAACGACAGGCGGCTCGCGATGCGCGTCACGTCCAGCCCGCGCGCGCGCGCCGCCTCGAGATACGCCAGCGCGTTCGCCAGCGTGAACGCGAGCTCCTGGTCGGCCGTGCAGCCCGCCTCGCGCATGTGGTAGCCGCTCACCGAGATGGTGTTCCACTGCGGCACCTCGCGCGACGCGAACTCGAACAGATCAGTAACCAGCCGCAGCGACGCGGCCGGCGGGTAGATGTAAGTGCCGCGCGCGATGTACTCCTTGAGCACGTCGTTCTGCACCGTGCCGCCGAGCTTCGATCGCGGGATCCCGCGCGCATCCGCCACCGCCACGTAGAACGCCAGCAGCAGCGGTGCCGTGGCGTTGATCGTCATCGACGTCGTCACGCGGTCGAGCGGCAGGCGATCGAGCAGCGCCTCCATGTCGGCGAGGCACGAGATCGCCACGCCGACGCGGCCCACCTCGCCGCGCGCGAGGGCGTGATCCGAGTCGTAGCCCATCTGGGTCGGCAGATCGAACGCCACCGACAGCCCGGTCTGGCCCTGCGCGAGCAGGTAGTGGAAGCGTTCGTTCGTCTGGCGCGCGTCGCCGAAGCCCGCGTACTGGCGCATCGTCCACGGCCGCGAGCGGTACATGCCCGCGTGGATGCCGCGCGTGTAGGGCGGCTCACCGGGCGGCGGCGTGCGCCGGTCCAGGTCGGCCGGCAGGTCGTTCGCGGTGTACCAGCCCTCGACCGGAATCCACGACGGCGTGAGCCGCGGCGGGAGCGGCGGCGGCCCCTTGCGCTTCGCGGCCGCGCGCGGCGTCGCGCGCTTTGCTGCCTGACGCGGGGTGCGGCGCTGGGCGCTCATGTCGCCGCCGGGCGCATGCGCACGAGCGGCTGGCCGGCGCTCACGGAATCGCCGGGCTTGGCGAGCACGTCGGTGACGACGCCGCCGTGGCGGGCCGCCAGCTCGTTCTGCATCTTCATCGCCTCGACGACAGCCACCGCCTGCCCGGCGGCGACCGTGTCGCCGGCCGCGACGCGCACGGCGACCACGAGCCCCGGCATCGGCGCCAGCACGGTCTCGCCGCTCGCCGTCCCACCCGATCGCGCCACCGACTGCAGCAGCCTCTCGAGCGGATGGCGGACGTCCACCGGGATCATCGTGCCGCCCACGCTGACCTCGAGCGTCGCCCCAGCGGCGCTGACGCCGACTTCGTGCGACTGCCCGTCGATGAGCAGCGAGTACACCTCGCCGTCGGGCAGCCGGCGGAAGTCGGCCTCGAGTCTCCGGCCGGCGTGCTCGACCCACAGCCGCCCGCCGTCGGTGTGGAACTCCACCTCGGTGTCGCGGCCTTCGAGCGAGAGCCAGAACTTCATCGCTTGATCCTCACCGCACCGCGCCGCCGGTCGCCCCAGCGCCACGCCGACCGCTCGCCGCCGCCGTTGCGCTGCGGCAGCGTGAGCTTCGTCCGCTCCTCGCGCGCGTGGAGCGCCGCCGCCAGCACGGCCACGTCGATCCGCCCCGCGTCCGGATCCAGGGCGTCCGGGCGGAAGTGCTCGTCGAGGAACCGAGTCGACAGCCGGCCCGCGGCGAATTCCGGATGCGCGAGCAGCCAGCGGTGGAAATGCAGGTTGTGGTGCACGCCGTCGAGCACGAACTCGTCGAGCGCCCGCAGCATGCGCCGGCGGGCCCGCTCGCGATCCTCGGCCCACACGACGAGCTTGCTGAGCAGCGAGTCGTAGAACACCGGCACCTCGTAGCCGCGGTAGATGCCGGCGTCGTTGCGCACGCCCGGCCCCTGCGGCAGCCGGATGCGCTCGATGCGCCCCACCGACGGCATGAAGTTCCGCCGCGGATCCTCGGCGAGCACGCGCACCTCCATCGACCAGCCGCGCGGCTCGGGCGGGTCGCGGAACGGCAGCGGCGCCCCCTCGGCGATCGAAATCTGAAGTGCCACCAGGTCCAGCCCAGTGACCATCTCGGTGACGGGATGCTCGACCTGGAGCCGCGTGTTCACCTCGAGGAAGTAGAACTGGCCGTCCTCGTCGAGGATGAACTCCACCGTGCCGGCGCTCCGGTAGCCGACCTGCTTCGCGATGCGGCACGCGGCCTCGGCGAAGCGCGCGCGCAGCTCGGGCGTGAACGCGGGCGAGGGCGTCTCCTCGAGCAGCTTCTGGTGGCGGCGCTGGACCGAGCACTCGCGCTCGCCGAGGCAGACCACGTGCCCCGCGTCGTCGGCCATGATCTGCGCCTCGACGTGGCG
This sequence comes from Candidatus Eiseniibacteriota bacterium, assembly GCA_031364505.1. Classification (GTDB taxonomy): domain Bacteria; phylum Eisenbacteria; class RBG-16-71-46; order RBG-16-71-46; family RBG-16-71-46; genus JANLWK01. Next base: position 1,033 of record JANLWK010000474.1, on the reverse strand, counting down.
CGGGCGTTCGATGTAGCGCTCGAGGTACACCTGGTCGTCGCCGAACGCCGCCTTCGCCTCGCCGCGCGTCAGCGTCCAGGCCGCCTCGAGCTGGCTCGCGTCGCGCACGACGCGCATGCCCTTGCCGCCGCCGCCGGCCGCGGCCTTGAGCATGACGGGATAGCCGATCGCGGCCGCGGCACTCGCGGCCTCGCGCACGCTCGTTACCGGCCCCGGCGAGCCCGGCACCAGCGGCACGTTCGCCGCGCGCGCGGCTTCGCGCGCCGCGAGCTTGTCGCCGAGCGCCGTGATCGTTTCGGGCCGCGGGCCGATGAATCGTATGCCCGCCCCTGCGCACGCCGTCGCGAACGCCGCGTTCTCGGCGAAGAAGCCGTAACCCGGGTGAATCGCGTCGGCCTTCACACGCGTCGCGGTCTCGATCACGCGGCCCATGTTCAGGTAGCTCTCGGACGATGGGCCGGCGCCGAGCGGGTAGGCCTCGTCGGCCATCAGCACGTGGAGGGCGGCGCGGTCGGGTTCGCTGAACACGGCGATCGACGTGATGCCCAGCTCGCGCAGTGTGCGGATCACGCGCACGGCGATCTCGCCGCGGTTCGCGATCAGCACGCGTCGGATGGGCGTCATCTCATCCCTCGATGACCACGCACGCGATGGCGACGCCGGCGTCGTGGGCCAGCGTCAGGTGCGCGTGGGTCGCTCCCAGCTCGGTGAAGCGCGCGAGGGCCGCGTCGCGGAACTCGAGCCGCGGCTGGCGCCCGCCCGGCTGGATCACCTCGGCGTGCTTCCAGCCGATGCCCGCGGACAGGCCGGTGCCGATCGCCTTGAACGCCGCCTCCTTGGCCGCGAAGCGCGCGGCGAGGTGCGGCAGCGGGTCCTTGTTGCGGCGGCAGTACTCCAGCTCGGACTCGGTGAAGATGCGAGCCTCGAACCGGGCGCCGAAGCGGTCGAGCGATGCCTTGATGCGATCCACCTGGACGACATCGATCCCGATCCCGCGCACGGCCACAGGAGCCCCCCGTAAATGGCGGATGAA
>JANLWK010000454.1:0-15508 GCA_031364505.1 Candidatus Eiseniibacteriota bacterium | reverse complement strand
CGCTCGACGGAGCCGTCGCGCGCAAACTCGATTCGCGGCTGCTGTCCGCCGCGTTCGGCGCGCCGAGCGAGCCGGTGTCGGCGTGGGTGTACTTCGCCGACAAGGGCGAACGCGGCAGCGCCGACCTCGCGCGCCGCCTCGCCGAGGCGGAACGCGCGCTGTCACCGCGCAACCGCGCGCGCCGCATCCGCGCCGGGCTTCATCCCCTGGTCGACGCGCTCGATCTCCCGGTGAGTCCGGACTACGTGGCGCAGTTGAAGGCCGCGGGGCTCCAGCCGTTCGCGGTGTCGCGCTGGTTCAATCGCGCGGCCGTGCGGCTACCCGCCGGCGAGCTGGGGCGCGCCGCGCAGTTCGGCTTCGTCTCGCGCGTGGCCCCCGTCGAGCGCGCGTACGCGATGCGCGACCCGGCCCGCACGGAGCCCACCGCGGACGCGCTGAGAATCGGGCTTCAGAACGCCGTGACCGGGCTCCAGCAGACGAGTTCCTACAACTACGGCCAGTCCCTCGGCCAGATGCAGCAGATGAACATGGTCGCCGTGCACGACTCTGGCTACATCGGCACCGGCGTGCTGATCACCATGCTCGACGACGGCTATTACAACCAGACCGTGCACGAGGCGACGTCGACGATCGACATTCCGCCGGGATTCCGCCGCGATTTCGTCGACGGGGACACGGTGATGACGAACGATCCCTCGAACCATCACGGCTTCTGGACGCTGTCGTGCGTCGGCGGCAACAAGTCGGGCGGGCTGCTCGGCAGCGCCTTCGGCGCCACCTTCGCGATCGCGCGCACCGAGGTGGATGCCACCGAGACGCCCGTCGAGATGTACTACTGGGGCGCCGGCGCCGAGTGGGCCGACAGCCTGGGCGCCGACGTCATCTCATCCTCGCTCGGCTACTCCGTATTCCCGAACGCGCCCGGCAACGACTACGCCTACGCCGATATGAATGGCCACACGACCGTGGTGACCCGCGCCGCCGAGATCGCCGCGGCCAAGGGTATCCTCGTCTGCAACTCGGCGGGGAACGAGGGCGCCTCGGCCTGGCACTACATCATCGCCCCGGCCGATGCTGACGGTGACAGCGTGCTCGCGGTCGGCGCCGTGACCAGCGGCGGTGCCGTGTCTTCGTTCTCCTCGCGGGGCCCGACCTCCGACGGGCGCATCAAACCCGACGTTTGCGCGCTCGGTTCCGGGACCTGGATGGCGGAATACACCGGGGCCACGACGTACGGCCAGCACAGCGGCACGTCGTTCTCGTGCCCGCTCACCGCCGGGGTCGCGGCGTGCATCCTCAGCGCTCGGCCCGGCTGGCCGGCCACGCTCGTCATCCGCGCCATGCGCGAGACGGCGTCCAAGTACGCGACGCCCGACAACAACTACGGCTACGGCATCGTGAACGGGCTCGCGGCACTCCAGTGGTCGCCGGCGTGGCTCGCGGTGCCGGAGTTGCCGGGTTCGTCGTTCGGAATCCAGTTGCTCGGCGCCAACCCGGCCGCGACGGGTCGCCAGGGCACGCGTGTCCGCTTCTCGCTCGGCGCCGGGGCGCCCGGCTCGGGCAGCGTGCGCGTGCTCGACGTGTCGGGCCGCGCCGTCCGGACGCTGTGGTCCGGCGCACTCGGCGGATCGAACGCGCTCGAAGTGGCGTGGGACGGGCGCGATGCGTCTGGTCGCGCCGTGCTGCCGGGTGTCTACTGGATCGCGCTCCACGCGGGATCCCGCCTCGCCACCGTGAAACTCGTCACCCTCTGATCCGCGGAAAGCGTTCTCGCACGATCCACGATGCCGCCGGCCCCGCCGCCCGCACCCCATCGCCTTAACGTTCGCCCCGACGCCCGCCTCAACGTCCGCCATGGAGTCCTGATGCCCACGATGATTCTACGCGCGCTCGTCGCCGCGTTCGCGCTGGTGACGCTCGCGTCGCCTGGTGCTGCGGCCGTTCGCGCCCTGAAGTTCGCGCAGGGTCCCGTCGTCCTGCTCGCGCCGGATTCGCTCGCCGGATCGGTCGAGGTCGGCCTGTGGTACGCCGCCGGCACGCGCAACGATCCCCCCGGACAATCGGGTCTCGCCTTCGCGGTCGGCCGGAGCCTCGTGCGCCCGGCGCCCGCCGCCCAACGCTCGCTCGTCATGGCCGGTGGCTCCTACAACGAGATCCTGACGCCCGATCTGACCGCCGGTTCGCTCACGCTGCCGGCCGAGCTGGTCCGCGACGGAATCGCCGCGTTCATCGCGCGACTGCGCGCTCCGTCCGTGTCGCCCACGGGCCTGCGGGCGGCCCTCTCGCTCGCCAAGAGCGACCGCGACGCCCGGCTCGCCGCCAGCCCGCTGCTGCCGGGGATCGAGGACGTCTTCCAGTCGGGCTACGCCGGCCACGGCTACGCCGCACCCGTGATGGGCCGCGCCGGCGACGCCGCGCGTATCACCGCCGCCGCGGCGCGCGCCGATCTCGCCGCACGCTTCGCGCCCGGCCGTGCCCTGATCACCGTCGTCGGGCGCTTCGACCCCGCCGACGCGCTCGCCCGGCTGCGCGCGAGCTATGGGGAGCCCGCCACCTATACGCCGCGCGCGGCGGCGGGCACGCGCGCCGCGTTCCGGCCCTCCACCGGCGCGCCGCGCAGCATTCCCCTCGCTGTCGGCGTTCCGGTCCTGCTGATGGGCTGGCGCGGCCCGGCGGTGACGGATCCCGACTTCCCGGCATTCGATCTGCTGGCCCACCTGCTCACCGGCGGCTCGTCGCCGTTCGCGCCGGCGACGCTCGCGCAGCCCGCGGGGCCGTTCGCGCAGGTGCTCGGTGGCGTCGATCGCCGTACCGACGCCTCGATGCTGTTCCTCATCGCGGTGGCGGGCGACGACACCGCCGCGACCATGCAACGTCTCACCCACGGGGTCGAGCGGCTCGGGCGCGACGGCGTGCCCGAGGACGAGGTCGCGCGCGCGCGCGCCAGCCTGGAGGCCGCGATGGAGAAGTCGACGGAGACGCCACAGGGCCGCGCCACGGCACTCGCGAGCAGCCTCCTGCTCGAGGGACGCTGGGACGCATCGGAACAGCGCACGGATCGCGTGCGCGCGCTGACACCGGAGGCGCTGCAGCGCGTCGCCTCGCGGTACCTCGACGCGTCGCACCGCACGGTCGTGATCAGCGTGCCGCAAGGCGCGGCCCCGGGAGGTCAGTGACCATGCCCACGATTCGCATCGCCGCGCTTCGCGCCACGGCCATGATGTTCGCCACAGCCATGACGTTCGCCACCGCGGGGCACGCCGCCACGCCCGCCTATCACCTGCCGAAGCCCGTGGTCCGCACGCTGCCGAATGGGCTCACCGTCGGCGTGTTTCGCGACTCCCGCCTGCCGCTCGTGCACCTGCATCTCTCCGTGCCGGCCGGCTCGGCGTCGGAGGCGCCGGGCGAAGAAGGCGCCGCCAACCTCGTTACCCAGGTCATGGGTGTCGCGACCGCTTCGCGCGATGCCACCACGCTCAACGTCGATCTCGACCGGATGGGCGGCACGATCAGCGGCCAGCTCGGCCGCGACTTCGCGACGGTGACGCTGAACGCCCTGTCGCGCGAGATGCCGGCCGCGATGGAGCTGCTGTGCGACGTGTCCACGCGCGCGTTGTTCTCGGACCGCGACTTCGATCGCGCGCGCGGAACGGCCATGAACGATGCCGCGCGGCCCTCGAGTCCGGTGGCACTCGCCGAGCAGAAATTGTGGGAGGCCGTGTTCGGGGCCGCGCCTTACGGACACGCGGCCACGGGCTCGCCGGGCTCGCTCGACACGCTCTCGCTCGACAGCGTTCGCCGGTTCTACCTTCGCCACTGGCGCCCGAACCGCTCGGTGCTGGCGGTCGCCGGCGACGTCGATCCCGACAGTGTCTTTTCCGCCGCCACCCGCTGGTTCTCGGACTGGAGCCCGGGCGATGCCCATGGCCCCCAGGCGCCGCCGCCCGCGCCGCGTCGCGTGACGCGCATCGTCGACTGGCCGGGCGCACCCGCGGCGCAGATCGCGGTCGGCGTGCCCGGCCCCCGGTCGGGCGATCCCGACGAGATCCCAATCGCCCTGGCGGTCGAGTTGCTGAATCGCGGCGCCGCGAGCCCGGCGGACGGGCGCGCGGAGCAGCGCGCGCTCGGCGCGGGCGGGATGCTGTGGCTCACGGCCGAGGCGCCGACCGACGAGGCCGCGGCCGCCGCGGCCCGGCTCGAGTCCCGGCTGCTGGCCCTCGGCACGGGGTCCATTCGCGCCGGCGCGCTCGACACGCTGCGCCGCGCGGTGCAGCACACGTTTCCGATGCGCTTCGAGACGCTCGAGGCGCTCGCCGGCCAGTGGTCCGCCGTGGCCTCGGTCGGATCGGGCTACGACGATCTCGCGTCGTTCCCCGATCGCATCGCCGCGATGGCACCGGCGACCGTCTCGGCGGCCGCCGCCCGCTGGGCCACGGCGTCGCACGTCGCCGTCGTCGCGGTCGGCTCCGATGCCGAGTTGCGCGCCCAGTTTCCCGCGGCCGAGGCCGCACCCGCGCCGCGCGCGGCTCCCGTTCGCGCGGCGTCCGACACGTCGGCGACGGCGGACCAGCTCGCCCGCGGGCAGGAGCTGGCGAAGAAGGCGATCCAGGCGCACGGCGGGCTGTCGCGACTGCGGGGCATCAAGAGCTCGCGCTTCCAGTCCGACGCCAAGCTCTCGCTCGGCGCGCGCGAGGTGGACACCCAACTCGACGAGACCCGCGTCGAACCCGCCCGCATGCGCGTGGTCTCGCACGTGGGGCCCATTGGACTGCTGCAGGTGCTCGACGGCGAGGCCGCCTGGAGCGCCCCGGTCGACTCCCTGACCGGGGTCCGCGACCTCGAGGCCGACCAGGCGGCGGCCCTCAGGCAGGGCTTCGAAGCCGACGTGCCGCACCTGCTGCTCGATGCGGCGAGGCCGGGCGCTCGGATCGCCGCGCGGGGAATCGTGACGGCGAATGGCCAGAGCCTCGAAAAACTGGAAGTATGGGAGGCATCCGGTGCGCGGCGGATCCTCTATGTGGACCCCGGCACGCTGCTGCTCGCAGGGGCGGAGCAGCAGGAATCCGACCCCGCCGGTGAGATGCCGTCGTCGGTTCGGTGGTACCGCGACTATCGCGCGGTAAACGGGATCCGGCTGCCGTTCGCGGAGGAGCGCTGGGTGGGAGACAAGCGCGTGATGCGGCTCGTCTACACACGGATCACCCTCAACGAGCGGTTCCCGGACGCACTGTTCCGCAAGCCCCAGTCGACATTGCCGCCGACCTCGCGCTGAGCGCTAAGGCCCCGCCGGCTCCGGCCCATCGCCGGAGCGCCGGCCGGACTCCGGACTTAGGAAAGGATACCGACCATGACCGAATCGACGCTGGCGGAGGCCCCGATACGGGTGTCCGTCGACGAAAAGCTCATCTACTTCTTCGGCGACGGGCAGGCCGAAGGCACCGGAACCATGAAGGACGTGCTCGGCGGCAAGGGTGCGGGACTCCACGAGATGACGAACGTGGGCGTGCCCGTGCCGCCCGGCTTCACGATCGTCACCGGCGTGTGCCGGTGGTACCACGCGAACGCGCGAGCGCTGCCGCCCGGCTTCGAGCGGCAGCAGCGCGAGGCGCTCGACCGGCTCGAGCAGCTCATGGGCCGCCGGCTCGGCGACGCGAACGACCCGCTGCTCGTGTCGGTGCGATCGGGCGCCAAGTTCTCGATGCCCGGCATGATGGACACGGTCTTGAACCTTGGCCTGAACGATCGCTCGGTCGTCGGCCTCGGCGCGCGCACCGGCAATCCGCGCTTCGCGTGGGATTGCTACCGGCGGTTCATCCAGATGTTCGGCTCGGTCGTGATGGGACTCGAGAAGCCCGAATTCGAGCACGCGATCGAGGCGCTCAAGCACAAGCGGCGCGTCCGGATCGATTCCGACCTGACCGCCGCGGACCTGGAGCAACTCGTCGGCGAGTTCGAGCGGCTGGTGCGCCGTCGCGCGGGCCGCGACTTCCCGCAGGATCCGCACGAGCAGCTCGCGATGTCGCGCGACGCGGTGTTCCGGTCGTGGAACAACGACCGCGCCATCTATTACCGGCGGCAGAATCGCATCCCCGATGAGATCGGCACCGCCGTGAACGTGCAGGCGATGGTGTTCGGCAACTCGGGCGAGGCCTCGGGCACCGGTGTCGGCTTCACCCGCAATCCCGCCACCGGCGAGAACCACTTCTACGGCGAGTTCCTGCTCAACGCGCAGGGCGAGGACGTGGTCGCGGGCGTGCGCACGCCGCTGCCGATCGACCAGCTCGAGACGGTCATGCCGGACGCGTTCCGCCAGCTCCGCGACATCACCTCGCGGCTCGAGAAGCACTACCGCGACGTCCAGGACTTCGAGTTCACGATCGAGGAGGGCAGGCTGTTCCTGCTCCAGACCCGCAACGGCAAGCGCACGGCGCAGGCCGCGGTGCGCATCGCCGTCGACATGGTGCGCGAGGGCCTGATCACCAAGGACGAAGGGATCATGCGGGTCGAGCCCGCCTCGCTCGACCAGCTGCTGCACCCCCAGCTCGATCCGAAGCACGGGCTGCCGCTGATCGCCACGGGCCTCGCCGCATCGCCGGGTGCGGCGGTGGGCCAGGCGGTGTTCGACGCGGACACGGCCGCGGCCTGGGGCAAGGACGGCAAGGCGGTCGTGCTCGTGCGCAAGGAGACCACGCCCGACGACATCCACGGCATGGACGCGGCGCAGGGCATCCTGACCGCCACCGGCGGCATGACCTCGCACGCGGCCGTCGTCGCGCGCGGCATGGGCAAGCCGTGTGTCTCCGGCGCCGGCCAGCTGCGGGTCGACGATCAGAGCGGCACGATGAAGGTCGAGGGCCGCGTCGTGAAGCGGGGCGACTGGATCTCGCTCGACGGCGCCACGGGCCGCGTCTACCTGGGCAAGGCGATCACGACCGACGCCGAAGTGAGCGGTGAGTTCGCGACGTTCATGGCGTGGGCGGATGCCGCGCGCCGGCTCAAGGTGCGCGCCAACGCCGACATCCCGCGCGACGCGAAACAGGCGCGCGAGTTCGGCGCCGAGGGCATCGGGCTCTGCCGCACCGAGCACATGTTCTTCGCCGAGGACCGCCTGGCGTGGGTGGTGCAGATGATCCTGTCCGCCCCGCGCGTCAAGCTGCTGCGCCTCAGGCTCGAGCGGCTGGAGCACGACTTGGACGGCGCCGAGCCGACGATCGCCAAGGGGCTGAAGGCGCAGATCGCCGCCGTGAAGCGCGAGCTCGCGGGGCCCGAAAAGTCCTACAAGCAGGCGCTGGCGAAGTTGCTGCCGCTCCAGCGCGCGGACTTCAAGGGGCTGTTCGAGGCGATGAACGGCTATCCGGTGACGATCCGAACGCTGGATCCGCCGCTGCACGAGTTCCTGCCCAAGCGGGAAGACCTGATGGTCGACATCGTGCGGCTGTCCCGCGCGACCCTCAAGCAGAAGCGCGACATGGCGTCGCGATATCGAATGAAAGTCGCGCAGCTCAAGAACGGCATGCCCGAGCTGCTGCACCGGGTCGAGGAGCTGCACGAGTTCAACCCCATGCTCGGCCACCGTGGCTGCCGGCTCGGCATCACGTATCCCGAGATCACCCAGATGCAGGCGCGCGCGATCTTCGAGGCCGCCGTCGCGTGCGCGAAACGCGGCATCAAGGTCGTGCCCGAGATCATGATCCCGCTCATCGGGCACGTGAACGAGCTCAAGGATCAGGCGGCGCACGTGCGGCGCGTCGCAGAAGAGGTGATGACGAAGGCCGGGACGCGTGTGGAGTATCTCGTCGGCACGATGATCGAGGTGCCGCGCGCGGCGGTGACGGCCGGCCCGGTGGCCACCGCGGCCGAGTTCTTCTCGTTCGGCACCAACGACCTGACCCAGCTCACGTTCGGCTACTCGCGCGACGACGCCGGCAAGTTCCTGCCGGAGTACGTCGACCGCAAGATCCTGCCGTCCGATCCGTTCGTGTCGATCGACACCGAGGGCGTCGGCGCACTCGTCGAGTGGGCGGTCGAGCGCGGCCGCAAGGCGCGCCCGGACCTGAAGGTCGGCATCTGCGGCGAGCATGGCGGCGACCCGGCGAGCGTCGAGTTCTGCCACCACGCGAATCTCAACTACGTTTCGTGCTCCCCGTACCGCGTGCCGATCGCGCGGCTCGCGGCGGCGCACGCGGCACTGCGCGAGAAGACCAGCACCAGCGACCAGCGCTGATTCTCACGACCGCACGATGCCAATGAACGGCCCTCCGACCGGGGGGCCGTCGCATTTACGCGCGCGCGATGCGGCTGCGCCTCGACGGGTGAACTGTCCTTGAGGACAGTTCTGTGTAGCGCGATCGAACGAAACTGTCCCCGGGGACAGTTCAGTTTCCGCACGTCGCGCGTGTTGAGCGAAGTTTGGCGAGCCTCACCTGCCCCGGGGCAGGTTTTGTTCGGCGCGACCAAACGAAACTGTCCTCAAGGACAGTTGCCTTAATCGGTCATCTGCTTTGGTTCAATCCAGCAGCGTCAGCCTTCGAGTGAACGAGCGACCACCCGCCTCCACCCGGACGAAATAGACGCCAGCGTGAGCAGCAACGGACACTGACCATCGCACGACGTGCGTCCCGGGGGCTTCGCGGCCCGACGTCGGCACATCGATCCTGCGTCCCTGCACGTCGAGAACGGTGATCCGGACCGTCATCTCCGCCGGCAAGGCATAGGTGATCATCGCAGCGCTGAGTGAAGCGGCCCTGAACTCGCATCGACGCCGCAGACCTGGCGCCGGAGGAGCTGCGCCGCGGTCGCTTCCACGCGCCCACAGCCGAAAGCCTCGCGAAGTGACGGACGTACGCTCGCAGGTTGTAGACTCATGGCATCCCAAACTCAGCGCCCCGCACGCCCTCGGTCGTCGTTCAGGCGGGCTTCGTCGCGCGCGACGCGTTCCGCGTCGCCGGCCGTGCGGGCGAGTTCGATCGCGCGCTCCACGGCGCCGGCCGCCTGCGCCCAGGCGCCGAGGCCCTCGTAGCAGTCGGCGAGCTGCTCGTAGAGGTCGGGTGTCGGCGGGAGCAGCGGGATCAGTGCTTCGTATGCCCGTGTCGCCACGTCCCAGCGGCCGCCCATGCGCGCGACGTAGGCGAGCCGCACGGCGGCGGGGATGTCGCGCGGGTTCTTCTCCATGTACTCGAGGTAGCGCGGCAGGCTCACGTCGACGAAGTGGGTGATGAACGCCGGATCGTCGAGCCGCTGGAACACGAGCCGCGGCATGCGCCGGCGCGCGCGCTCGGGTCCGCCGGGGAGCTGGGCCAGGATCATCCAGCCGTCGCCCGTGTCCGCGGCCCAGTCGTCCTCGTGGTCGCGCGCGGCGTAGCGGATGCTCTGCAGCACGGACTCGCTCGTCACCTCGCCGAACAGGTACGCCTTGTCGACCGTCCACAGGTCGACGCCGCGCTCGCGCGCGTATTCGATCGTGGCGAACTTCCCATGGGCGAGCAGCGGGTCCTTCGCCAGCGGACTCCGCGCGACATGCGCGTCGGTCAGGCCGTGCCGGTCGAGCGTGCGCGCGTTCGACACGTACGGCATCGCACCCACGCACGACAGGGCGAGGTACACGTCGCGCGGCAGCCGGCCGTCGTCCATGAGGCGCTTGATCCGCCCGCCTTCCGCGAGTGACGTCCCGAGGAACAGCCAGTGCTCCTCCTGCCGGATGCACGCGAAGCGCCGGGTGAGCGCGAACAGCAACGCGCGATGGCGCGCCGCCAGCCGGTCTAGCAGCGGCAGCCGGTAGAGGCCGTCGCGCCCGGGCTCGAGGAAGTCGCGCGCGACGCCGGTCTCGTAGCCGGGGTGACCGGGGAATCCGGGATGGTAGTCGGGCGGGAATTGGGCGTGTGTCTGCCACGGCCGCACGGCGAGCCCCGCACCTGCCGCGACGCAGGCCGCGAGCGCGCCCGCCCTGCCTGCCCGGCTCGCCGCGATGCCGCGCACGCCCTCGGCCGCGAGCACGAACAGCAACGGGAACACGAGGTCGAGCGGGCGGTACTCGAAGTGATCGCCGCCGATCACCGCGACGTAGGCCGTGTAGGGTGCCAGCGCCGCCAGGGTGACGACCGGCAGCGCCCACGCACGCGAGCGCGCAAGCCGAACGGCGCCGTAAACGGCGAGCGGCAGCCATACCCACGCCGCGTACTCGAGCGCGAACGCCTGGAGGTACTCGAGGCCGAGTGCCACGTCGGTGTGACCGCCGACCTTGGCGTAGTACGTGTTCGGCACCCAGTCGCCGTAGTAGATCCGCCGGAAGGCGAGCATGCCGCCAACGATGGCGGCGAACACGCCGCAGCCGGCCAGCACGCGGGGCAGGGCGTTCAGCCGACGGATCGTGACGAGCGCGGCACCGGCGGCCAGCGCCGCGGCGCCGAGGAGCAGGCCGTCGGGCCGCGTGAGCGCCCCGAGCCCGAACAACACCGCGGCCCACGGCCGCGGCGCTCCACCTTCGAGTGTCGCTTCGATCTCGTCGGCGAGCCTCAGGCACCCCGCGACGACCCACAGCTCGAAGCAGCGTGTCTCGAGCCCGCTCGTCGTCCACACGGCGACGCTGCGCGTGATCGCGAGCCCGACGACCGCGAGTCCGAGCCACATCGCCCCGGGCACGTCGCGCCGCCGCCAGGCGTAGCGCGCGACCACCGCCCACAGCGCCACGGTGCACAGCACGCTCAGCGGATTGGCGGCGCGCTCGGGCGCCACGCCGAGCCGGTCGAGCAGGGCGAGCACGAGCACCCACAGCAGGTTGCTGTAGCCCTCCACGCGCTCGGCCACGCCGGGGTTGAACACCAGCCCATGCCCTTCGGCGAAGTTCCGCGCGTAGCGGAACGAGATGTACGCGTCGTCGGTGAGGAACGCGTAGATCCGCGCATGGAGCAGCAGCAGCACGAGGCCGGCGAGGAGCAGGATCGCGAGGCCCCAATGCCCGGTGGCCGGCGTCGTCGCGGCCGCGGCGGGCGCGCGATCGGGACGGCGTGCTCGATCGCGTGGCGAGGACGACGTGGGGCTCATCACCGGCCAGTATAGTGGTATCCTCTCCGGTCCACGAGACCGGAGGCCCGGGTGTTCATCGAAGAGTATCTGCAGGAGCTGCGGCAGCGAGGCTTCACGCCCCGCGCCTTCGTGGGCTACGGCCGCAGCGTGGCCCGGCGCATCCGCGAAAATCTCGAGGCGAATCCCGGCGCGGTCCGTGCGGCGTGGAACATGGCGCTGGCGTTCTTCGCCGTGGCCTTCGTCGGGTGTGCCGCCCTGGCGCTCGGCGTCGAGCGCGCGTTCGCCGTCCGGCTCTTCACCGCCACGGCGGTGTGGATCGCGGTGACCTTCGCCCTCGTCACGGCGAGCGTGGATCTGCTGCGCGACGCCGACGGATACCGGTTGCCCGCGCTCAACGTGCCGCTCGCGCTGACGCTCGCGCGCGTCGTCATGATTCCCGCGATCCTGATGAGCCTCGTGGCCGGGCACGTGATCCTGGCGTTCGGGCTCTACGTGTTCGCGGCGCTGAGCGACGTCGCGGACGGCTGGATCGCCCGGCGCTGGCGGCAGGCGACCCTGCTCGGCACGGTCATGGATCCCGTCGTCGACATCCTGCTCAACCTCGCGTTGTTCGGCGGGCTCTCGCTCGCGGGCCTGCTGCCCGGCTGGGTATTCGTGCTGGCCGCCGTGCGTACCACGGTGCTCGTCGTGGGTGCGGCCGGTCTCTACCTGTTCGTCGGGCCGGTGCGCATCCGCCCGACCACGCTCGGTCGCCTGATGGGCGTGCTGACCTCGGCGCTCGCGGCCCTGCTCATGCTGCTCGGGCACGGCGGCGGACACTGGGCCGAGCGGCTCGTGCCGCTCACCGGCGTGGCGCTCGGGGCGCTGATCGCGGCGGGTGTGCTCCACGCGCTCGCGCTCGGCTGGTACAACCTGCGGCTGCTCCAGGGCGCGATCGACGCTCAGCGCGGCGTGGTGGGCGACGTCCGCTGGGGCCGCCGGTGAGCGTCGAGCCGGCGGAGCGAAGCGCCGGCTCGCGCATGGGGCCTGCGGAGCCCATGGGGCCGGCGGCGACGTCGCTCACGGGCGACATCGGACGCTTCGTCGCGGTCGACGTGCTCCAGTTCCTCAAGCTCGCGGGCGCCAGCGGCCGGCTGTGCTTCGAACGCCACGGTGAGCGCGTGGAGGTCGCGTTCGCGCACGGGCGCCCGCTGTGGGCGCGCGGCAGCGGACGCACGGTGCGCCTCGGCGACGTGCTCGTTCGCCGCCACGGCCTGCCGCGCGCGACGCTCGCGCTGGCGCTCGCCGACCAGGCCGCGACGGCGGAGGGGCGGGAGGAGCGGCTCGGGCGCCTGCTCGTCGCCCGCGGTGCCGCGCCCGTCGCGGTGGCCGAGGCGGTGGCCGAGGTGTTCCGTAGACTCGTCTGCATGCTCTCGCTGTGGCCCGACGGCCGGTTCGAGTTCACGCCCGGTGACGCGATCGGTGACGACGACGCCGGACTCGAGTTCGAGTTGGAGCGACTGATCCTCGAGGGGTTGCACCAGGCCGACCTGGCCCACGGGACCGCGTGACGCTCCATCTCGCTCCGAACACTCCCTGGCTGCTTCTCGTCGTCGCCGTCCTCGCCGTGGCGGCACTGGGCCTGTGGGCCTACTCGTTCGCCGTGCCGCCGCTGCCGCAGCGCGCGCGCCGCCTGCTGCCGGCGCTCCGGATCCTCGCGCTCGCCTCGCTGCTGCTGCTGCTGGCCCAGCCGGTGATCGAGCGCGAGCGGAGCGGGCGGCCGCGGCTCGTCGTGCTCGAGGACCGCTCGCTCAGCATGTCGCTCCCGGTCGCGGCCGCGGGGGAGCCGCGCTCGGCGGCGGCGGCCCGGATCGTTCGCGACGTCGAGCGCGCCTGGCGCGGGCGCGCACAGGTCGAGGTGCTGCCGTTCGCGGCGCGCCTCGGGGCGGATTCCGCCCACGTCGGCTCCACCGCGTCGTCGGCGCTCGGCGACGCGCTGGACGCGCTGGCCGGCGACGGATCGGCCGAGCCGCCGGCCGGCGTCATCGTGGTGAGCGACGGCGCCACGAACCGCGGCGCCGACCCCGTGGACGCCGCGCGGCGCGCCGGCGTGCCGGTGCACGCGATGCTCGTGGGCAGCACGCAGGTGTCGGATCGCGCGCTGGTGGACACCGAGCCGCCGGCCGACGCGCGCGTCGGCCGCCCGGTCACGATCCGCGTTCACGTGACGACGAGCGAGGAGCGCGGCGTGCCGATCGGCGTGTGGCTCCGCGATGGGGCGCGTGAACTCGCGCGCACCACGATCGTCTCGCCCGGCCCCGGCGCCGAGGCGCTGGCCGAACTGCGCGCCACGGCCCTCTCGCCGGGGCTCGCCGTGTGGACCGCGGGCGCCGACTCCAGCGCCGGCGAGCTCACCACGCGCAACAACGCGATGCAGGTCGCATTCCCCGTCGCGCCCGGGCGTCTCGGTGTCACCATCGTGACCGCCGGTCTCAACTGGGATCTCACCTTCCTGCGCCGGGCGCTCGCCGCCGACTCGAGCCTCGAGACCCGCACGTGGGTGCGCGAGCGGAACGGCTGGCGCCGGATCGAGAACCGCCGGCCGGGGAATCCCGGAGCCGACGACCTGCGCGATGCCGCCGTGCTGGTGCTCGATGGGATCGCGCCCGCCGAGGTCGGGGGCGCGTTCGAGGCGGCCGTTCCGGGCTTCCTCGAGCGCGGCGGCGGCGTGCTCGTGCTCGGCGGCGGCCCGCCCGGTCTCGGCCGCCAGCGCGGCGGCCGGCTCGGCGCGCTGCTCGGCATCGACATGACGCCGGGCGGCGGGTTGCGCGGTATCGCGCCGGTGCCCGACGCCGGGGCACGGGATCTGCTCGCGTGGGACGATGATCCGGCGCGCGGCGAGCAGGCGTGGCGCAACGCGGCGCCGCTCGCGGACGTGATGCCGCTCGCCGCGAGCGCGGGCGACCGCGTGCTGCTGCGCGGCTCGGGCGGTGGCCCGGCGTTGATGGTCGCGCGCCGGGTGGGACGCGGGCAGGCGCTGCTCGTGAACGGAACGGGGTTGTGGCGATGGGCGTTGTCGGGAAGCGACGAACTGACGGCCGAGCGCGGGCGCAAGCTCTGGCGCGGATTCGTGCACTGGCTCGCCGAGCCGGTGCAGGCCGAGCCGCTGCGCGTGCGGCCCGAGCGCTGGATGACGCCCGGCGGCGAACCCGTGCGCCTGCTCGCCACCCTGCAGGACGACGCGTTCCGGCCCGTGAGCGGTGCGACGGTCGAGGCGGAAATCACCGGCGGAGGGCGCCCGAGACGGATCACGATGACAGCGGGAAGCGGTGGCAGCTACACCACCGCACTCGAGGGACTCGCGCCGGGCCGCTACCGCGTGAGCGCCGTGGCGCGTGCTGCGGGCCGCACGCTCGGCCGCTCGGCGTCGGAGTTCGCGGTGGATCGCTGGAGCCTCGAAGAGGCGCGCGCCGTGCCCGACAGCGCCACACTCGCCGCGATGTCGCGGGCGAGCGGCGGCCGGCCGGGAACGGTCGCGGGTGCGGCGGCGTGGATGCGCTCGCTCGACCTGCGCGGGCTCGCGCGCGGCCGCACGGCGTCGCTCAGGCTGTGGGAGTCGCCGTGGGTGTTCGCCGTGGTGGTCGGGGCGCTCAGCATCGAGTGGGCATGGCGCCGCCGCCGCGGTTTGCCATGATGTCCCGGAGCCTCCTCCTCCCGTAGGTTCGCCGCTCCCGCGGAACCCAGCCCCCGCGAGAACGATTCATGCCGCACGCGGGAATGCTTCTCCTCACGCTGGCGCTGTGCGCGCCGTCCTCCCGGCCGCTCGTCTCCGAGGTGTTCTACGACGCGGCGGGCGACGATTCCGGGTACGAGTTCGTCGAGCTGCTGAATCCCACCGGGCGCGCCTGGCCGCTGGCCGGGTTGCGCATCGAATCCGGCGACGGCGCCGGCCCGGCGCGCTGGACGCTGCGCTGGACCGGTCGGGCGGCCGATTCGATCGCGGCGGGCGCGCGCTTCGTGATCGGCGGCGCACGCGTGCTGCCGGCGCCGCACGCGATCGCCACCCTCGACCTGCAGAACGGGCCCGACGCGGTGCGGCTCGCGTGGCCGGACGGCGCGGTGGAGGTGGTGGGCTACGGGCCGCACGAGTTCGCGGAGTACGCGTGCGGCGCGCCCGCGCCCGACGCGCCGTCCGGGTCCTCGATCGCGCGCGTTCCCGACGACGCGCAGCACGGCTCGAATGCGCTCGACTTCCTGGTGTTGCCGCCGAGCCCGGGGCGCGCGAATCGCGCCGCGCGCGACCTCGCATGGGCCGCGGGATCGCTCGTACTCGATCCCGAGCGGCCGGCGTTCGGCGAGTCCGCGCTGCTGCGCGGCACCGTGGTGAATCGCGGCACCTCCGGCGCGGCCGCGGGCGAAATCGTGTCGAGCGCCGCGGCCGACGGCAGCGCCGAGCCGCTCGCCGTGGTCCGGCTGGCGACGGCGCTCGCCCCCGGCGACAGTGCCG
>JANLWK010000170.1:0-3159 GCA_031364505.1 Candidatus Eiseniibacteriota bacterium | reverse complement strand
GCCACGTAGACGCAGATGACGCCCTTGCCCTGCTGGTTGATGATCGTGTCGAGCGCGATGGTCGTCTTGCCGGTCTGGCGGTCGCCGATGATCAGCTCGCGCTGGCCACGGCCGATCGGCACCATCGAGTCGATCGCCTTGATGCCCGTCTGCAGCGGCTCGACGACCGGCTGGCGCTCGATCACGCCCGGCGCCTTGAACTCGATGTTGCGGAACTTGTCCGCGCCGATCGGGCCCTTGCCGTCGACGGGCTGGCCGATCGCGTTCACGACGCGGCCGATCATCGCCTTGCCCACCGGCACCGAAGCGATGCGGTTCGTGCGCTCGACGCGATCGCCTTCCTTGATGTCCTTGTCGGAGCCGAACAGCACGACGCCGACGTTGTCCTCTTCGAGGTTGAGCACCATGCCCATGATGTCGCCCGGGAAGCGGATCAGCTCGCCGGCCATCGCGTCCTCGAGGCCCCAGACGCGCGCGATGCCGTCGCCCACGGACAGCACGGTGCCGACGCTCTTGGTCTCGAGCTTGGCCTCGTAGCGTTCGAGTTCCTGCGCCAGCACGGCGCTCACTTCTTCAGGTCGAAAGGACATTGGGTGAGAACCCCGTACGTTCAAGTTGCGGCCCTTAGGCGGCGACGCGCCGCGACGGGCACTGAGTCACGGATGCTGCCGCTCTAGACGGACACCTCGGAGAGCTGCCGGCCGATCTGCTCGAGCAACGTGCGCACCGAGCGGTCGATCACGCGATCACCGATGCGCACGAGCGCACCGCCGACCAGCGCCGGATCGACCTCGGCCGTCAGCTTGATCTTCGATTTCGTGCGGCGTTCGAGATCGGCGTGGAGCCGCTGGATCTCGCCGCCGTCGAGGGCCACGGCGCTCACCACCTGCGCGCGCTGGATCCCCTGCTGTTTCTCGACGATCGCCTCGAACTCGGCGACGATCCCCTCGAGTTCGTGCAGCCGCTTCTTGCGCATCATCAGGTCGACGAACAGCACGACCGATTTCACCGCCTTGCCCTCGAACACCTGCAGCAACACCTTGCGCTTGTCGCTCAGCAGCACCTGGGGCGTGGTGAGCAGCGCTCCCACGCGCGTGCCGGGCTTCATGACGTCCCACAGCGACTTGAGATCCTCGAGTGCGGCCACCGTCTCGCCGCGCTTCTCCGTCAGGAGAAACAGCGCACGGGCGTAGCGCGCGGCAACGGTGGAGTCCTTCACGCGCCCGCCCCGACCTCGTCGATGAACTCGCTCACCAGCTTGTGCTGGTGCGGGTCGTCGAGCTTCTCGCGCAGGATCTTCTCGGCGCCGCGCAGGGAGAGCCGGATCATCTGCTCCTTCAGCAGCTCCTTCGACTTCTCGAGCTCGCGCGCGATCTCCTCCTCGGCGTGCACGATCCGGTCGTGCGCGGTCTTCTGCGCCTGGGCCTGGATCTCGGCCGCCACGCGATGCCCCTCGGCGACGCCTTCCTGGATCTTGACGCGCTTCTGGTTCTCGATGTCGCGGATCTGCGCCTCGAGCTTCGCGCGCGTCTCGTCGGCGAGCGCCTGGCGCTTGTCGGCCTCGGCGAACTCGCCGGCGATCTTCTGCCGGCGCGCCTCGAGCGTGCCGAGAATCGGCCCCCAGGCGAACTTCTTCATCCCCCACAGCAGGATGAGGAAGCCCAGGATCTGGGTCAGGACCTGCCGGATGTCGATCAACCCGTTCATGAAACGCTCCCCTGAGCGCCGCACGCCGTCCACGGCGCGCGGCTCGGCCCGTGACGGCTTACTGAATCTTTCCCGACAGGAGGAACATCGTCACGAACGCATAGATCGTGAGGGCTTCGGCGAGGGCCGCGATGATGATCATCGCGAGCTGGATCTTCGCGGTCGCTTCGGGCTGACGTCCGATCGCCTGCATGGCGCCCTGGCCGATCAGGCCGAGGCCTATCCCCGAGCCAACGGCGGCGATGCCGATGCCGAGGGGGAGTCCGAGTGCGAGAGCTGCCTGGAAATTCATCGTGAGTCTCCTGGGTTAGGGGTGTGCGTGCTGCGCCTCCGCCCCATGCGCGTGTTCGTCGTGATGCTCGTGCGGCAGCATGAGGAGGAGGTAGATGGTGCTGAGGACCATGAACACCGCCGCCTGCAGCGTGCTGGTGAGCAGCGCGAGCAGGAGGAACGGAACCTGGAGCGGCAGGCCGATCGGCAGGTGCGCGAACGAGAATGCCGTGATGCCGAGGCTGACGAACGCGACGAGCAGCATGTCCTCGCCGAAGATGTTGCCGAACAACCGGCACGAGAGCGAGATCGGCTTCGCCAGCTCGCCGAGCAGGTGGATCGGCAGCATGAGCGGCGCGATGAGCCAGCCGGTCACGTCGCGCGGCTGGCCGAGCATGTGGTCGACATATCCGACGATGCCGAGCGCGCGCAGTCCCACGTACTGCGCGTACAGGAACACGATGATGCCGAGCGCGAAGGTGACGTTGAGGCTCGACGTCGGCGAGTCCATGAACGGGATCAGGCCGAACAAGTTCATGCACCAGATGTAGAGGCCGAGCGTGCCGAGGAACGGCACGAAGCGCGGCGCGTGCTTCTCGCCGATGATGCCCGCGATGAAGTCGTAGAGCCCCTCGACGAGCATCTCGAACAGGTTCTGCAGCCGCCCCGGGATCATCTGCGGGTTGCGCGAAGCGAAGGCCACGAGCAGCATGTCCTCGCCGAAGATGTTGCCGAACAACCGGCACGACAGCGAGATCGGCTTGGCCAGCTCGCCAAGGATGTGGATGGGCAGCATGAGCGGCGCCAGGAGCCAGCCCGTGAGGTCGCGCGGCGAGCCCAGCATGTGGTCGGCCCAGCCCAGCGGACCCAGCTCCTTGAAGCCGATGAACTGCACGTAGACGAACACCGTGAGTGCCAGCGCCACGGTGACGTTCAGGCTCGCCGTGGGCGAATGCATGAGCGGGATCAGGCCGAACAGGTTCATGGCCACGATGTAGATGAACAGCGTGCCGAGGAACGGCACGAAGCGCGGCGCATGCTTGGGGCCAAGAATGCCGGAGATGAAGTCGGTGAGCAGCTCGACCACCATCTCGACACCGTTCTGGATGCCACCCGGGATCATCTGCGGGTTGCGGCTCGCGGCGAACGCGATGCCGAGCAGGATCAATGCGATCAGGAACG
>JANLWK010000415.1:0-2832 GCA_031364505.1 Candidatus Eiseniibacteriota bacterium | reverse complement strand
AGAACAAGCGCCCATCATGCCCGTGCATACGGGGCATCCGGAGGCACGCGGGCAGGGCGTGTGAATGGCGCGCGCAGCCAGGATGGCGGAGCGCAGCCAGAGGCAGCGAGCCGTAGCAGGAGCGAAGGCGAGCGTGCCCTGTCCGCGTGTCTCCGGATGCCCCTCCGGCGTTCCAGGCATTCCGGCGCTCGAATCAAAGAGCAACTGTCCTTGAGGACAGTTTCGTTCGATCGCGCTAACCTGCGTCCATGTCCATAGCACCTGAACGCATCGCGGAGCTGGAAGCCCTGCTAGGGCGGGACGGCGTGCTGGCGAGCGAGGCCGCGCGATTCACGTACGAAGCCGATGCGCTGACGCTCGAGCGGTTCTCGCCCGACGTGATCGTGCTGCCCCGCACGACCGACGAAGTGTCGGCGATCGTTCGCTGGGCCGCCGCTCACGGGCTCCCCGTCACGCCGCGCGGCGCGGGCACGGGCCTCGCGGGCGGGGCCACGCCCGAGCGCGGCGGCGTGGTGCTGTCGCTCAACCGCATGGACCGGTTGCTGCGCGTCGATCCCGCGCGCATGTTCGCGTGGGTGCAGCCCGGCCTCGTCAACCTCGAGCTGTCGCGCCAGGTCGCGACGCACGGGCTCTACTACGCGCCCGATCCGGCATCGCAGCAGGTGAGCACGATCGGCGGAAACGTCGCGACGAACGCGGGCGGGCCGCACTGCCTGAAGTACGGCGTCACGATGAACCACGTGCTCGGCCTCGTCGCGGTGCTGCATGACGGCGCGGTGGTGACCCTCGGCGGCGAGGCCGCCGATTCGCCCGACATGGACATCGTGTCGATCCTCACCGGCAGCGAGGGCACGCTCGGCATCATCACCGAGATCTGCGTGCGGTTGTCGCCGAAGCCTGAGTCCGTGAAGACGATGCTGTTCGACTTCGACACCGTCGAGCAGGCGTGCCGCGCGGTGTCCTCGGCGATCGCGGACGGCATCCTGCCCGCGGCGATGGAGATCATGGACCGGCACACCGTCGCGCTCGTCGAGGACTGGCTGCACCTCGGCCTGCCGCTCGACGCCGGCGCCGTGCTGCTGATCGAAGTCGACGGGCCGGCGGTGTCGATCGACGCCCAGGCGGAGCGCGTCGTGGCGCTGGCGAGAGCCCAGGGATCACGCTCGACGCGCATCGCGCGCGACGACGCGGAGCGCCAGGCGATCTGGAAGGGCCGCAAGTCGGCGTTCGGCGCGTACGGGCGGCTGGCGAGCGGCTTCTACATCATGGACGGCGTCGTGCCGCGCACGCGGCTCGCCGAGGCGCTGACGACGATCTACCGGCTGTGCGAGGAGCGCGGCCTCGAGTCCGGCAACGTGTTCCACGCCGGCGACGGCAACCTGCACCCGCACGTGCTGTTCGACATCCACGACGCGGCGGCGCAGGCGCGCGCGCTGGATGCCGCGCACGAGATCCTGAGGATGTGCATCCGCATGGGCGGCTCGATCTCGGGCGAGCACGGCGTCGGCATCGAGAAGCGCGCGCTGATGACCGAGCTGTACGCGGCGAGCGATCTCGCGGCGATGGAGCGCGTGCGCCTGGCGTTCGACCCGGACCGGCGGCTGAACCCGTGCAAGATCCTGCCCGGCGGCGGTGGCTGCGGCGAGGCGCGGCACGACGCGGGCAGCCGCGCAGGCATGCCGGCCGCGATCCGCGGCGGTATGACGGTGTCGGGCGATGTCGAGGGCCCGTGGATATGACGCTCGCGCACACGTTCGCCAGCGCGCACGCGGTGGCACCCGAGCCGTTCGCCATCGGCGCCGCGGTGCCTGCGATCGCGATCCGCCCCGCCTCGCGCGAAGAGCTGGCCGAGGCGCTCGCCGCGTGCTCGCGCGACCGCCTCACCGCCGTGCCGTGGGGCGGCGGCACGTCGCTCGCGCACGAGGCCGCGCCGGGCCGCTATGACGTGGCGATCGATCTCCGCGGCTTCGATGCGCTGGTCGAGTACGACCCCGAGGACATGACGCTCACCGCCGAATGCGGCGTGACGCTCGAGACGCTGCGGGCGGCGCTCGCGGCGCGCGGGCAGACGCTGCCGATCGAAGGCGGTGATCCGGCGCGCGCGACGCTGGGCGGCGCGCTGGCGACGAACTCGGCGGGGCCGAGGCGCATGCGCTTCGGCGCGCCGCGCGACCGCATCCTCGGCGCGCGGTTCGCGCTGTCGGACGGCACGCTCGCGCGCACGGGCGGCCGCGTGGTGAAAAACGTCGCCGGCCACGCGATCCACCGGCTGCTATGCGGCTCGCGCGGCGGGCTCGGCATCCTGTTCGAGGCGAGCCTCAAGCTGATGCCGGCGCCGGCGGCGCGGGTCGCGCTCGTGTTCCATGTCGGAGCCGCGGCGCTGCGGGACGAATCGCGCTGGGTGGAATGGCCCAGGCTCGAGCCCGCCGCGGCGACGGTGCTGGGTGCCGCCGCGGCGGCCCGCGTCGACGGACTCGAGGCGGGCCCCGAATTCACCGCGATCCTGCTGCTCGAGGACGACGCGGCGTGGGTGCGCGAGCAGGCGGCGCGCATCGAACGCGCGCTCGGGGCGCCGGCCGCGCGGCACGAGGGTGACGCCGCGGCCGCGCTGGCGCAGGGCGTATGCGACGCTGCGGAACGCATGCCGCGCCGCCTCGTGTTCACCACGGCGTGGAACTCTCCCAGCGCCCTCGGGGTATTGCTTGATGACCCGGCATCCCCCGGGGTGGTCCACCACGTCCTGGCCGGCCGGCTGTGCCTGGAGCCCGGCTCCGACAACGCTCCCTCCGCCGCACGGCGGCTGGCTGGATGTGGGTTCGACCTGATCGAGCA
>JANLWK010000403.1:0-3066 GCA_031364505.1 Candidatus Eiseniibacteriota bacterium | reverse complement strand
CGGCAGACGGGGCCTGGGCCTTGCGGCGCTCGACGAGGTCGTCGAAGTCCTCGTTCAGCAGCTCGATCAGTGTGCCCCAGTCGCGTTGGTCCTTCCTGGGTTTGTCGTCGGAGTCGAAGAACACGCCGTCGTGGTTGCGCTTGCGCAGCTCCTGGCTCACGCGGCGCATCATGTGCACGTACGGGTAGTCGTCGAGCTGGACCGTTGGGCCCATGTGCATCTCGTCTTTGCACTGCTCGGGCGTCAGGTGGCCCATGTAGCGGCGGACTTCCGACTTGCCCGAGGCGGGCAGGGCGAGCAACAACAGGACGTCGATGAGATTCGCCATGGCTGGGACTCTTTCGATCGTGAGTGGAGCGGGGGCCCAGGGTAATGCGTCGCGCCGGGATCCCCCCGGCGGACCCATGGAGCGGACCCATGGGGCGGACCCACAGACTATAGAGAGCGGGGCATCGGGCGGCAACGCACGCCCGGGGGCGTTCGGCGGGGTGCCGCGGCGTCGCGGTGGTGGCGCGACGGCTAACGCAGCGCGAGCGATTCCCGCCGGGGCTGGGTGATGAATCGCTCGATGGCGACCGCCAGGATCAGGGGCTGATCCAGCATGACGAAGTGCCCGCAGTTGCCGATGCGCTCGGGCTCGAGCCGCGGCACGCGGGTGTAACCCAGCGCATCGCTGGTCACCTGCCAGGGCTCTCCCCAGGGCCAGGTGCGGTCGTTGATCACGGCGAGCACCGGAGTGTCGAGCGTCGCCACGCGCTGCGACAGGTCGGCGGTCAGCGCGAGCCGGATCCAGCGCATCATGTTCGCGGAGTCGAGCGACGCGGCGTAGGCGAGCAGTCGCGCGCTCTGCGCGGAGTCGCGGCCGAAGGCCCGGTAGGCGTTGCTCAGCACGCCGCGGTAGTCGTGATCGAGCGCGCGCAGCATGCCGCCGCGCGCGGCCCCCTCGACCTGTGGCTTGAGAGCGGTTTCCACGATGACGAGGCGTCTCACGGTCTCGGGATGCCGCAGCGCTTCATTCGTCGCGACGAGTCCGCCGATCGAGTGGCCCACGAGCACAACAGGGCGGTGATCGGCGGCCTTGATCGCCGCATCGAGCGCCTCGGTCGCGACGTCGAGCGAGAATGGGCCGAGCTCGTCCTCGCCGTGGCCGGGCAACTCCACCAGCACGACGCGATGCCGGCGGGCGAGGATGCGCGCGGCCGGCAGCCAGTGCTCGGGCCTGCTTCCCAGGCCGTGCACGAGCACGATGGTCGGGCCGCGCCCGAATGCGGCGGTGGCCATCGAGCCGCCCGGGTTCTGCCCGGGCAGCCCGGACATGCAGACCGTGAGCAACACGATCATCGCGCCGAGCAACTGGGTGCGAATGGGTCCAGTCAGGGCCGGGTCTCCGGAAATGGCGGGGAAGTCGTGTAAGTGGGGACCTCAAAGTTATCGGTCAGTCGGGGGCCGGGATTGATCGCGACCTTTGAAACCGCGGCAATTGATCGATATGGAGGCTGGTCTCATTGAGACTCATGACCTCGCGAGTGGCCCTGCGCTTGCAGGAACCACGCGACGGGCCGCATCGTTCGGGGTCGCGACGTTGGAGTCCGAGCACACCCTTGGTCCTCGACAAGGAGCGAACATGGCATCGATGGCGGAGAAGGATGTGTATCTCACGATCAAGCGGCGGGAAGACGAGACGACACGCAAGGTGCTGCACGCGTTCCCGGCGGACAAGATGGAGTTCAGGGTGAGTCCCGACGGTCAGACGGCCGGGAAGATCGCGTGGACGCTGGCGCTCGGGAACATGGTGGTGGATCACATCCTGAAGGACGGCATCACGCCGACGGGGTCGATGCCCGAGATGCCGACGACGTGGCCGGACCTGCTCGCGGCATTCGACCGCGGATGCGACGAGGCGACGCGAAAGGTCGGCGCGATGCAGGACGGCGAGATGGACGTCATGGTCACGATGCCGGTCGGCCCGAAGAAGATGGGCGAGATGCGGCGGGGCGAGGCCCTGTGGTACTTCCTCCACGACGGCATCCATCATCGCGGGCAGCTCTCGGTGTACCTGCGCGCCGTGGGCGCACACGTGCCGTCGATCTACGGGCCGTCGGGCGACGAGCCCTGGTTCTGAGCTTTGAGGTTCGCAACACACACGATCGATCTGGAGTCAGCGACATGGCCGGTTACTCGGGAACGCCGCTCGCGAAGAAGCTCGGCATCCAGGAGGGCATGAGCGTGGCGACGCTCGGCGCGCCACGCGAGTACCGCGCGTGGCTGGCGCCCCTGCCGCCCGCGGTGCGCTTCACGGCGAAGCCGGCGGCGGCGGTGGATCTGGTGCACGTGTTCGCGACGAAGCGCACGGAGCTCACGACGACGCTGAAGTCGTGCCGCAAGGCGCTGGCGCCCGATGCCACGGTGTGGGTGTCGTGGCCGAAGCAGGCGTCGAAGGTGCCGACCGACATCACCGAGGACACGATCCGCGACGTCGCGCTGCCGATGGGCTTCGTCGACGTGAAGGTCTGCGCCGTGAGCGACGTGTGGTCGGGGCTCAAGCTCGTCGTACGGAAGTCGCTTCGATGATCGGCGCGCCTACCTGGCGGCTTGGGCGATGAAGAGCGGCCCGCCTCTCGAGCGCGTCCGGCGACTCTCGCCCGCGGACGAGACGCGCCTGATCGAGCTGGCGCTGCGCTTCAAGTCGGCCACGATCGACGCGAAGCAGGCGACCCGGTTCCTCGCCAACCCCGCGAACATCGTCGTCGTCGCCCAGCGCGACGGGCAGCTTGCGGGCTTCGCGCTGTGCTTCTTGCTCGATCGCATCGATCGCCCGAAACGGCAGATGTTCGTCTACGAAGTCGACGTGGCGCCCGAGCACCGGCGGAAGGGCGTCGGTCGCGAGCTGATGGAGTGGGTGCGCGATTTCGTCGCGAAGGAGCAGTTGATGGAGGCGTTCGTCGTCGGTGACGCCGGCAACGCGCCGGCGGCGGGGCTGTACCAGGCGACCGGCGCGCACATCGACGGCGGCCCCGCGACCGTGTTCGTCTACCCGGGGAAGCCACGATGACCGTCGCGGGCAAG
>JANLWK010000387.1:0-6015 GCA_031364505.1 Candidatus Eiseniibacteriota bacterium | reverse complement strand
CGCATCGCCGAGCTGGTCCGCGAACGTCGCACCGCCGGCCGGCCGGCCGTCCTCGGGCTCGCGACCGGCTCGACGCCCATCGGCATCTACCGCGAGTTGATCCGCATGCATCGGGACGAAGGGCTCGATTGCTCGCACGTCATCAGCTTCAACCTCGACGAGTATGTCCCGATGGCGCCGGACAACCGGCACAGCTATCACCGCTTCATGCGGGAGCACCTGTTCGATCACGTCAATATCGCGACCGCGAACATTCACATCCCGCGCGGCGATCTCGCGCGCGGCGAGATCGAAGCGCACTGCCACGACTACGAACGGGCCATCGCGGATGCCGGCGGCATCGACTTCCAGCTCCTCGGCATCGGCCAGACCGGGCACATCGGGTTCAACGAGCCCGGCTCCTCGGCCGGCTCGCGCACGCGTCTCGTCATGCTCGACACGATCACGCGGCGCACGGCCGCCGCCGATTTCTTCGGCACCGAGAACGTTCCGGTCGAGGCCATCACGATGGGCATAGGAACCATCCTCGAGGCTCGCGAGATCGCGCTCGTCGCGACCGGCGAGCACAAGGCCGCCATCGTGAAGCGCGCCGTCGAGGGCGATATCGATCCCGCCGTGGCGGCCACCTTCCTGCAGCGGCACCCTCGAGCGACGGTCCACCTGGACAGCGCCGCGGCCGCCGAGTTGACGGCCGTGCGCACGCCGTGGCTCCTGGGGGACATCGATTGGACCCGCGCGCTCGAGATCGCGGCGGTGATCTGGATCAGCCACGCGACCGGCAAGTCCATCCTCAAGCTCGACGACGGCGACTACCGCGAGCACCGGCTGAACGCGCTGCTGAGCCGTCACGGATCCTCGTCGACGCTGAACGGCATCGTTTTCAACGCGCTCAGCGCCAAGATCCGCGGCCGCGGCAAGCTCCCCCGGGGCATGCGGGTCGTCGTCTTCTCGCCGCATCCCGACGACGACGTGATCTCCGCCGCCGGCATCATCAACAAGCTGCTGCAGAACGAGAACCAGGTCCTCGTCGCCTACCAGACCTCGGGGAACATCGCCGTTCACGATCACGACGTGCGCCGGCATCTCGACTTCATGCGGCGCACCGCGAGTGACTTCGGCTACGACAGCGAGCGCCTGCGCGCCGTGATCCACGAGATCGAGGCCGCGCTCGCACGCAAGCAGCCGGGCGAGACGGATGCCGAGGCCGTGCTCACGCTGAAACGGCGGATCCGCGAGGTCGAGGCGATCTCGGCGATCGAGCGGCTGGGCATGCGCCCGGACCAGGCCCGGTTCCTCGACATGCCCTTCTACCGCACCGGCCAGGTGCGCAAGGACCCGATCGGCGAGCGCGACGTCGAGATCGTGCGCGCCCTGCTCGACGAGTGCCGGCCGCAGATCGTGCTCGTGGCCGGCGACCTGTCGGATCCTCACGGCACGCACCGCATGTGCCAGGAAGCGATCACGCTGGCGCTCGCGCGCTACACCGGCGAGCCGCCGGAGATCTGGTACTACCGCGGCGCCTGGCAGGAGTGGTCCGTCGCCGAGGCGGACGTGCTCGTGCCGATGTCCGAAGAGGAGCTGCGGCTCAAGATCAGCGCCATCTTCCGGCATCAGAGCCAGAAGGACCGCGCCCCGTTCCCCGGCATCGACGATCGCGAGTTCTGGCAGCGCGTCGAGGAGCGCAACAAGTCGACTGCCACCGACGTCGACCGCCTGGGACTGCCCGAGTACTTCGCGATGGAGGCGCTCGTCGTGGGGACGCGCCCGTGATCACGCGCAGGATCCTTCTCGTCATCGTCGCGATCATCGGCGTGGCCGCGGTCGTCGTGTTCATCTTGAACGAAATGACGATCGTGCTCGACGCGCCGCCTCCGGCCCGGATTCCCGAGACGGTGGACACGCTGCCGCCGATGCCCGCCTCGATCATCGACGCGCTGATCACGTACGACCTGGGCACCGCGGTCGACTCGCTGGAAGCGGCGGTGCCCAAGACCTATGGAGATCTCGACCATCGGATCGTCACCAACACGAACGAGCGCGTCAGCTTCTCCTTCCATGTCCGCCGGTCACCGTTCCGAGTCCGCGTGAACGGCCAGACGCTGACCATCTCCGCGGACATCGAGTACTCGGGGAGAGTCTGGTACGACCCCGCGATCGGCCCGGAGGTCGCGGCCTCGTGCGGCACGGGCGACGAGCTGCCGCGGCGCGCGACGCTGACGCTGGAGTCGACGGGCGAGCTGACGCGCGACTGGAACCTGAGAACGGCGTCGCGCGTCGTCTCGCTCACCGCTTACAGTGACAGCGCGCGCGACCGGTGCCGGCTCACGTTCCTGCGGATCGACGTCACGAAGCGCGTGCTCGAGATCACGCACGAGCAGCTCGACGAGAAACTCGTCGACTTCGACTCGGCGGTGGCGCGATGGCCGGTGCGGCGGCGGTTCGAGAAGATCTGGCGCAGTCTCCAGAAACCGGTGCGGCTCGCGGACAGCGTTTACATGACGATCCATCCGTCGGAGGCGCAGGTCGGGGCGATCGGCGCGAATGGGCCGAAGGCATTCGCGAGCCTGCGGCTCGTCGCCACACCGCGGGTGATCACCGGCCCCCGGCCGAAACCCGATTCGATCCCCCTGCCGCCGCTCGAGCGCGCGAGCGATGTCGGGCAGGGCGCGCGCGTGCTCCTGGACGCGTCGTTCACGTATCCGGTCGCCACGGTGATGCTGCGGAAGGCGCTGATCGGGCGCAGTCTCGAGCAGGCCGGCCGACGGATCGTCATCCGCGATGCGCGGCTCTTCGGCATCGGCGGCGGCCGCGTGGCACTCGGCGTGCGGTTGTCCGGCGCGATCCGTGGACGGCTGTTCTTCACGGGGACTCCGAGCTTCGACCTGATGGCCCGCCAGATCGTCGTTCCCGACCTCGACTACGACATTGGAACCGCCCATGCCCTCGTCCAGAGCTACGAGTGGCTGAACGACGTGACGCTTCGCGACTTCCTGCGCGAGCGAGCCCGGCTTCCCGACTCGGCGGTGGTGCGCAAGCTCGCGGACCTCGCCGAGACCGGCATCAATCGCGAGCTTCCGGCTCGCGGCACGCGCCTGAGCGGCCACATCGCCCAGGCGAGCGTCATCGGCGTGCGCGCCACGCTGACCGAGATCCGCGTTCGCTCACTCGCCGACGCCGACCTCAAGCTCTCGATCGACCGCGCGCCGTCCATCCCCAGGCTGCGGGGCCAGCGGGTGGACGATGAGGACCTGGACGAGTAATCGCCGTCGCATGACGGCCGACGGCCGCACGTTCATCACCCGGATGGTCCTCCTGTCTCGGTGAGTCGAACACAGTTCAGCGAGCCGGTTCGACCGTGCCGCGCGAACTTCTTCGGAACTCGGCTGTAGGCGCATCGGGCTCACAACTTTCACTTGGCTTCGGAGTAATGCGCTGCGTAGACTCGTGCCTCCCCATTACCCTGGGAGGCCGCACGTGGGCAGATTGCTATTGGGAACACTCCGTTTCTGCTTCATCGCATGGGTTTTGGGCCTGTCGGCGAGGCCCGGCTTCGCAGCCGACGCTAAACGGGGAGCGCCGGGGGTGAACGACCACGGCTCGAAGATGGCACCCAGTTCGACAGCTCATACGACCACTTCGAAGGCCCGTTCCACTTCACGCTCGGGATGAGCGAGGTCATCCGCGGATGGGATCTCGGTGTCCCGGGCATGCGCGTCGGTGGAAGGCGCCAACTTGGAATCCCGCCCGAACTGGCCTACGGAGCGGACGGACGGCCGCCGCAGATCCCGCCGAACGCCAGGCTGCTGTTCGAAATCCAGCTGCTCGTCGTGCGATCGGCCGTGAAGCCATAGGCGAGCGATACCCGCCCTCGCCGGCCTGATGGCCGAGACATGCTGACATCCCTCTTGAGACGATTCGCCCCCGAGCTTTCGATCCAGATGACTCCGAAGTCATTCACGATCACCAACGGGGCCACCTCGGTGTCGCTCGCCACCTATCTCTACGTCGAGCCTGCGGACACCGGCTACAGCGTGCTCGCGGTAGGGGAAGTGCCAGCCGGGTCGGCGGGCCAGATGCGCATGGACCTCTTCGGGAGTCTGCCACCCGGCGTCGAGCGTGCCTGGGCACTCGAGGCCTTCCTGAGGCACGCGATCCAACAGAGCGTTTCACGTCAGACGCTGATCAGGCCTTCGATCACTGTCACGGGGTTGGACACTCTCGGACCCAATCTTCGCGAAGATCAGGTCACGATGCTCGTGCAAGCCCTCATCAATGCCGGGGCACGAACCGTCGTACTACCGGAGTGGAATCAAGCGCGCTGATTCGCTTCAGCGGCCGAGGTTCGACAGATCGGGTCGACGCTCCGCGACGTAAACGCGTCGCGTGGCGAGCAGGCGATCGAGCTCGTCACACAGCGCGCCGCCCTGCGACGCGCCCAGCGCGTGGGTCACGGCGGCGCGCACGGTGGGTGCGTTCCGCAGCGACTGCGCGTCCGGCGCGAGCCACATGCGGATCAGTTCGCCCGAGCCCATGCTGCTGAAGTACATCCGGCACACGAGCGGATAGCGCTCGGCGCGCAGTGGGGCACGAATCGAGGCCCACACGGTGTCGACACGCGAGTCCTGCTGGAGATCCTCCATGCACAGTTCGATGCGCGCGGCTCCGGCCGTGATCTCGTTCAACGAATCGACGCCGGGCGCCACGAAGTCCGCGTCCGGGAGGCGCCGCCAGATCTGCGTGAAGTGCGGCGCCACCAGCGCCACGTCGCCGGCATCGTAGCGCTCGAGCGCGGCGGGCCCGACCACCGCATTCGTCCGCCGGACATCATCGACCCTCCAACGCGGCCTGGGCACGCTTCATCTCGGCGTTGCCGGGCTGCGCTTCGAGACCTCGCCGCAGCGCCTCGCGCGCGGCCGGCAGGTTGCCGGCGGCGCGCAGCGCTTCCGCCTCGAGCAGATAGTACTCCGCGAGATCGGGCTGCAGGCGCTCGGCCGCGCGGAAGTGCGGCGCCGCCGCGTCCGGCCGGGACCGGTCCATTTCGATGTGCCCGCGCACCATCGCGGCCTGCGCGCGGGCGGCGTCCTCGTCGGTCGCTGGCGCGGACGCTAGCGTGGACTCGGCGCGCGCCAGGTGCCCTGCGATGCGCTGCTGGTTGGCCAGCAGCGGCCACACGAACGGATCGCTCCGGTCGGCATGCGCCGCGGCCTCGAGAATCCGGAGGCCCTCCTCGGTCCGCCCGGCGAGCGACGCCTCGCGAGCGCGGTCGAGCGCGGCGAGGATGCGCGCCCGGCGCGCGGCGTCGTTCGCCGCCTCAGTCAGCCGCCGGCCGGCGTCGGGGAACCCGGCCGCGGCCGCGGCGCGCGCGGTCTCGGCAGCGCGCTCGGGCAACCCGCGATCCACGAAGTAGCGGCCGCGCGCTTCGAGCCACACCTCCTCGGGCCACGCGGCATAGAGCGGTCCCGCCGGCCGCGACCCGGCGAACGGGAGCAACGTGGCGGCCGGCGGCTCGCCATGAGCGCGCGCCATCACGAGGTCGCGGGGGGCGCGGTACTCGACGATCGGCCGATCGTCCCGGTTGAACGGAGCGCCGCGCGTGAGCGGCTCGAGCGACGCGAAAGGACCGGAGTAGTAGGCGGCCAGGTCCTCCGGCGACGCGACCTGGGCACGTGCGAGCATTGCGCGCGCGGCCGTGCTGCGGAGCCGGTCGAGTGACAGGCTCGCGCTCGGGGGCCCCGCGACGAGCAGCAGATCTTCGTCCCTCCACACGACGAACGCGTGCCCATCGGGAAACACCGCGAGGAACGACCGGAGCATCGAGGCGAGCGTGGCCGGCGTCAGTTCGTAGAGCTGGATCCACTGGCAGAACACGCCGCGGGTCTCGAGGCGCGAGCGCACCAGGCGATAGAAATCGACGGTGAACAGGTTGTTCACGCCCGCCATCCAGGGGTTCGACGGCTCCGAGACGATCAGCCCGTAGCGGGTGTCGCCGTGCTGAACGAGCGTTCGCGCGTCGCC
>JANLWK010000385.1:0-10103 GCA_031364505.1 Candidatus Eiseniibacteriota bacterium | reverse complement strand
TACCGCTAGTTGTGGAGTCCCAGGGTTGGTTGGTGTCGAAGCCGACCCACAACCGTCAGGGAGGAACACCCGGCGCCGACGCCGTCTGGCTGCGTTCGTGCCATACTGCAATCACCGGAACGAGAGTTGCGACCCCTCGACGGCGCAGCCCGATTCCGTGGCATGAAGAAAGGACTCCACCGATGGCTTCCAACGCTCCGACCCAGCACGATCCGAGACTCACGACGCCCGCGACGCGGCCCCGGAGCCGCACGATGAAGGCGGCCGTATTCGTGGAACCGGGTCGCATCGTTCTCGAGGAGAAGCCTGTCCCGAACGTCGGACCTCGCGACGCGCTGCTGCGCGTCACCACGACCACGATCTGCGGCACCGACATCCACATTCTCAAGGGCGAATACCCCGTCGCGCGCGGTCTCACCATTGGGCACGAGCCCGTCGGGGTGATCGAGGAGCTCGGGGCGGCGGTCACGGGATACACGATCGGGCAGCGCGTGATCGCCGGAGCGATCACGCCGTGTGGCCAGTGTCACAGCTGCCTCGACGGACACCGCTCCCAGTGTGGCGGGCGGCCGATGGGCGGCTGGCGGCTCGGCAACACGATCGACGGCTGCCAGGCTGAGTACGTGCTCATTCCCGATGCCATGGCGAACCTCGCGCCGATTCCCGATGCGCTCAGCGACGAGCAGGTGCTCATGTGCCCGGACATCATGAGCACGGGGTTCGGCGGCGCCGAGAGCGGCCGCATCCGCATCGGCGATACCGTGGCCGTGTTCGCGCAGGGTCCGATCGGCCTGTGCGCTACCATCGGCGCGAAGCTGGCCGGGGCCACGCACGTCTTCGCCGTCGACGGCCTGCCCGAGCGGCTCGCGATGGCGCGGCGTCTCGGCGCCGACACGACGATCGACTACACCGCACAGGATCCGGTGAAGGCGATTCTCGAGGCCACGAACGGTCGCGGCGTCGACGTGGCGATCGAGGCGCTGGGCACCCAGCCCACGTTCGAAAGCTGCCTGCGCGTGATCAAGCCCGGCGGCATTCTGTCCAGCCTCGGCGTCTACTCCGGCAAGCTCACGCTGCCGCTCGATGCGTTCGCGGCCGGGCTCGGCGACCACACCGTCGTGACGACCCTGTGCCCCGGCGGCAAGGAGCGCATGCGCCGGCTCATGAACGTCCTGGCTTCCGGCCGCGCGGACCTCACCCCGCTCGTCACGCATCGGTTCACGCTCGACCGTATCGAGGAGGCGTACGACCTGTTCGGACACCAGCGCGACGGCGTGCTGAAGGTGGCGATCACCGCGTGACGCGAGGGCGGACGACGACTACGTCCACGACGATGAGACCGCGTTCCTCAACGTTGGCAACAACCGTCAAGAAGTCGGGCACTAGCATGGAACGCCTCATGATTCGACGGATCGGTATGGCTCTGCTGGCAGCGGGCGCGTTGGCGGGTTGTGCGGCGAACGGTTCCGGCACGTCGGGCCCCGGCGACCGCGCCACTCGACCGGCGCGACCGGCCCCCATCGTTCGCAGACCCCTCGATCTCGACGCGGACGGGCGGTGGATCGGCGAGGGAGTCGCCTACGGGCCGCACCGGGACGGGCAGCGTCCCGGCGGCGCGACACCGAGCCGGGACCAGATCGCCGAGGACCTCCGAATCATCGCGCGCCACTGGCGGGCGATCCGCGTGTATGGCTCCGCCGAGCTGGGGCAGACGATTCTGCAGACGATTCGGGACGAGCGGCTCGATCTGCACGTGATGCTGGGCGCCTGGATCGCCCGCGAGGAGACGTTGCCCGACAGCACCGGCCTCGTGACGCGCTTCCCCGAGTCGCGGGCGGTGAACCGCCGGGAGGTACAGGCGGCCATCCGGCTCGCGAATGCCCATCCGGGCATCGTGTCGTCGGTATGCGTCGGCAACGAGACCCAGGTCTTCTGGTCAGATCACCGGATCCCGCCCGGGGTGCTCGTCGGCTACCTGCGCGATGTGCGCGCGGGGACGCGCGTGCCCGTGGCCACGGGCGACGACTTCAACTTCTGGAACAAGCCGGAAAGCGACGCGGTGGCGCGCGAGTGCGATGTCATCGTCCTGCATGCCCACCCGCTGTGGAACGGGAAGCAGCTCGACGAGGCCGTCGATTGGACGCGCGCCACGCTGGCCGACGTCCAGGCGCGACATCCGGGCATGACAATCGTCCTCGGCGAGGCGGGCTGGGCGACTCGGCGCGGCGATACCGGCGACCAGGCCAAGCTCATGAAGGGACGCCTGGG
This sequence comes from Candidatus Eiseniibacteriota bacterium, assembly GCA_031364505.1. Lineage (GTDB taxonomy): Bacteria > Eisenbacteria > RBG-16-71-46 > RBG-16-71-46 > RBG-16-71-46 > JANLWK01. Next base: position 7,835 of record JANLWK010000385.1, on the reverse strand, counting down.
CGAGGACGCGCAGGCGGTGTTCCGATCCGCGTTCGTCGAGTGGGTGCGGCGCGAGCGCGTGCCGTCGTTCTACTTCGAGGCCTTCGATGAGAGCTGGAAGGGCGGCGAGCACCCGGACGAGGTCGAGAAGCACTGGGGGCTCTATCGCGCCGACCGGACGCCGAAGGCCGCGATGGCCGGCGGCGCGGCTCCTCGTGGACCGCGGCGGCCCTAGCCGGCGAAGAGAATGCGCTCCGGAATCCCCACCTCGATGCGCTCGATCCCGCCGCGCCGCGCGAGGAGCGCCTCGCTGTCGGCGGCGCCGAGCCAGCCGCCCGCCCGCGCGGTCGCGACGCCGCGGGCGGTGGTGACCCGGACCCAACCTTCGTCCCGGGTGCGCTGGTAGACGACCGGCACCTGGCAGTAGGAGAACGCGAGGGCTCCCGCGGGAACGTGGACCACCCGCGGAGCGCCGGCGATGTCGAAGTATCGATAGGCGCCGGGTTCGTCGAGGAACTCGTCCGGCTTCAACAGCAGCGGCTCGAAGCCCACGATACCCTCGCGCACCCGCACCCCCAGCTCGCCGAAACGGGTCAGGATCTCCTCCTTGACCTGCCCGGTCATGCCCGGTTGCTGCGCCCCCGCGTGCGCGGGGGTGTGCGAGTACGGATCGGTGGGGAAGGCGCCGTAGACCTGCGCCGACTTCTCGAATCCCAGTCCGCTGCGAATCCGATAGTAGTGCCGCGCGAGCGCCTGGCGGGCGGGCGGCGCCTCGCCGCGCTCGTGCGCGCGCCACGCGACCTCCTGCACGGCGAGCAGCAGCTTGGAGACCATGTGCCAGTAGACGCAGCCCAGGCCTTCGTATGCGAACATGGTGGCGGAGCGCCCGGTGAACGTGCGATGCCCGAAGACCTCGACGAACAGGTCGACCAGCGCTCGCCGGTCGCGTGCCGTGGAAACGGCCCAGCCCTCCTCGCGCTCCAGCCGGTCGAGTGCGGCGGCGAGGTCTCGCGAGTTGCTGAAGTCCGCATGGAAGCGCAGCACGCCGTCGGCGTCTCGCTCCACGATCGCCGTGTTCCCGGCCGCCAGTAGTTCGTCGATGAGCGCGACCCCGGCCGCCCCCGGCTCGGGAATCCGGTTGCGTTCGAGGAATGTGGGCAGCGCCCGGTCCGGCTGCAGCAGGAAGCTGTTCTGGTCGCGTCGGTACAGCGTGCTCTCGAACAGGCGCGTCACCAACTCCGCCGCCTCCGTTGCGCCCAGGAGCCCCGAACTCAGCGCCGCCACCTGCCCCTCGAGCATGATCTCGAGCGGCTGGATCGTCGCCCGGGTCCCGTCGGCGCTGATCCCGAGCACGTGATAGGCGTGGTAGAGCCCGTCCTCACGACGGCTGGCGTGGATCGTCCGGTCGATGACCTCGCACGCCGCGCGACACCAGGCGCGCACCTCTCCGGCGCCGAGCGGCTGTTTCGCGGAGTACCCGCCGTCGTACACACGATCGCGATACTGGGAGAACGCGACTCCCAGGTCGTCCATGACCTGCTTGCGGACGCCGTCGTCGAGGCGATCCGCGACGAGGGCTCCGCGATGCCGCCCGAGCACTCCCGCGACGCGCCGCAGCCAGGCCACGACCTCCACGGACACGGGTACGCTCGCCTCGGGGACCGCGGCCAGCAGCTCCTCGAGGAAGCACAGATATCTCCGCAGGTAGCAGAGCGTCACCACGGAGAGCCCGTTGCCGACCAGCGCGTTGTTCGCGTCGTTCCACTCGGGGCGCTCGGTGTTCATCCAGATCCCGCCGCCGGGCACGAGGCTCGACAGCTTGGAAAGCGCGGGGACGATCAGCTTCTCGATCAGGCTGGCGTGATAGACCGTTCCATCCGCGCTGCAAACCAGCTTGCCGTCCTGCCCGATCTCCGCGACGCGGGCCGCGATGCTTGCCGCGCGCGCACGGTCGAACGCGATCGTGGCCCGGGGATGCGCGAGCATCTCGGCGTAGGGTTTGAGGCGATAGGGGACATCCGCGTAGCTGAAGATCTCCTGGCCCAGCAGGTTCTCGAGGCCGCCGGGAGCATGCCGCCGCATGGATTCGAGCAGCTTGAGCAGGTAGACGATCTGGTGATCGCCCCAGTACCCGATTCCGCTCCAGGCATCGCGGGGATCGAGCACCTCCCAATCGACACCGTCGCGCGTGATCCGGTAGGGATTGAAGCCGTCGACCGTCGAGGCATTGACGAACTTCGCGATGATGCCGGGGAGGAATCCTGGGAAGCTCAGCGACAGCGCCTCCCAATTCTGGAACACGTCGCGCCAGTTCCCCTCGTAGTTCAACGCCTGGCGGCCGTCCTGATTCCGGACGGTGATGGAGAAGCGGTTCCACGGCCGGCTCGGATCGCCGTGACGGCGGCCGAAGTACAGCGGCAGGTACTCGAAGCACAGCCGGCGGACATCGGGGTTCCCGGTGTCCTCGGCGCCACGGTAGAGGTCGAATACGGTCGGCCGATCCGGCAACGCCGCGACGAACGCGGCGTGCCGCACCGCGACGCCTCGATGGCGTGACTCGAGGAACGCGAGGAGGTCGGCCTTGGGGAACGCGTAGTGCTCGACGAACACGCCGCCGCGGAGATTGTTGAACAACACGTTGGCGAAATGATGAGCCGAATCCCGGGCCCGTCCGGTGAGCTGGATGCCGTCGCTGCTGCCCACGATGCGTCGCAGGTTCTCGTTCGCGGCGCGGAGCGAGTCCTCGATCCACGCGGCCACGCTCTCGGGCTGCCGCAGCCGGGCGCGCAGCCGCGCGATCTCGACGTGGCTGCGCGCGGCGTCGGCGGCGAAGTGCCACTCGATCGGCTGGCCCGGCTGCAACGTCACCGTCGCGGTGGCGAACACGTTCCCGCGCTGCCCCGTGAGCAGGCGTTCGTCGCGTGGCGGAGCCCCGCGGCGGAAATCCTGGAGCGCGCGGAGCGACAGCGCCACGCGGGCGCCGGGGAGTCCGAGGCACCAGACGGTGTTGGCGCGCAGCGCCTCGGCCGGTTCCGGGCGATCGCTGATCCGCGCGGTCAGCGACACGATCGCGAGACCCGATGCGGGGTCGACGTCGACACGCTTATAGGCGTCCACGAGGCAGCTCGAGTGCTGGTACAGCGCCAGCGGCGCGCCGCTCGGAAGCACGTTGCGCATGCCGTCGAGGACGGACAGCGTCACCGGCTCCCGCCCCAGGTTCGTGAGCGCGCAAGTGCGAACCCAGCCCGTCTCGTCACTCCCGGCCCAGCGGGCGCGGAACGCCAGTTGAGCCTCGTGATCGATTTCCTCGAACACCAGCCGATTGCCCGTCGTGCTCTTGCTGAGCGATCGCTCGACGGTTCCGCTAGCGGCCGCCGCGGACGCGAGCGGCTCCCACAGCAGGGGCGGGAGTCCCGGGCGCCGCGTGCGAACCAGGGTGACAGGCCCGGTGTGATGGAGACTCACGTGCAGTTTGTCGACCGTCTCGTACGGGAAGATCGCGCCGTCCGGATCGCGGCGGCCCGCGGTGAGCCCGCCCGACGAGGAGATGAACATCCACAGGTCGGTGTCGGTCGCAAGGTTGATCAGGAAGGGCGCCAACTGATCGACGGCGCTGATGCGGACGTACGCCTCGCCGTCGAGCGTCACGATCTCACCGGCCGGCAGGGCCGGGTCGATGCCGGCCGCCGGCGCAGCGCCGGTCCATGGCGTGGACGCGGTTCCTCCAACCGGGATCATTCGACGACGACCACTCGCTTCGTATCCGTGATGCCCGCGGCGCGAAGCCGGTAGAGGTAGACACCCGGCGGCACGGGCCCGCCGGCATCGTTCCGCCCGTTCCACCGGACGGCATGCTCGCCGGCGCCGACGGCGCCGCCGATCAGCCGGCAGACGCGCCGCCCCGTGACGTCGAACACCGCGAGATCGACGTCACATCGAGCGGGCACGGAGAAGTGGATCAGGGTCTCGGACGTGAACGGGTTGGGCGTCGCGGCGGCCAGCAATGCGGCGGGCGCGGGCGGCGCGGGCGATGCGGTCGGCGGCTCCACGGCGAGCACGCCGCAGATGCCGGACGCGCAGGCGGAACGGAACGTGAACGCGTCGAAGACCACCTCCTGGGCGGCCGTGGCGGGCGCCAGCTGCCACAGGTTCAGGTGCACGCGCGGCGCTTCCGGCCGCGGGAGGTGCGCTCCCGTGTAGGTCCAGGACGCGATCATGTTCGACGGCGATTCGGCGTCGGGGCCGCCCCGCCAGCTGCGGTACTCGACGCGCTGCGGCAGCCACCGCATCGCGTGGCTGGTCAGCTCCGTGTCGCCGGCGGCGACGTTGAAGCGATGGAGATTGCCCCCGGCGTCGTAGGGCTGGGCCACGAACTGCGCGTTCGTGTTGCCGGGAGTGCCCCAGCGGCTGAACTCGATGTCGATCTCGTTATAGGGATTCCACCACAGGAATTCGTAGGCGTAGCAGGGTCCGTATTCCCACAGGAACAGCCCCAGCACGGCGTTGTCATCAAGCGGGTCGGGGCGTCCGCGCGTGGTGAAGATGTAGTCGCCATACCCCAGCGCGTCCTCGAGCGCGACCTCGCTGCTGTACCAGGAACCGCCGATCTTGTGGATCGTCAGGTGCAGCCGTCCGGCGGCATCGACCGAGACCGCGGCGTTGCTGTTGTCGAAGAGGCTGGGACCCGGCCCGTAGTAGCCGGGGCCTTTGACGCGCCACGTCCGGCCGCCGAAGCTCACGGTTCGGCCGCCCGGGAAATCGTTCCACTGCAGGCTTTCGTGTGTGGGCGGGCCGAGGTTCACGCACGTCGCGGCGTCGAACAGGACCGTGGGCGTCGGATCCGTCGGGCCCTGCAACGCGCCGAGCACGAAGTGGATCGAGGCCGTGCCGGGCGGCGCCGCCTGGCTCTGGACCGTGACGAACGTCCACACGTCCCGCGGCGTCAAGGCGTCCGCGGCCGCGTGGGACTCGTAGGAGATCAGGCCGCCGCCGGCATTGCGCCATTCGATGTTCAGAATGGCCTGCGAGCCGCCCGTCAGCGGATTCGCCGAGGGATTCAGCACGCACACGGAGGCCGACCACTGCTGGCCCGGCGCGCAGTCCATGGGCTGCCAGTAGCCGGACACGTTCCACGTCCCGGTGTTCGGCCCGGTGACGCGGGCGGAGGCGCTGCCGTGGGCCGCCGTGGTCGACCTCCCGACCGGCCCGAACTGGTTCCAGCCGCCGAACACCGATCCCGCCGAGCCGGACACCTCGAAACTGGGATTCGCGAGCATGCACTGGGCGGAGACCGGACCCGCGAGGGTGAGCATGAACGCGATCGCGGTGAGCGGACTCGAGGTGTGTCGCATCAGCGATTGAGGACCAGGTTCTTCGCCTCGCGGCCGGTGGCCGTTCGGAGCACGCAGCGATACACGCCCGTGGGCGCGAGCCGGCCGTCGGCGGAGCGTCCGTCCCAGGTGGCCGCGTGCGGACCGGCATCCGCGGGGCCGTGGAACAGCGTTGCCACGTGGCGCCCGGCGATGTCGTAGACACTGATGTCGGCGTCGCCGCGCGAGACCAGGGTGAAATCGACGCGCGTGAAGCTCGTGAACGGATTCGGAGCCGCCGAGCGCAGCTCGAGCGTCTTCGGCCTCGGCCCGCCGGCGACGTCGAGGATGCCCGACTGGCCCCAGAGGATGTTGTCGTAGAAGACACCGGACGAGACGTAGTTCGTCGTCGTGTTCGCGAAGCCGAACTGCAGGATCTGGCCGGCGAGTCCCGAGACGACGTCGATCGACAGCGCATATTGGGCCCAACTCGCCGGAATCGCGGTCATGTCGACGGTGATGAAGTTGGTCAGGGCGTAGCCGTGGGCGGGGTCGAGCGTCTTGATGAAGGCCAGCGCGGTGCTCGGAGACGTCAGGTTGCCGAGCTTGGCGTCGAACACGAAGCTCCATTTCGTGCCGGTGTTGGCGGCCGCGATCGTCTGCTCGTGGAAGACATTCGACTCGATGAGCCTGCCGTTGGCATGGTCGAGGTTGTTGTAGTCGCTGTAGATGCTCAGTTGCTGCGCGCCCTGCGGGAGCCCACCCTGACCGGCGTCGATCGCCGAGAACCCGCCGCCGGGGTTCGGTGCGGGGAACGGGCCGTAGCCGTAGTAGAAGATGGAATGGTCGAGGCTGAACACGTTGCCGTACACGAGCCATCCGTCACTCGACAGCGCGGCGGGGTCCGACAGGACGAGGGTCTCGAAGTCCTGGCTGTAGGCCAGCAGGTTGGCCCGGCTCGCCGCGGGAGCGAGCAGCAGGAGGGCCGCTGCGAGGGCTGTGGTCAATCGACGCATCATGTCACCAACCTCCTGGTTGATCGGGTCGTGGCGGCCCGGGGACGTCGTGTTCTCGAGCGGGCCTGCCTGCGGAGTCGGGTTCCAATGCGCCCGATTCCCTTGACAGGTTCAGGAGAATCCTAGACTATGTTCGTAATGCGAACAAAGTATTTCTTTCCCGAAATGGCCCTGCGATGACGCACGGCGATTCCGTCGCTTCCGGGGTGTCCCTGCTGGAGGTCCGCGATCTGGGAAAGACGTTCTCCCGCAAGAAGATGTTCGCACGGGCCACCCATGTCTGCGCGGCGCGCGACGTCAGTTTCAGGATCGGCCGCGGCGAGGCCGTCGCCCTCGTGGGGGAGTCCGGCAGCGGCAAGAGCACGATCGCCCGGATCCTGCTCCGGCTGGAGACTCCGGACCGCGGTGAGATCCGCCTGTCGGGTGAGGACGTGCTGTCGAGCGAACCGCGCCGCGCCTCGCTCGCCTATCGCGGGCGCGTTCAGATGGTATTCCAGGACCCGTTCGGCTCGCTCAATCCGGTGCACAGCGTCTGTCACCACCTGGAGCGGCCGCTGTTGCGGCATGGCGCGCTGAATCCGGCGCACGATGTCGGCCACCACCTGGAACGGCCGCTCGTGCGGCATGCCTCGGCGTCCGCCGCTGCCGCGCGATCCGATGCGCCGCCGCGGCGGGGCAGGATCTCCCGGCCCGAACTCCGCGCGAGGGTGCTCGACCTGCTGCGTACGGTCGGGCTCCACCCGGCCGAGGAGTTCATCGCGCGCTATCCGCACGAACTCTCCGGGGGCCAGCGCCAGCGGGTGGCCATCGCGCGCGCGCTCGCCGTCGCTCCGGACCTGCTCGTGGCCGACGAGCCGACCTCGATGCTCGATGTATCGATTCGCATGGGCGTGCTCAACCTGCTCCGCCAGCTCAAGCACGAGCGCGGACTCTCGATCCTGCTCATCACGCACGATCTCGCCTCGGCCCGCTATCTTGCGGACCGGATCCTCGTGCTGTACCGCGGCCGCCTCGTCGAGGACGGACCGAGCGCGCAGATCGTCGCGTCGCCGGCCCACCCCTATACGCGCGCGTTGCTCGCGTCGATCGCGGACACCGATCGTCGCGCCGCCCTTCCCGCACCCGCGCAGGACGCCCGCGACGGTCCCGTGCATACGGGCTGCCCGTTCGTGTCGCGTTGCCCCGAGCGGATGGACCTCTGCCGCCGGTCGGACCCGGAACCGCGCGCACTGGGGGATCGCTCCGTGCGCTGTCACCTGTATCCGCCCGCCGTGCCGGCGCGCAAGGAGTGACCGATGAACCCACAAGGGCTTCCGAGCGACTTCCTGTGGGGGGTCGCCACCTCCGCCCAGCAGATCGAAGGGGCGGTTCGCGAGGACGGGCGCGGCGAGTCGATCTGGGATCGCTTCGCCACCGTTCCGGGATCGATCGTGGACGGCTCGGACTCGGAGATCGCCTGCGACCACTATCACCGGTGGCGTGACGACGTCGACCGGCTGCGCTGGCTCGGGGTCGGAGCCTACCGGTTCTC
>JANLWK010000381.1:0-2507 GCA_031364505.1 Candidatus Eiseniibacteriota bacterium | reverse complement strand
GACCGCGGCCGCTACGACGCTGACGTCACTCATGTTCGGCGCGCTCGCGTTCGCACAGACGAGCACCGGTGGAGACGTGACAGCGACGACGTCGACGACGACCACGCATTGGTACGGCAACTGGATCATCTGGGTCGGAGTCGCGGTGTTCCTCGTCGTCGTGATCGCGCTGACGAACCGCGGCAGCAGCAGCAAGGCGTAGGCACCGAACCCACGCCCGCTGACCGTCGAAAAACCGACGCGTTGATGCCATGTCCGACAGACGAACCGTCGGATCACATCGACGCGTTGGTTTTTGTGTGCCTACGACACAGAACGTCCGGCGCGACGAGAGGCGGGGGAGTCCCGAGTCCATGCCGTCATGTTAGATCCATCCGCGGCACTCCCCACAACGCCGAAGCCGGAACGCCCGGCGGGGCGGCGACCGCGCCCCGAAGGCGTCCCGGCTCCCTGCAATGCAAGCGGGCCGAGAGGGATCAGCTGCTCTTGCGGATGCGCTCCCGGTCCTTGCGCTTCTCGTCCCGGCTCTTCTCGCGCCAGGACTTGTCGCCGTGGTGCGTGCGTTCCCAGCGGGTCTTCATGGAACGGAAGCGGGCGTCGCCGCGCAGTGACGCGAGATCGTCGTCCCACGGCGCCATCGAGCCGATCTCGAGTCCGGCGGCCTCGGAACGCTCCAGCCAGCGGATCGCGTCGTCCTTGTCGCCCGAGCGGGCCGAGGCGCAGGCCACGTTGTAGGACGTGGTGCCGCGGCGGTACCCGAGGTCGAGTGCGCGCAGGAACGAGGTGCGGCTGTCGCCCGGCCGTCCGGCGCGCAACTGGACGAAGCCCAGGTTGAACCACGCGCGCCCGATGTCCGGATGGTCATTGGCGACGCGCTCGTAGCGCCCGACCTGCGAGCGCCACGGGCCTTCGTCGTCGTCGTTCCAGTTGCCGGTGTCGAGCGACAGGTCGTCGGCGAGCCGGACGAGGGACGCGAACTCGGGGCGATCGTGCAGCGCGAACAGATCGGGGTCGTCGTTCAGGTCGTCGCCGTCGGCCGAGCCCGCGCGGATCGAGCGCTCGAGCATTGCCAGCGCCTCCTTCGTGCGGCCGCCGATGGCCAGGGCGCAGGCCGTGTTGTACAGCGACGAGGCGCTCGAGTCCTGCGCGTACTGGCGGGTGAACGCCTCGACGGCGAGCCGCGGCTCGCCCGAACGCATCAGGTCGATGCCGGCCGAACGCAGTTCGTTCGGCTCCGGGGCACCGGCGCGGACGAGCCGTTCGTACTTCCTCACGGCGGCATTGCGCGAGGTCTCGCCGGAATCCGAATCGAGCAGCTCCCCGATCATCATCTTGAACCGGGCCTCGCGGCGCAGCGGGTTCAGGTCCTCGTCGGCCTGGAACTTGGCGGGGTCGTCGAAGCCTTCGTCGATCGCGTGCCGCAGGGCGCCGAGCGCGCGATTGGTCTGGCCGTCGAGCGAGAACGAGCAGCCGGCGTTGTACCACGCGGTCCCGGCCCGGTAGCCGGCGCTCGCGGCGTGTTCGTAGAACTCGGCGGCCTCGGCGTACCGGCCAGCGTGGTAGCGCTCGCGCGCGGCGTCGAACCACTCCTCACCGGAGTGCGAGCGCTCGCTCGCGAATCGCGTGACGGCCGCGAGTGGCCCGTCCGGATCGGTGAGGCGCCGGCCCGCGCTGCCGAGTCCCCGGGGCTCCGCAATCGCCGGAATTGCGAGGACCGGCTCCTCGCCTTCGAAGGCGGGCGCGTCGGGAGTCTCGGGCGTTGCCGGCACCGCGGCCGACTCCGTGCCCCACGCCGTGTCGCTCGACGGGTCGCACGCCGAGCTGGCCCCGAGGCATCCCGGGGCCGCGACCACGCGCACAGACGTCAGCGGGATCAGCAGGGCGAGCGTCGCCACGGTCGTGATCGCGGCCGCGCGGGGCGTGAGCGGGGACCGGCGCGTGTCGGCGCCGAGGATCGCGAGCAGCCGGCCCTCGAGCTGCCGGGGATGCGCCATCGCCAGCGAACCGGCGTGCCACGCGGCGAGATGCCCCGCGGCACGCGCGACCGCCAGCAGTTCCTCGGCGTAGTCCGACGGACGCACGCCGGCGGCGAGCACGAGATCGTCGCAGGCGCGCTCGCACTCGCGGTGCGCGGTGCGGGCGAGCGACCAGGCCAGCGGGTGGAACCACGCCAGCGTCGTCGCCGCGCGCGCCAGCAGCAGCGTCCATCCGTCGCCGCGGGCGACGTGCCCGGCTTCGTGCAGGAACACCGCATGCAGCCGCGCGTCCTCCCATTCGGTCGCCTCATCGGGCAGGATCAGCGTCGGGCGGATGAGCCCGGTCACGAACGGCACGCGTGCATGACGGCTCGACCGCAACGCGATGGGGGCATCACAGCGCACGGCGGCGCGCGCCCGGTCGAGCGAGTCGAGCAGGCCCGGATCACGGACCGCACGCGCGGCCGCCGCGCGTCGATGGACGAGCACCGCCGCAAGCACGTGACCGAGCGCGAGCAGAGGCGCGATGCC
>JANLWK010000369.1:0-9124 GCA_031364505.1 Candidatus Eiseniibacteriota bacterium | reverse complement strand
GAAGTGTCGCGCACGAAACACCGCTCGATGAGGCTCCTGACCTCCCGAGGAACGCTGGACGGCATCGCATCCCAATCGACCGCGCCGCGCAGAACGGCACTGAGCGTGTCGGCGATCGTACGGCCGGGGAATGCGCGCCGGCCGCTCAGCATCTCGAACAGCAGGGCGCCGAACGCCCACACATCCGTGCGCGTATCGACCGGCGCTCCGACCGCCTGCTCGGGCGACATGTAGGCCGCGGTGCCCAGCACGGTCCCCTCGCGCGTCTCGACGGCGAGCGTGTCCGCGTCCTCCGGCGCCGTGTGATCCGTCGCCGAATCACCCGTGACCAGTTTGGCAAGACCGAGGTCCAGGATCTTGACCCGGCCGTCGAGAGCGAGTCGCACGTTCGCCGGCTTCAGATCGCGGTGGACGATGCCGCGCGCGTGGGCGCTGCTCAGGCCGTCGGCGATCTGGGTTGCGATTCGCACAGTCTCGGCGAGACTCATCGGTCCGCGCGCAATGAGGTCGGCGAGCGACGGGCCGTCCACCAGCTCCATCACGATCGCACTCGATCCGGCGAGGTCCTCGAGCCCGTGGATGGTCGCGATGTTCGGGTGGTTGATCGACGCGAGCAGCCTGGCCTCGCGCTCGAAGCGCGCGCCGTGGTCGGCGCTCGTCCGCGCGGACTCCGGCAGCACCTTGATCGCGACGTCGCGGCCCAGCCGGGGATCGCTGGCGCGGTAGACCTCACCCATGCCGCCCGTACCGAGCAGCGCGACGACTTGGTACGGGCCGATTCGAGTTCCGGGTGCGATCGCCATGGGGGGCACTCTACTTCATGGCACGGGGCGCTTGCGCCGCGCGAGCGGCCGCGACAAACTCGCTCCATGATCTTCTCCCGCGACACGAGTCTCGAGGCGGATCGAGTCATGGTCGAGTTGCTGCGCCGGGCGCCCATCGGGCGTAAGTGGCTCATGGTCGACGAGCAATGCGATCTCGTTCGATCGCTCGCTCGATCGGGCCTGAGGACGCGTCATCCGGAAGCGAACTCGGACGAGATCGATGCACGACTCTACGAGCTGATCCTCGGCCCCGACCTCGGCCCGCAAGTCCTGGCCGCCCGGCGGGCGCGGGATTCCCGCTCCGGAGAGCCGCTTGGCCACGGCTCCGACTGAAGTCCTCCGGCGAGTCGTGCAGGTGCTGGACGAGCTGGGCGTTGCCTACGTCATCGGCGGTTCGTTCGCGAGTTCGGCCTATGGCGAGGCGCGAAGCACCCGTGACGCTGATCTCGTCGTCGAGCTTCGCTCGGACGAGGTTGAAGCACTGGCTTCCCGGCTCGAAGGCGACTTCTACATGAGCCGCGACGCGATACGCGAGGCGATCCGAGACCATCGGAGCTTCAACGCCATCCATCTCGAATCCATGTTCAAGATCGACTTCTTCGTACTTGGAGAGTCCGCATTCGACCGTGAAGAATTCGGCCGCCGCGTGCCTCGCCCGATCGAAGAGCTGGGAGGCCACACCTGGCTCATCAAGACGCCGGAGGACACCGTCCTTCGCAAGCTCGAGTGGTATCGAGCGAGCGGCGACAAGGCGGATCAGCAGTGGCGCGACGTGCTCGGAGTGCTTGCCGTTTGGCGCGGGCGACTGGACGAAGCCTATCTCGATCGATGGGCCGCTACGCTCGGGGTGAGCGATCTGCTCGAACGAGCGAGAAGCGCCGTCGCGAATCTGTGACTGCGCCCGCCGCTACCACAGCTCGCACACGATCGGGGCGCGTCGTCGTCGCGTCCGGCGGTGGTCTCGAGGAACAGCGGCGCCCAGACGCCGTGGAACCCGTGCGCGGGCGCAGTACAGTTTGCGCAACGTCGATCCTTCGGAAGGGCAAATGACTAATCGTCAGGCGATGTCTCCAATCTCGCGATCCGTGGTGGCGACCGTGTCGTTTCTGGTCATTGTCCTCGCTGGTGCCCTCGATGCGTCACCACCCGCGTGGTATGAGCGCGCTGCCATTCTCGCCCCTGCTCCCTCGACATCCGGGGCCGCGGCAGGCGGCATTACGCTCAGCCGCGACGCGCTGCACCTGGCCTACGTGCGCCATGTGGAGGGCCAGACCGTGCTCGTCGTCGACGGCATCGCGGGATCCAGATTCGATGATGTCGACGCGCCCGTGTTCGGCCCGCGTGGGGCCGTCGCCTACGTCGCCCGGCGGGACGACGCCCACTTCCTGGTTCGATCGAGATACCAACCGAAGCGTCTGGAGCCGGGGGCGAGAATCACCGACCTCCAGTTCCTCCCGAAACGATCCGGGCCCCTCTACGTCCTGCGTTCCGCAACCGTTGCCACTGTGTACCTTGGCGACTCGGTCGCCGGGCGCTACGAAGACATTCTCGAGGGCTCGATTCGCGCATTCCCGGGCTCGAGCGACCTGGCCTTCGTCGCCACGCGCGGGGGCAAACCATTTCTGGTCGTGGGGCCGCGCGAGTTCCTGCGCTACGACGAGGTCTCGCCGCCGTTGCTCGGCGCAAGCGGCCACTTCGTCTCGATCGTCGCTGAGCAGGGACGCCGGTTCATCCTCGATGCGTCTCGCGTATCCGCGGCGTACGACCAGGTTTCGTGCCTCGTTCTGGATCCGTCGAGCGGCCGGTATGCGTACGCAGCCAAGCGTGAAGGCGCCTGGAAGCTCATCAAGGCCGGGGTGCCCGACCGCGAGATCGGACGTCCGGTCGAGGTCTGCATCGCCCCCGGCGGCGATCACGTCGCGGTGGCCTACGCGCGAGGCCACGAGTATTTCGTGGCTCGCGACACGATCACCGAGGGCCCCTTCGAGACGGTGGTCGAGGGCACACTGCAGTTCAGCGCGGACGGTCGTCACCTGGCCTACGAGGCCGAGCGTCACGACGAGTTCTTCGTGGTGCTGGACGGACGCGAGCATCAGCACTTCTCGGACGTCGTGAACGGCAGCATCCGTCTGTCGCCCGACGCGAGCCGCTTCGCGTACCTCGCCGAGCACGAGGAGCGACAATTCGCCGTCGTCGACGGTCACAGGCAGCCGGGGCACGCCGCCGCGCGGTCGCTGGAGCTGAGCCCCGACGGTCGGCATGTCGCCTACGTGGCCGAGGACGACGGCCGGCAGCATGTCTTTGTCGACGGCGTGGCGGGCTCGACGTGGGAGAGCATCGTCGCCGACCAGATCCAATTCGACTCCGACCGCGCGCTCCGTTTCATTGGGCAGCGTGCGGGTGCGTTCTATCGCGTCACCGTGGCGCCGACCGACGCCACGACGCGCGCCGATCCAAGGGCCCGTGCGCCCGCCCCGAGCGGCACGCGCAAATAAATGAGGGGCGCCGAAGCGCCCCTCGTGCCCAGCCCGCGTGATGTCTACTTCAGCATGATCATCTTGCGGATCTGCTGCTTGTTCCCGGTGACCTCGCCCTTCGCTTCCAACCGGTAGAAGTACATGCCCGGGGGCACCGGTTGTCCGGATGTGCCGGTGCCGCGCCACACGATCGAGTGATTGCCGCCCGCCTCGGCCCGACGGACCAGCGACACGACCTCGCGGCCGGTCAGGTCCAGGATCGAGAGGCTCACTTCGCTCCGCTCGGCCAGGCTGTACCGAATGGTGGTGGAGGTGCGGAACGGGTTTGGGAGGTTCTGCAACAGCTGGAACGGCGTCAGCGGCGCCTCGGGAGCGTCGAGGCCCTGCAGATACTGCACCGTCGTGCACGCCTCGCCGCAATCGCCGCCAACCTTGTTCTGGTCCCCGTCGTGCACGATGAACTGCGCGCGATAGGTATGGTTGGTCTCCAGCTGCAGCTCGGAGATGTTCCAGCTGCACTCCGCGCCGTAGCCCTCGTTCTTGAGCGCGGCGAAGCCGCTGGGAGGCGTGTCGCCGCCGCTCAAGTTCCAGTTGTTCTTCGCCGGGTCGGGATCCGGCGTCACCGTGATCACGGCCGGATTGCGGGTCTTGTCGACGGTTCGCACTGCGGCCTTCCACGTTCCGCACACGCGGTGCGGCGCGATGCCCTTGCCGCCCATCTGCCAGTCGCCGGCGTGGCTCGAGGAGCCGTTCACCGTCAGGTCGGTCAGGTACAGCACCGGCCACAGCGGGCGCCCGCCGCCGGCCGCGACGTCGTTACCCGAGAAGTCACCCGTCTCGTCGGTCGTCCCGACCTTGGGATGGTCGACGCAGGCGGGGGCACCGGGCGTGCCGGTGACTTCGAAGTCCTTCAGCGTCGTGCCCGAGGCGCTCTTCACGATCACACGTCGGACGCCCAGCGTGAGCGCGTGCTCGTCGTTGTACCAGAGCTTGATCGTGCCGCCGCCCACACCGCATTGCATCTCGCCGGGATCGAAGGCGCGGAGCACTTCGCTCTCGTTGAAGTCGACGGCCGACCGCGGAAGGTTGTCGCTGTTGGGATAGCCGAGCGCGCACGCGCAGGTGAGCCGCGTCACCGTCACGGAGCAGGGCGGCGCCGAGCAGTGCGTCACGGCATCCGTCACGACCAGTGTGTAGACGCCGGGCGCCGACACGTAGATGCACTGGGTCGTCGCTCCGGTGTTCCACTGGTACGTGTAGTTTCCGGTCGGTCCGCACAGCCGGCTGACGCCACCCTCCGGGACCGCCTTCGGCCCCCCGATGTCGCAGAGGGGCAGCGGGTTCACGACGAGGTCGCGCGTGCAGCTGGTCGTGCAGCCGGTCGTGAGATTCTTGAGCACCAGCGTGTACTGCCCCGCCGTGCCGACGTTGATGCAGCGCTGGGCCGAGGTGAAGCTGTTGGGGCCGGTCCAGGTCCAGCTGAAGTCGCCCTGCGCGCCGCACAGCTGCGCGGTGTTGCCCTCACAGATCGGTTGCTCACCGCCCGCGATCGAGCACACCGCGTTCGGCTGGATCGTGACCTTGAACGTGCACGTGCCCTTGTTGCCGCAGGGATCGGTTGCCGAGCAGGTCACGGTCGTCGTGCCGATCGGGAACGTGCTGCCTGAAGGCGGGTCGCACGTCGCGGTGAGCACTCCGGCGCAGTTGTCGTTCGCCGAGGACGTCCAGGTGACGACGTTCTGGCATGCCGGGCGCGTGATGTCGCCGGGGCAGGACACGACCGGCGGCGTGGTGTCGACGACGTGGATCACCTGGCTCACCGGGCTCGACAGGTTGCCGCAGGCGTCTTTCGCCTTCCAGGTCTTGGTGCGGTCGTAGGTGCCGGCGCAGGTCCCGGCGACGGTGACGTCGCTCACCTCGATGATCGTGGGGTTCGCGTCGCACGCGTCGCTCGCGGTCGTCGGCGGCGTGAACGAGGGAACGGTCGGGCACTGGATCGTGGCGGCGGCACCGGGCGCGCCGCTCGTCGGCGGCGTGGTGTCGACGACGTGGATCGTCTGGCTCACCGGGCTCGACAGATTGCCGCACGCGTCCTTCGCCTTCCAGGTCTTGGTGCGGTCGTAGGTGCCGGCGCAGGTTCCGGCGACGGTGACGTCGCCCACCTCGATGATGGCCGGGTGTGCGTCGCACGCGTCGCTCGCGGTCGTCGGCGGCGTGAACGTGGGCGTCGTCCCGCACGCACTGTTCGCGTCCGCACCCGCCGGGCCAATCGTGGGCGGCGTGGTGTCCACCACATGGATCGTCTGGCTGACGGCGGTCGAGAGGTTGCCGCACGCGTCTCTCGCCTTCCAGGACTTGGTGCGGTCGTAGGTGCCGGCGCAGCTCCCGGGGACGGTGACGTCGCTCACCTCGACGATCGTCGGGTTCGGATCGCAGGCGTCGGTCGCCACGGTCGGCGGCGTGAACGTCGGCGCGGTCGGACACTGTATCGTCACCGGACCGCCGGGAGCGCCGATCGTCGGCGGGGTCGTGTCGACCAGGTGCACGGTCGTGCCGCACACTCGCTGGCAGCCGTTGAGCGTCGTCGTGAGCTGGATCGAGATCGCGCCGCCGCAGACCAGGTTCGCAGCGACCTTGACGGTCTGCTGGTTCGCGAGGCCGATGATCGACCCGTCGCCGGTGACGACCCAGGCGTAGGACGCCAGACCGGCCGGAGCCGTGTAGGTCGTCGACGGCGCGCCGGGGCAGATCGGATCGGGACCGGCGACCGAGCAATCCGGCTGGGGCTTGAGCGCAAGCACCACGTCGTCGGTGAGCGTGCAGTTGTGCGGCGACGTCACCACGGTCAGCCGCAGCGTCACGGGACCGCTCGTCACGTGGACGTCGGTCGTCAGCGAGTTCGGTGAATCGATGGTCGCCGACCCCGAGATGGGGCTCCAGGTGATCGAGCTCACGGTCTCGCCGGCAGCGGGGTTCACGGTGCCGGTGACCGTGAATTTCGTCGAGCTGCCGGTGGCGCACTGCAGTTGGTCCGGTCCCGCGTCGACACCGGTGAGCCGGCGCACGACCTGCAGCGGGCTGATGAAGTCGGTGATCGTCGCGGCCGGGGACTGCGACTGCTTGGTCTTGATCAGGATCGTCTTGACGCCGAGGCTCAGGCACGGGTCGAAGGCGCCGAGCAGCGCGCTCAGGTCGACCGCGCCCTCCACGAAATTATTCGTGTCGTAGTTCGGCAATCCGAAAGCGCCGAACGATACCGGCACGACGGCGGTGTTCACGGCGGCGAACACGGCAGCGGAGGGAAGGAGGCTGGTGCGATCGACGTAGTCGAACGATCCACCGCCAACGCTCTCCCAGCGATTGACGGCGAAGCCCGCGGTGCTGCCGCCCTTGGTGAGCGACAGCGTGAGGATGAAGTCGTTGAGGGTTCGCCCACCATTGGGACCGGCCGAGCTGAACCCACCGCTGGTGGCGCCCGTCACGGTCAGCGTGTTCTGCAGGAACTCGAAGTCGATGTAGGCGTCGCCGTTGTTGCTCAGACGATCGGCGGCGAACGCCACCCAGACGTGGTTGTTCGCGTCGGTGGCGAAGTGCAGCAGGCCGTGGTTGATGTCGGTCTTGTCGTTGACGGGGTTCGACACCCAGGTCCAGGAATTGGGGTTGTCGTCGAACTTGAGGCCGCCCGCGAAATTGTTGTCCGAGCCGCTGCTGAACAGGTCGGTGAGGTGGTGGGTGGAGGCCGCGCTGAGCGGCACTCCGCCGGCCGTCAGCACGCTTCCACCGGAACCGGCCGCACCGGGGACCCAGTCACCGATCCCAAGGGTCGGGACGTTCGCCTGCAGGTTGCCCTCGATGCCGAATCCGCCGGTGGGGACGGTGACGGGGGCGGTTCCGGGGCCGAGTGTCAGCGCCAGACCCGGCTTGGCGAACGTCGAGATCGTTAGAGCGAAAGCCGTGAATAGAACACAACAGAGCCGAAGCGAGATCGAGGGTGTCCGCACGGTGAGCTCCCGCTCGCCCAGCCGCCGGCATCCCGCCAGGGCACAAAGCGAATGTCAGACGCACCCGACGACATCCTGACAGGGATGAATTCACCCCAGGCGCTCGATCGTCCAAGGCCATGCATGAGATGCAAACGGCCTATGGATCCGGTGGGTTGCGGCCCCCTCCGCGAATGCAGAACCGCTTGTCGCGACAGGAGCACTATCAATTATGAGGACGCTGACATTCGTTCGCTAGGGAAAAACCCGTTTGCATGGCAAATAGCAATGAAAATGACCCGGACGCCTACCCGAACCCGATGCGCGAACATCGGTTCCGCCTTGTAGCCGCGCTGGCGACGTGGCCGATTGCGCCGGTGCTGAACGCGCGACGCGTACGGGCTATTCGGGTGCCTTGTGCCGAAGAGCCGCTGATGCCACGCTACCACAGCTCGCAGACGATCGGCGCGTGGTCGCTCGCCAGCCCGGTGCCGTTCAAGTCGGCGACGGTGTAGCCGCGGCCGCCGGCGAAGCCGCGCTGGGCGAACCAGTCGAGACGCAACCGTCCGCGTCGCTCGGCCCAGTGGAGGGCGGCGCGCACGGCCTTCGTCACGAAGTCGGGGAACGCGCGCAGCTCGTCGATGCGGTCGAAGCGGAGCTGGAGCGTGGGCTCGCGGTCGACGAGTGGGTTCCACAGGAAGCCGGCGCGCTTGAGCTCGTCGAACACCGGTTCGCGCGTCGGGCCCTGGTCGGGGAACAGCAGCCGGTGCTCGAGCGAGCGCTGCGAGGCGAACATCAGCACCCACGCGCCGAACAGCGGATCCCACGCGCGGCCGCGGTCGAACGTGTGTGAGTTGAAGTCGCCGGCGATCAGCACGGGGCGCTGCTCCTCGGCCAGCGCGTTCACCAGCGTGCGCATCTGGGTCGCGCGGTCGGCGCGCGTGCGGTGCACTTCCAGGTGCACGGTGACGGCGACGATCGGGCCGCCGGGGCGGTCGAGGGTGGCGAGCAGGGCCACGTGCCGGCCGACCATGCGCTCGAGGTCGAACTGGTAGCGCTCGGGGCTCGGCAGCTCGATGGTGCGCACGTCGATGATCGGCCAGCGCGACAGGATCGCGAGGCCGAACAACGACTCCTCGTTCGCGCGGCCGGCGGCCATGCGCGCGTCGTCGTCGCGCCCGGCCGTGGTCTCGAGGAACAGCGGCGCCCATACGCCGTGGAACCCGAGCCGCTTCGCCAGGTCGCCCGTCACGTCGCGGTTGCCCGCCCGCGCCATGCCGAAGTCGATCTCGTTGAAGCTGAACACGTCGGCGTCGCGCAACTCCTCGTTCGTGACGAGCGCTTGCTCGACCTGCTCGTACCAGTTGCCGTGTTCGATGTTCCAGTGCACGGCCTTCACCCGCGAGGCATCGTCGGTCGACGGCGGTGGCGTCGCCGGGACGTAGCGCCGGATGGTGCCCAGCACGCGCCCGAAGCGCGGCTCGAGCCCCGCCCACGCGCGGCTCGCGTGCAGGGCGTCGAGCGTGGGGAAGCCCGATACCTCACGGGCGAGGGCGAGACACTCCTCGCGGAACTCCGTATCGCGACTCATGACCCCGGAGCGTAACAAGGCGGCGGCGCGCGTGCGTTCGGGCTTCGTCAGGGAAGCGCGAGGCGCCGGGCAGCTCGGATCGACGCGGCGGGCACGTGACGCGCCGCCCCGGCGTCCGGGTCAGCGCCGCTTGTCGCGCGTGGCGACGAAGACGGCAAGCGTCCACGTCGGCGCGAGATCGATCATCGGGAACAGCTCGGCGATGAACGCCGGGATGAACGCCCAGTGCCACCCGAGCAACGCGATCATCAC
>JANLWK010000268.1:0-2956 GCA_031364505.1 Candidatus Eiseniibacteriota bacterium | reverse complement strand
GTCGGTCAAGCCGCCGCCGGCCGCGCTATCGCTCAAGTTGTCGCCGCCGCGCCCGAATCCCGGCCGCGGTCACGCGCGGTTCGACTTCCAGATCCCGCAGCGCGAAGCCGCGGTCGAAGTCGCGGTGTACGACGTCAACGGCCGCGAGGTGCGCCGCGACCGGCTGGGGATGCTCGAGGCGGGCGATCACACGTGGACGTGGAACGGTCGCGATGGCGCCGGGCGCAACGTCGAGGCCGGCGTCTTCTTCACGCGGCTCGAGGTGGGAAGCCGGACCGTCACGCAGAAGTCGACCTGGCTGGGCTGGTAGACGTCCGCGGGACGGCTCCGGCGAGAGAGAAGCCCCCCGGCCGCGACGGCCGGGGGGCTTCGTGCTGGGCCGGCGCCGCGATGAGGTTAGACTGCGCGCTCGAGCGCCCCGCCGACAGCGGCGGGGACAATCCGTCAGGGAGACGCGATGGCCACTCTCGAGAGCACACCGCAGGCGACCGAACCGGACGTCGCGCCACGCGTCCGCTGGCGCATCTGGCCGGTCGACGTCGCCTGGATGCAGGGCATCGCCATCACCCTGCTCGCCGCGGTGAGCCTGGCCGAGCAGTACGTCATCCACATCCGGCAGCGCGCCGACCTCGAGGAGTTCCTCATCGCGGTCGACGTCGACGCCGAGGGCAACATCCCCACGTGGTTCGCGGTGGTGTCACTGCTCGCCTGCGCCGCGGTGCTCGGCGCGATCGCGGGACGCGTGCGGCGCGACGGCGGCCCGTACGCCGGGCACTGGCGCGGCCTCGCGGTCCTGTTCGTGGTCCTGTCGATCGACGAGCTGGCTCAGCTCCACGAACACCTGGGCCGGCTCCAGAGCATGTGGAACACGCACGGCCTGTTCTTCTTCGCGTGGGTGATCCCGGGCGCGGCCTTCGTCGCCGCGGTCGGCCTCGTGTACGCGCGCTTCCTCGCCCGCCTGCCGGGCGTCACGCGCCGGCGCTTCATCGTCGCGGCCCTCGTCTACGTGGCGGGCGTGCTCGGCGTCGAGGCCATCGGCGGCTGGCGTGCCGAGACGATGGGCATGAACAACATGACCCACTCCGTCATCGCCACGATCGAGGAAGTGCTCGAGATGTCGGGTGTGGCGATGTTCCTCGTCGCGCTGATCCGGCACCTCGCCGGCGAAGGCCATCACCTCGTCATCGACGTGGGCTCGAAACCCGAGAGGACCCCATGAACGCGATGCGCCGGCTGCGAACGCTGATCTCGCTGATCGCGCTCTTCGCGATCGCCGGATGTGCCCGCGCGCCGGCCCCCGCCGGAACGGCGCCGCCGATCGTTGGCGCGTGGCGGTCGAGCGTCCAGTTCACGTCGGGTTCGTTCGCCACGATCAAGGATCTGCAGTTCCTCTACGTGTTCAATGCCGGCGGCACGATGACCGAGTCGTCGAACTACGACGAGGCGCCTCCCGTGCCTCCCGCGTACGGCGAATGGCGCGAGACGGCGACGAACGAGTTCGAGGCCAAGTACGTGTTCTTCGTCACCGCGCCGCCGGCGAGGCCCGACTCGCGGGCCATGGGATCGGGCTGGTCGCCGGCCGGCCACGGTGTCCTGGCCGAGAGGATCCGGATCGCCGCGGATCATCGAACCTACGACTCGACGATTCGGCTCGACCTGTTCGACGCCACCGGCAACGCCGCATCTGGAGGCGGCGAGGCGACGGCGCACGGCGTAAGAGTGGAGTTCTAGGCCGGGGGAGCCATGGAATTGCTGGTGCTGATGATCGGCCTCGTCGTGATCGGCATTCCCGTCGCGTTCATCGTCGCGCTGATCCGCACGCGCGACGAGGTGCAGCGGCTTGGCACGCGGATCGAGCGGCTGGAGTATCTCGAGTCGCGTGAGCCCGTGACGACGGTACCCGCCGCGTTCGACGCGTCCGCCGAGTCGGCCGTCCCCGCGTGGCCGGCGATGACTCCGCCGCCCGTGGCGCAAGACGTCGCCGCGCGTCCGCCGGCGCCGGCCCGCTCGCATGCCAGCCTCGAGCAGTTGATCGGCGGCGTGTGGCTCCAGAACGTCGGCTCGGTGCTCGTGCTCGTCGGCGTATTCCTGATGATCCTGTGGGGCTACAACACGCACCGCGTCGGTCCGATGGCGCTCGTCGCTTCGGGCATCGGGCTCGGGCTCGCCCTGGCGTGGCGCGGCGACCGCATCGCGCGCACGGTGCCGCCGTTCGGGCATTCGCTGATCGGCGTCGGCATCGGCGTCGTCTACCTCACGCTCTACCTCGGCCACGTCCGGCTCGGCGTGCTGCCGGCATGGGCGGCGTTCGTGTCGCTCGTCGCGGTGTCGCTCGCATCGGTGCTCGCCGGCCAGCACTATCGCGTGCGGCAGATCGCCTCGCTCGGCGTGATCGGCGCCTACCTGCCGTTCATGATGGCGGCGTGGCTGCCGCTCGCCGGGCTGTGGACGAGTGCCGCGGGGCTGCTCGCGTACCTCGCGATCGTCAACGGCTTCGTGTTCGTCATGGCGGTGCGCGCCGGGTGGAGCGGGCTCGATGTCTCGGCGCTGCTGCTCGGGACACTCGCGTGGATCTGGTCGTTCCACTCGGCGACCTGGGGCTGGGGCATCCAGGCCGGACTGTGCCTGCTGTTCACGCTGCTCGGCTTTGCACCACTGCCGCGGCTCGTCGGCGTCGAGGGACGCGTGCGGCCGGTCGATCTCGCCGCGATCACGCTGGCACCATTGTGCCTGGTCGCGGCGTCATGGCCGTTCCTCGCGCACACGGAACGCGTGCCGATCGCAATGCTGCTCATGGTGCTCGCGATCGTCCAGCTCTCGGCCGCGCTGTGGGTCGATTCACAACGCCCCGAGCGCGACCTGTGGCGGCCGCTCACCGCGGCGGCGATCCTGTTCCTCGCGGCGGCGCTCGAGCGCGCGCTCGGCACCGACCGCGCCCCGCTCGCGTGGTGCCTCG
>JANLWK010000262.1:0-1531 GCA_031364505.1 Candidatus Eiseniibacteriota bacterium | reverse complement strand
GCAGGGATTGAATCGCGTCGTGGTTCTATCGAACCGTCGCGATATACAGCCGAAGAGGACCGGCCGCAGGCCAACCGAAGATGGTTGGTTAGGCGATTCGCGGCTCGCGCGGACTGGGGGCTGAACCTCGGGCCGTCCCGTGACTCACGCGAGTTGTACGATGGAGAGTCTGCTCATGCCGGGTACATAGCAAGACAATTCGGGCATGACAGTCACATGACAGCCACAACGGGGTCATGGCCACAGACTTGATGGCTCAACGAAAGCTTCAGCGCGCTAGCGATGGTCCCACGCAATGGCCTGGCCGCGCGCGAAGATCGCCTCCACGACGTGATGGTCAGCTTCAATCGCGTACTCGAGCGAAACGGTCGGAGCGCCGGCGATGGAGGCAGCGCGCGACGTCGGGGTCGCGCGGCGCCACCTCCTTGCGGACCCGCTCCGTGTCGGCCATGCCCACGGTGACCGCAGTCAGCGTGAGCGACGCCCAGGGGGCGTCGGCCGCCGCCGCTGCGAGATAGGCCCGCGCGCAAGTATCGAGTGTGGCGAATCCTCGACCGCCTTCGCGGCCGCGCCGAGCAACTCATCGGACGGACCGCGGTGGTCCGCCCGGATCAGGACGGTGACCGGCGTCGCCTGGGCACACGTCCGCCAGTGGCGGTCCTGGCAGGGTGCCCAGCGCGGCGTGCTCGATCGGGGTTGCCGACTGCACCCCGAACCAATCGCGAATCCGGCTCAGCGTGTCCATTGCCGACCCCGTGCCCCCAACGACGCGGACGGTCACACTCGATCGCGTGACCGTCCGCGGGACTGCGTGTGACGCGGGCTTCGCCCGCGGCGACTAGCGCAACCGGACCAGCGTGCGCTTGAAGATGCCCTGCTGCGTGTTCAGCCGCGCGTAGTACACACCCGCCGAGATCGGATGGCCCGTATCGTCCCGTCCGTCCCAGGTGATGTGGTACTCGCCCGCGTCACGTGTTCCGTCCACCAGTGTGCGCACCCGTCGTCCGTCGACCGAGAACAGTTCGAGCGACACGCGTCCCGCCTTCGCCAGCGCGAACGCGAGCTGCATGCGTCCGAACGACGGATTGGGCGACGGCATCGCGAACGACGTGACCGACGGAACCGTCACGTCCGCCGCGAGCACGCCACTCGGCACGACGGTCACGGCCTGGTTCGAACCGTCGCGCGCGATGATCGACAGGATCCCGATCGCCGGGTCGCCGGGTCCGATGCGATGGAAGGTGATCGTCGCCACCTCGCCCTCGCCCGTCAGCCCCGATCCGCTGCCCAGCAACGCCGCGTCCACCGATCCGGGCGCCGATGACATGGCCACGCCGCCGAGCCCTCCCACCATCTCGCCGACCGCGTACTCCACCGGCTGGACGACCGCGGCGTCCCACGTCAGGGCGGTCGAGATCGCCCGGACCCTGCCGCTGCCGTTCAGCACCATGTGACTCACCACCTGCTCGGCGCCTGAGACGTTACGCACCGACATGAGATCGACGGCCGTCGTCGCGGCCGGCTGCGGCCG
>JANLWK010000349.1:0-3475 GCA_031364505.1 Candidatus Eiseniibacteriota bacterium | reverse complement strand
GGGTAGATGCCCTGCGAGCGGGCTTCGTCGAGCACCGCGGCGCGCGCGGCGTCCTTGAGCGCGTCGGGGCCGAACACGCCCGTCCACACGAGGCGATCCAGGGCGTCCTGGTGACCCGAGGCGATCGCGGCCGCGGAGTGGACGATTTCGTCGAGCGACCTCAGTTCCATACTCGGCTCTCCTCAGGCGTGCGGCCGGGCGGACCGCCGGGTCCCGGCGATCGAGCAAGAGTCATTTGTCGCCGCAGTATAGTCCCGCGCTCCGAGGGGCGGCCAGCCCATAGCGTCGGTGTGTGCCCATAGCGTCGGTGGAGGGAACGGTCGCGCGCGGTGGGGACGACGCTCCGCTAGGGAACCGTGAGGAACGGCCCGTCGTGACGCGCCAGCTCCGCGAAACGCGCGGGCGCGAACGTCGCGATCGCCGGTGCGTCACGGAAGCTCAGCAGGTCGGCGAGGCTCTCGGTGCACGCGGCGGCCAGCCCTAAGCCGTGTCCCGTGAACCCGGCGCAGATCGCGAGATGGTGCTCGACGTCGAGCCATCCGACGAGCGGGCGGCCGTCCCGCGCGAACCCCATGATGCCGGCCCAGCGGTGCTCGATGCCCACGCCCTCGGGCACCAGCTCGGCGAGCCCGCCCTCGATCGCGGCCTGGATCTTCTCGTGCGGCGTGTCGTCGTAGCCGGTCTCGCCGTCGAGGTCCAGGTCGCGCCATCCGCCGATCACGAGCCGCCCGTCGTCGAGCTGGCGCCAGTATTGGTAGCCCCAGTGGGCATAGCAGGGAACGCGCGCCACTTCGCGCGCGATCGGGGCCGTCGACAGCATCTGGCCGCGGCGCGGCTGGATGAGCGGGCTCAGTGCCGGGCTCAGCAGCGGGGCGAAGGCGTTCGTGGCGATCACGAGGATGCGGCAGCGCACCTGGCCGCGCGGCGTCTGCACGTGCCAGCCACTCGATGTCGCCGACGCGCCCGTGACGGGCGAATGCTCGAAGCACGCGGCACCGCGGCGCACGGCGTCGTCGGCGAGCGCGCGGAGGAACCGCACGGGATCGATCTCGCCATCGTCCGGATCGTAGAACGCCGCCCGGAACCCGGCCGCCGTACCGGGCGGGACCGCGTCGGCGAGCTCGATCTCGGCCGCACGCGAGCCGTCCTCGCGCAGCGCCGGGAGCGAGGCCCGCTGGTCGTCGGCCTCCTCGTCGGTGCGGGCGAGCCGCAGGCTGCCACGCGTGCGGTGGCCGCAGTCGAGCCCGAGCTCCTCGACGAGCTCGCGGATCCGGGCGTGGTTGCGCCGGCCGATCTGGAGCACGGCCCGCGCCCCGGCGCGCCCGTAGAGGGCGATCAGCTCGGCGTAGGGCTCGGCCGGGCCGGCCATCAGGAAGCCGGCGTTGCGCCCGCTGGCGGCGCCCGCGATCCAGTCGGCGTCGAGCACGATGACGCGCGCGTCGCGCGTGGCGAGCCCGTGCGCCAGCGTGATGCCGGAGATACCGCCGCCGACGATGGCGATGTCGCTCTCGACGTCTCCGGTCAGCTCGGGGAAGGCGTCGGAGCGTCCGTGCCACCACAGCGACGTCGGACGGGGGTTGGGTTCGGACATGCTCGCATGATCGCCCGCGCGTCCGCGCCGGCGCAACCTCGGCGCCGCGCGCCGGTTGACACCGCGTGGCACGGGCGTTTGAATCCATCCATCCCATTCCCTCCGGAGCCCCATGGAACCCAACGGGGAACGCCCCGCTCTCACGATCTGCCGCCTGCGCGTCAACGGCGACGCGCGCGAATGCGCGATCACGCCGCACACGACGCTGCTGGAGGCGCTGCGCTACGGGATGGGGCTGACCGGATCCAAGCAGGGCTGCGACAAGGGCGACTGTGGCGCATGCACGGTCGTCGCGGCGGGGCGGCCGGTGCTCGCCTGTATTTCGCTCGCGCTCGCCTACCACGAGGGTGAAGCGATCACGACCGTCGAGGGCCTGGCGGGGCCGCACGGCCTCGATGCCCTGCAGGACGCCTTCGACGTGACGGGCGGTGCCCAGTGCGGCTTCTGCACGCCCGGCATCCTCATGAGCGCCCACGCGCTGCTGGAGCGCAATCCCGACCCGACGCGCGCGGAGATCGCCCAGGCGCTGTCCGGCAACCTGTGCCGGTGCACGGGCTACACGAAGATCTTCGAGGCCGTCGAGCGCGCCGCGCGCGAACGCCGCGCCGCGCCGGCCAGCTCACGGCGCGACGCGCCGGTCATCCCATGACCGGGCGCAAGCGCGACGCGCCCGCGACCTCCGACGCCGCCCGCGGTTCGATGGCGGTTCCGGAAGGCCGCCGGATGCCGGAGAACGAGCGGCTGCGTCCGCCGGAGTGGCCCGGCGGCCGATCGGCCGAGCCCGCCGGCGGGTTCCGCGTCATCGGCAAGCGCAACCGCCGCGTCGACGGCGCGGCGCGCGTCACCGGGCGCGCCGTCTACACCGACGACCTGGCACTCCCGCGCATGCTCCACGCCAAGGTGCTGCGCAGCATCCACGCTCACGCCCGGATTCGCGCGATCGACGCCTCGGCGGCGCTGGCGATGCCCGGCGTGCATGCCGTGATCACCGGGCGCGACCTGCCCGAGTACTTCGGCATCATCCCGTGGACGCAGGACGAGCAGGCGCTGTGCGAGGAGAAGACGCGCTACGTCGGCGACGCCGTCGCCGCGGTCGCGGCCGACAGCGAGCGGCTGGCCGAGGAGGCACTCGGGGCGATCCGCGTCGACTACGAGCCGCTGCCCGCGGTGATGGACGTCGAGACCGCGCTCGCGCATCCCGAGTGGCAGGTCAACGAGAAGGCGCGCGAGGGCAACATCTCGAAGCACGTCCATCTCGACTTCGGCCAGGTCGACGACGCGCTGGCCGCGAGCGACATCGTCATCGAGGGCGAGTACTTCTACGAGGGCTCGACCCACGCGCCGATCGAGCCGCACTGCGCCATCGGCGACTTCGACGCCGGCGGATTCCTGACGCTCTATTCGAGCACGCAGGTCGCCCACTACCTGCATCGCGACCTGTCGCGCGTGCTCGGGCTTCCGACGCAGCGGATCCGCGTGATCCAGCCGGTCGTGGGCGGCGCGTTCGGCGGTAAGAGCGAGCCGTTCACGCTCGAGTTCTGCGCCGCCAAGCTGTCGATGGTGACCGGCCGTCCGGTCAAGATCCTGTACACGCGCGAGGAGGTGTTCTACGCCCACCGTGGCCGCCATCCAATGCAGCTGCGCTACCGCACGGGGGCGACACGCGACGGCAAGCTCACCGGAGTCGACGCGCGGATCCTGATCGACGGCGGCGCGTACTCGTCGTTCGGACTCGTGACCACTTACTACTCGGGCCAGCTGCTCACCGCGCCGTACGCGATGCCGGCCTACCGCTTCGACTCGACGCGCGTGTTCACGAACAAGCCGTGCTGCGGGCCGAAGCGCGGCCACGGCTCGGTGCAGCCGCGGTTCGCGTTCGAATGC
>JANLWK010000222.1:0-57759 GCA_031364505.1 Candidatus Eiseniibacteriota bacterium | reverse complement strand
CAAGCAGGGCGGCGTGCAAGTCGGCGGCATGATGATCGCAACGCCCGCGATGACACTCACGCATCCGCACTGGATGATCTACTTCGCCGTCGACGACTGCGACAGGGCCGCGGCCACGGCCGAGACGCTCGGCGCCACGGTCGAGATGAAGCCCACGGACATCCCGACGATCGGCCGCTTCGCCGTGATCCGCGATCCGCAGGGTGCGTGGTTCTCGATCATCAAACCGATGATGTAGGGGCGGTGTCGCCGGGCGTTTCGGGCCGTCTCCGGCCCGCACCCGGCCACCAGTTCCAGCGGCCCGCGAGCTGCAGCAGCGCGGGGCCGATCACCATGCGTACGATCGTCGCGTCGAGCAGGACGGCGACGGCCAGGGCAAAGCCGAGCATCTTCGTGATCAGGAAGTCGCCGAGCGTGAACGCGGCGAACACGACGAGCATGATGGCGGCCGCGCTGGTGATCACCTGCGCGGTCGTCCCCAGCGCGTCCACGATGGCCTCGCGGTTGCCCGCCCCCGCCATCCATCCCTCCCGCACGCGCGTCATCAGGAACACCTCGTAATCCATGCTGAGGCCGAACACGATGGCGAACACCATCACGGGCAGCGACGAGAACACGGCCCCGAGCGGCTCGCGCACACCGAAGACGCCGCCCCCGTGGCCCTCCTGGAACACCAGCACCACCGCCCCGAATGTCGCTGCGACGGTGAGCAGGTTCAGCACGACCGCCTTGAGCGGCACGAGCACCGAGCGGAACCCGAGGAACAGCGCGAGCAGCGTGCCTGCGACGATCAACCCGACAATCTGCCAGAAGCGTCCGGCGACCGCGTCCTGGTAGTCGGCGTTGAAGGCGGGCAGGCCGCCGACGCGCACGCGAGCGCCCGGGACGCCGATTCGCCGCGCCGCGTTCGCGCGAAGCTCGCGCGCCAGCGCGACCGCCTCCTCGGGCTTCAGCTCGTCGCGCGGCACCAGCTCGAGCAGAGCGCTCGCGCCCTCCGCGCTGACGAGTCCGCGTGTGAGCGGCGGGGCGAGCCCCTCCGGCAGCGTAACCATGTCGGCCCAGTCGAGGTGCGAAGCCTCCGCCACCGCGAACACCGAGCGCACGCGTTCGACTCTCGGATCGGCGCGTAGCGCCGCGTCGAAACGCGCCAGCGCTCGCCAGTCCGCGATGCGCCGCTCCGGGCCGGCATCCGGGAACTCGATGACCACGCGTACGGCCTGCACCACGCCGCGGCGCCCCATCGAGGCCAGGTCGTCGAGCGCCCGTACCGACTCCATGGACGCCGGCAGCCAGTCGCCGCGCGGCAGCCCGGTCCGCATTCGCGGCGCCTGCGCGGCGAGCAGCGCGAGCGGAAGGACGCCCGCGACGAGCGCGATCCACGGGCGCGCGGTGATCCAGCGCCCCCATCGCCGCCATCCCTCCGCGCCCGAGCGGGCGGCCGGCCGCCATCCCAGCCGGCCCCAGTCCACGCGGTGCCCGAGTGCCGCCAGCACGCCGGGGAGCAGCGTGGTGGCGAGTAGCGCCGACACGACGACCACCAGCAGGCCGCCCACGGCGATCGCGCGCATCTCGTTGAGAGGCACGCTCAGCAGGACGGCGAATCCGAGGGCGACGGCCGCGGCCGAGAGCAGGATGGTGTGACCCGCGTGACGCGCCGCCGTTTCCGCCGCGGCCTCCGGCGTTTCGCCACCGGCGAGCCCCTCGCGGAACCGGCTCACCATCAGCAGCGCGTAGTCGATGCCGAGCCCGAGCCCGAGCATCGCCACGACGCTCTGCAACAGGATCGAGAGCGGCCACACGAGGGCCACCATCACCGCGGCGCCCAGCGTGATCGCGATCGCGAGCGGACCGGCGAGCACCGGGAGCAATGCCGCGACCAGCGCGCCGAACGCCAGCAGGAGGAACAGCGCTGTGAGCGGCAGCGCCCGGCGCTCGGCCGCGCCGACGTCCAGGCCGCTCGCGCGGCGCAGGTCGACGTTCAGCGCGGTCTCCCCGGTCCATCGCAGGGTCACGGAGGGGAAGTCGGCGCGCAGGCTGTCGGCCAGGTGGGCGGTGAGGCTGCGCAACGGTGGCACGAGGCGATCGGGCGAGCCCTGGTCGGACGCGAACCCGACGAGCACGAGCGTCCCCCGCCCGCGCGGTGACACGAACAGCGTGTCCGGGTAGTCGAGATACGAGAAGACGCCGGCCACCGCCGGCGCATCCCGCAGCGGCCACACGATACGCTCGAGTGCGGCGGTGCCCGCGGGCGTGTTCGGCGACGGGATCCCTCCCACCACGAGGACCGCGTAACGCGCATACGACGAGGCGAGCGGGCCGGCGAGCAGTTGCTCGACGGCGGCGGATTCGCTGCCGCGGATGTGGGCGCCCACGTCGAGCACGTCGGGAGCACGCCGCGCCTGCGGCAGCAGCAGCGCCGCCACCAGCACCCACGCGGCGCCGATCCAGCCGCGCCCGCGCACGATCGCGAGCGCCAGCGATGTCCTGCCCGGTCCCGCCGGTCGTGTCACCGGTGCTCCGCGACGATCGCGCAGGAGCTCAGGCCGCCTCCCACCGCCTGCATCAGGAAACGCTGGCCGGGCTCGATGCGCGCGAACGCCCGCGACATCGCCACCGCGAAGGTCGGCGAGCCCATGTTGCCGTGCTCGTGCACCACGCGCACGACGCGCGCGGGATCGAGGCCGACGTCTCGCACGAGGTCGTCGACCTGGGCGGCGTGGGTCTGGTGCAAGAATGCGTGCGCCAGATCGCCGGGCCGCATGCCGGCGGCCCGCATGCTCTCGCCGAACACGTCGCGCCAACGTTCGTGCAGGGCATCACGCACGGCCTGCGTGTCGGCGAATTCGTACACGTACCGCGCGTCCGGGACGGCGGGCGGAAACGGCGCGCGCACGGCCATCGTGCCGGCGAAGCGCGAATCGGTCTCGTGCAGGACGCTCACGAACCCGGGTCCCTCGTGCCGCTCGACCACGGCGCATGCGGCGCCATCGCCCACCGTGAGCAGCGCGCGCAGGTCGTCGGCGGGCATGAGCTGCGACAGGTTCTCGGCCATGACCACGAGCACGCGCTCGCATCCCGCCGCCACGAGGAGCGCCGCCTGGGCGATCCCCAGCACCCCGCTGCTGCAGCCCGCCTTGATGTCGTAACACGACGCGGCCAGGCCGAGCCGTTCCGCGAGCAGCGAGGCCTGGCAATTGCACGGGCTCGGATTCGACGTGCTCACGAACACGATCGCATCGAGGTGCGCGAGCAGGTCCGGTCGCCGCGCGCGGAGTCGCTCGACGGCGGAGATCCCGAGGTCGAGCGCGGTGAGGCGCGCCGGGTCGGGCAAGCGGCCGGGCACGTGCGTCATGTAGCGCCGCTCGACGCCCAGCTCGGCCAGCAGCCGGCGCGACACCGGTGACTCGAGATAACGTTCCCAGTCCTCCGGGCGCGCGGCCCGCAGCAGCGATCGCGTGTCCATGCTCGGGATCATCGCGAAGTCACACGATTCCACGTCCGCGACGCGCACGCCCGGCACGCTAAGCCGCATGCGCCCTCCGGATCGCGAGGCGCCGGTGCAGGTCGAACTCCGCGGTGAGCCGCACGGGCTTGTCCTGGGCACTCGGGATCGCCGGCGCACCCTGTGCACGGCGCAGGTGCTCGACCAGCTCGCCCGGCGCGGTCACCACGACCTCGAGCGGCTCGAGCAGCGCGTCGTCGCGCTCGAAGTCGTAACCCTTGCTCGCGGCTCGCAGCTGACGCTCCAACTCCGCCGCGAGTTCCGGCAACCCGTGTTCGCCTCCCCCGGCGCCGCGCAGCTCGGCGCCGTCCAGCACGACACGGTAGCGGCGGTCGGTGCAGGGGACGAACAGGAACGCATCGAACCAGCGTCCGCACGCCCGGCTGGCCGCAAGCATGGCGTGCGTCACGTCGAGCTCGGTGAGTCGCTCGTTGCTCACGGAAGTGCGACGGCCCGCCTTCGCCACGAACTCGATGGCCGGTGTGCGGCCGACGATCTCGGTGACGCGCACGATGTCCTCCATGTCGTAACGATGGAGCCCGCCGCCGTTCGTCACCACGATCCGGTACTCGCCGCCGGGCTCGAGCTGGTCGGCGCGCAACGCCTCGCCGGTGGCGGCGCTCCCGCCCGAGTCGGGCAGGAACTCAAGGAAGTGCGACGTGATCGCCAGCACGCCACCCGGCCGGTCGGCGCGGTGCGGGATCGCGAACACGCCCTCGCTCGCCGACACCGGGAACTCGAGGCGGTGGCGCATCTCGAAGGCGGCGTCCAGCGCGTCGAGGGAATAGCCCATGTTGCCTCCCTGCCAGCACACGAGCACCTCGAGCCCCGGAAACAGCAGGCGCGTGGGCAGCCTTCCGCCACCGCGACAGGCGTCGCGCAGCGCCCCGGCGAGCGCGGGG
Organism: Candidatus Eiseniibacteriota bacterium; assembly: GCA_031364505.1. Lineage (GTDB taxonomy): Bacteria > Eisenbacteria > RBG-16-71-46 > RBG-16-71-46 > RBG-16-71-46 > JANLWK01. The sequence continues at coordinate 53,355 of JANLWK010000222.1, read as the reverse complement.
TCGGGCCGCGTGTGGAAACTCCCGCGCACGGCCGAGGCCCCGCGCACGTCGAGCGTGCCCGCGGCGATGTCGTCGCAGAGTCGCGCGGCGTTGCGGTCGAGCGCCTGGCGCAGGTTGATCAGGTTGACGGGCGAGATGGCAACGAGCGCGCCCAGCCGTCGCTCGGATACGAGGATGCGCCCGGCGGCGTAATTGCGCTCCTCGGTGTCCTCGATGGTGAACACCCAGTACGGCACCGTGAACCGGCGGCGCACGAGCCACGGGAAGTTCTTGTAGTTGAATCCCGACGCGAACCCTTGCGGGATTCCTGCCGGCGATCGGCCGCCTTCCGCGGATCCCACGAGAAACTGAGATCGCAGCCGGCGAACGGCGGGATAGCACGCCTGCATCGCGCCGCTGAAGACCAGCGCCGCCTCGCGCAACTCGCGCCGGAACTCCGCGGTGACCGGGACGTACTTGTAGTGCCCCGTGGATCCGGCAGTCATGGCGAAGAATACCGGCCGGCTCGGGCACATTCGTCGCCAGTCGCCGGCATAGACCGCGTCGAGATCGTCGCGCATCTCGGCGCACGTGCGCACCGGTACCTCCCGGCGGAACGCGCCGATCATCGCCGCGTCGTCGCGGATACTCCGGATGCGGGCGAAGTCCGCGCGCCGGCCGACCGTGGTGTCCCGCGCCTGGCCGAGGATGGCACGCAGCCGGGCGGCCTGCGCGCGCAGCGGCTGCTCGCGCGCCGCGACGAAGCGCCGGTAGCTCCGCTCGAACATGAAATTTGCGATCACGTCGTCCCCACCCCACCCGATGCGTCGGGGCCTGCCGGCCACACGGTACCGTCGGGCAGCCGCGCGCCGTCGGGGACCACCGCGCCGATCGCGATCGAGCATTGCTTGCCGATGCGGACACCGTTGCCGATGCGCGCGCGATTGTAGATGGTCGTCCCGGAGCCGATTCGCGCGTCCTCGCCGATCGAGGCGTCGGCGCCGAGGGCCACGCGGAATTCCAGGATGCTCCGCGCGCCGACGCGGCAGCCGGCGCCCAGCACGCCGTAGGCGCCGATCATCGCCTCGTCGCCGATGCGTATTCGTCCCACCACCAGCGTGCGCGGCTTCGGCTGGTACGAGCACACGAGGTGGACGAACTCGCCCACCATACAATCGCGGCCCAGCTCGAGCAGGTGGGGTTCGCGCACGCTGGTGCGCGTGGTCACCTGCGCGCCGGACCCGAGCCGCGCGCCGAACGCGCGCAGGACCACGCGCTGGAAGGCGGGGCTCAGGAAGAACACGGGCTGGAATACCGCGAGGTACACCGCGGGCGGCCAGCCCTTGAGCGCCCAGCGGATGCTGTCGCGGTCGGAGAACATGCGGAACGTTCCGGCGGCGGGCGAAGGCAGCAGCCGGTGCGCGAGCGCCATCCCGGCCAGCGCGGACCAGGGGGCGAGCAGGGCCCAGGCGAGGCCGCCGATCACGGGGCCCGCGACGAGGCTCAGCGCGAGCGGCAGCGCGACCCACGCCGTGAAGTACATCCAGCCGACCCACCACAACACGTCGAGGGCGATCATATGTCCTGCTCCACGCCCGCGGGGGTGCCGGTGAGGAACACGTCCACGACGCGGCGCGCCACGTCGGGCGCCTCGGCCACGACGAGCCCGTGGCGCGCGGCGAACGCGTCGGCGACATCGTGCGTCCGCGGCGTGCGCACGACGCCGGGGTGCAGCAGGTGCACGCGAACGCCGCGGCCGGCGTACTCGTGATCCGCGGCGCACGCGAGCCCGGACAGGAATGCCTTCGTCGCCCCGTAGAGGGCGGCACCCGGAATGCCGTAGCGCGCCGCCTGGGAGCCGATCCAGATCAGCACACCCGAGCGCTGCTCGCGGAACCGGCCGAGTAGCGCGGCGGACAACCTCAACAACTCCGTGCAGTTCGTGCGCACCGTCGTCTCGATCGTGCCGGCGTCCAGCGCGTGCAGGCGGCGCGGCCCCTCCTCATAGAGCGGGTTCTCGCCCACGGTGAGGATGGCACCTTCCACCGACAGGCCGGGCGCGGACAGTTCCGCGATCAGCGCGTCGACCGCGCGGGGATTCGCCTGGTCGCGGGCGCGAGTGAGCACGCGCTCCCGCTGTTCCGGCGGCAGTGCTTCACGCGCGGCGCACAGTCGTTCCGGGTCGCGCCCCGTCAGCATGATGTTCGCGTCCGTGCGCTCGAGCAGCGCCCGGGCACACGCGTAGCCGATCCCGCGGCTCGCCCCCGTCACGAGGATCAGGGTTTCCCCCAGCGAATGAGTTGGATCGCGCCCGCGAATCCCGCACCGACCGCGCCCAGGCAGAGCCAGCTGCCCGGTGCGATGTGCCCCGCGTGCGCCGCTTCGGCCAGCGCGATCGCGACCGAGGCCGACGTCGTGTTCGCGTAGCGCGGGAAGTTGATCCAGGATTTGGTTTCGGGGATGCCGAGGTCCTCGAGGACGCGACGCAGCAGGAACAGGTTGGGCTGGTGCATGCAGAAGCACCCGATCTCGCCGAGCGTCACGCCCGTTTCGGCGACCAGCCGATTCGTCAGCGCGCGGAACCCCGCCCGCGCGGCATCGGCGACGAGCGGTCCATCGGGCATCGTGATGGTGCCACGATGTCGCGCGATTCCGTCGGCGGTGAGCGGTTCGCGCGAGCCGCCCGCCGGGATGTACACGGCCTCCGCACCCGCGCCGTCGGCGAACAGGATCGAGTGATGCAGCCCCTCGTCGCCCCGCGACGGCACGAGGACGACCGCACCGGCCCCGTCGCCGTACAGGAACAGCGTGCGCAGGTCGGTCACATTCAGCTGGCGCGAACGCACGTCGGCCCCGATCACGAGGACCGGGCCCTCTCCCGTCGCGACGCACCGGGCGCCGAGATCGAGCGCCTGCAGGAAGCCGGAACAGGCGCCGACGAGGTCGATGGCGGCGCATCCTCGAAGTCCCAGCTTGCGCTGGACGACGCACGCCGTCGCCGGCGTCGGGTAGTCGCCGGAGACCGTGGCGAGGATGATGCGGCGGATCGACGTGCCGGGAACCCCGCTCGCATCGAGCGCGCGCGCCGCGGCTTCGGCGGCCAGGTCGCTCGTGGCCTGCCCTGGTCCTGCGAAGTGGCGCGTCTCGACTCCGATGCTCCGCGTCGCGAACGACGGCCTGATCCGGAGCCGGTAGCGCTCGATCAGTTCGGCGTTCGTGATCGGCGGGCCCGGGACGTAGAAGCCGGTCCCCGCGATCGCGGCTCTCATCGTGGACCGCTCGTGGCCACGCGTGGAGCGCCGTCACGCCGCGAAGCGGACGCCGCGGCCTCGGTCAGCAGGCGATCGATCTCGTCGGGCAGCTCGTGGAGATCGATCACCGCGTCCAGCATGCCCGACCCCAGGAGATCCTCGAGCCCGGGCACCTGCTCCGCCTCCGACGCCCGCCACAGCTCGCGCAACCGCGGGCTCTGCTGCAACACCCGGTCGATGATGCTGCTCTGCATCACGCCGAACGTGCTGCCGCGCAGCGCCAGCGATCGGCGGCCGCCGAAGATCTTGGGCATCGAGAGCGTGGACGCGCCGCCGAAGCAACGCCCCGCGATCACTCCCATGAACGGGTGCGGGTACGTGATGATCTTCTCGCCCACCGCGAGCATCCGGCGGATGTTGTTGGCGTCGCTCTGCTCGAAGCGCGGATCCACGCCCGGAGAGTCGAGGACGCTCACGATCGGGACACGCAGCGCCCGGAACAGGTCGAGCCCCGCCGCGTACTTGTCGAGCGTGCGCACGGTGATGAGGTTTTCGGGGCGGCGCAGCGGGTTGATGAAGATCCCGATCGGCCGGCCCCGCCTCGCACCCAGGAACAGCCGCAGCGTCGAACACCAGCCGGGCACCAGCTCCTGTGGCCCCGGATCGAGGAAGGCGCCGAGGAATTCGATCGTCACGGGATCCTGCTCCGTGGTGACGGGCGTGGACTCGTGCCCGAGGCCGAGCAACCCCTTCCACCGCTCGAACGCCACCTCGACCGACGGCACCAGCTCGTGCACGAGATCGTTCCGGTCGTACGACGACTCCGCCGCGGCCTGGCGCGCGAAGTCCACGCGATCGCCGAAGAACAGCTCCAGGACCTCGGGGCCCGTGAGGTTGATGTGCGTGCGACCCATGACCGCCATGCGGTAGTGGCCGAGCCCGAACAACAGGGTCGCCAGTCCGAGGCACTTGCCGACCGCGCACGTCACGACGACGTGCTCGCGCGAGTACGCGAGCAGCTCGGGCCACAGCCGGAACGCGTCGGCGAACAGTGTGCGTCCCTGGACCAGGCTGACGCCGGCAGAGTTCACGACGTAGAAGAGCGGAGGTCCACCGCCGGCGTCGTTCCCCAGCTCGCGGAGGAAGGCGGTGAAGCGTGAGGCGTTCGCGTGGTTGTAGCAACCGCCGTCCACGCGGAAGTCGCTCCACGCGACCGCGACCGCGCGCCCCTGGCACTCGCCGACCGCCAGCACGAGGCCGCCGCACTGCGAACGATCGAACGGCACGGCCGGGTCGACATCCTCGACCAGGATCCGGATGGACGATGCGCCCAGCGACGAAAACACGGGGCGCAGGAACTGGTGCCGGCCGGCTTCCACGGTGATCCAGCGATATTCTGGATGCATCCCTTCGATGATGCTCCCGGGCACTTTGGCGTGCAATGTGGGGCGGCAGCGATGCGGCCGTTGATGCCACTGATCCCTGCAGTTACGACGCTGGTGTGAACAATCCGCCCGCTCGTGTCAGGGGCATTGACGGCAGTCGCCGGCGTTTTCACAGTCGGGACATGAATCCACTTCCGCGTTCACGCCGCCCGGCGAGTCGCTTCGCGCTCGCCTTCGTTTTCGCCGCCCTCGTCCTCACGCCTGCCCCTCCCGTCGCGCACGCCCAGGCGCGCGCCGACCGCCTGAATCCGACGCGTTGGGGCGTCGTCTACGACGTCCCCGCGACGAGGGACGTGCGGCTCCTTGCGAACGTGCCGTATTGGAAGGATGCGACACATTCGCGGGCGATCGATGTGTACCTGCCGCCGAAGCTCGCGAAGGGTGAGCGGCTGCCGGTCGTCGTGTTCCTCAACACCATCGGCGACCGGCGGAACGACTCGCTCAAGGACTGGGGCATCTACCGGACGTGGCCGCGGCTCATGGCGACGCAGGGATTCGCGGGCGTCTCGATGCAAGCGGACTCGGCGGACATCCCGGGCTCGCTGAGGCGGCTGTTCGCGTTCCTCGAGTCTCGCGACGCGCCGCCGGGCATCGATGGGACGCGCGTCGGTGTCTACGCGGCATCCGCCAACGTGACGGGCGCCACGCAATTCCTGCTCGCGGCCGACGCGCCGAAGAGCATCAAGGCCGCGGTGCTCTACTACGGCGGCCCGCCGACGGACTCACTCCGTCGCGACCTGCCGGTGCTGTTCGTCGTCGCCGCCAGCGACGCGCCGCGCATGGGGGCGCCGCTCGACTCGCTGTGGCATCGCGTGATCGCGACGGGCGCGCCGTGGACGCTGGAATTCGCCGCCGGCATGCCGCACGCATTCGACGCGTTCGCCGACAACGACGACGCGCGCCGGATCGTGCAGCGCACGATCGGTTTCTGGCGCTCGCACCTGCAGCCGGTGCCGCAACCCGCGTGGGCGCATTCCGACGAACGGGAACTGATGGCCGCCCTCTACGGCAACGATTCACCGCGCGCGGCCGCGCTGCTCGGGCCGTGGCTCGAGACGCATCCCGACGACCCCGAAGCGCTGATGAGCTACGCACGCGTGCTCCAGGACCTGCGCCGGTTCCCCGAGGCGATGGCGGCACTCGAGCGCGTCTACCGGACGGACAGCACGAATGTCGCCGTGATCGCGCACTACGGCAGCGCGCTGGTCGGCCAGCAACGCTACGCCGAGGGAGCGCGGCTGCTCGAGCGCGCCATCGGCCAGGGCTGGAACATGAGCCTCCATTTCGGCCAGCTCGCGTTCGCCGAGCTGGCGCTCAACCGCAACGAGGCCGCCGTGCGCCGCTACGAGCAGGCGTTCGAAGCCGGCATCCCTCCCGGCCCCTCGACACGCGGCGTGGCGTCCTACAACCTCGCATGCGGGTACGCGCGGCTGGGCCGCAAGCAGGATGCGCTCCGTGCGCTCGAGACCGCGATCGGCGAAGGCGGCACCGTCGGCAACGGCATGGCGGTTGACACCGATCTCGAGCCGCTCCGCGGGGAGCCGCGATTCCAGGCGCTGGTCGTACGGGTCACGAGCCGCGGGCCCCGAACCCCATAGCCGGAGGGCCGGAGCGCGGCGGCCTTGACGACAGTCACTAAATAGAACATCGTTCTATTTATGTCGACGCCCGCAGCCACACGCCCTCACTCATCCTCCACGCCGTCACGCTGGAGCCGCACGGCCCCCATCCAACGCCGGGGCCACGAGACGGCCGAGCGCTTCGCCGCCGCGACTGAGGCGCTGCTGCGTACGCGCCCATTCGAGGAGATCTCGATCCAGGACATCGTGCGGATGGCGGGCCGGCCCACCGGCTCCTTCTACGCGCGCTTCGCGAGCAAGGAGGCGCTGCTTCCCTTCCTGTATCAGCGCTATCACGAGGACCTGGAGCCGCGGTTCGCCGCCCGGCTCGGGCGCGTCGACTGGGATTCACTCGATCTCGGCGCCGCCAGCGCCGCGCTCGTGGACGTGCTGATCGCCCAGTACACGGAGCGCCGCTGGCTGATCCGCGCGCTGGCGCTGTTCACGCGCATGCGCCCGGAGGCGCTGCCGGACGATCTCGTGCGGCGGAGGCGACGCGTGTTCGACCACGCGGTACAGGCGCTGATCCGTCACCGGCGGCGCATCACCCACGATGACGCCGAGGCGGCGATCCGGTTCGGCGTCTACCTCGTGTGCGCCGTGGCCCGCGAGAAGCTGCTGTTCGGCGAGGCCCCGCATTCGCGCGTGACACCGATGACCCGCGCGACGTTGCGCGCGGAGCTGGTGCGGACGTTGTACGCCTACCTAACGACGCGGACCTCCCGATGACGCCCGCGCGCGTGGCATGGCTCGCCGGCGTCCTGTTCATCGCGTTGGCCACGCGGATCGCGGTCCCGGCCACCGACCCGCTCGCCCTCGAGCACAAGATGCTGGTGTCGCATGCGGGCATCCGGATCGAGGCCGAGTCCGGACGGCTCATGGTGCCCGAGAATCGCTCGAAGCCGCGCTCGCGCTCGATCGCCGTCGGCTTCCTGCGCCTCAAGTCCACGGCGGCGGCGCCGCGCGCACCGTTGTTCTTCCTGAATGGCGGCCCCGGCAGCACCGCCGTAACCGAGGACCCACACGCACTCGATTTCTGGGTGCCGTTCCTCGAGGTCTCGGACGTGGTCCTGATCGACCAGCGCGGCACGAACGACTCCGTGTTGACCTGGGATTGGGACGGCCCCCCTGCGCGCTTCTTCTTCCTCAGCGCCGACTCGGCGAGGGCACACGAAGCGGAGTCGCGACGCCGGGCACTGACGTCATTCCGCGCGCGCGGTGTCGATCTGGCCGGTTACAACAGTGTCGAGAGCGCCACCGATCTCGATGCTCTGCGTGCCGCCCTCGGCGTCGAGCGCGTCTCGCTGCTGGCGTTCTCGTACGGAACACACCTGGCGTGCGCCACATTGCGGCGCTACGGCGATCGCATCGAGAGCGCGGTGCTGTGCGGCGTCGAAGGGCCGGACCAGACGCAGAAGCTGCCCTGGCTGATGGACACCCAGCTCCGCAGGCTCGGGCTGCTGGCGGCCGCCGACCCGCGCATCGGCGCGCGCGTACCCGATCTCGTGGCACTGTTCGATCGCGTCGTGGCGCGGCTGGATCGCGACCCGATGGTCTTCACGGTCCCGGCCCCGAGCGGCCGCGACACGCTGCGCATCCCGGTCGGCGGCTTTGGGCTGCGCATGATCATGCGCTTCGACGTGGGCGACGCGACGGACCTCGTCGTGTTCCCGCGCCTGCTGTGGAGCCTCGACCACGGGGATCCGTCCGTGCTCGCGTGGTTCATGCGCAAGCGGGCACGCAATCCATACGGCACGCACGGCATGGCCGAATCCATGGACGTCGCCTCGGGGACGACCGCGGGCCGGCTCGCGCTGATCGAGGACCAGGCGCGTACGAGCCGGTTCGCTGACGTCGTCAACTTCCCGTTCCCCGCCGGCGACCGATGGCCGGTGCCCGACCTCGGCGATGCGTTTCGCGCCCCGCTCGTGTCACCGGTGCGCACGCTGATCGTCAGCGGCGACCTCGACTTCAACACACCGCCCAGCCAGGGTGACGAGCTAGCGTGGGGCATGCCCAACGCGACGCACCTCGTCGTCGCGAACGCGGGCCACGAACAGACGCTGTTCCAGAACGACACCGCCGTCCCGGTGATCAAGGACTTCCTGCGCGGACAGGACGTGTCCGGCCGGACGATCACCTACCCCGCGCTGCGGTTCGTCCCGCTCGACGGCACCGACTCGACGGCGACGCATCCATCGGTGCGCTGAGCGTCAGCCGGCGGGCTTCGTCCAGATGAGCGAGTAGCGCCACAGCAGGTGCAGGCGGCTCGTGGCGTCGGGCAGCACCGTCGCCACCTCGCCACGGATCTCCGCGAACGTCATCGCGGGCGCCTGGATCGGTGCGGCATCGCCCGCCGTGACCCGCGTTGCGCGGTGGAACCAGCTCACGGGATAGGCGACCGCACACGACGCGAGATCCGTGATGGACGCGACGCGATACAGTCCGAGCAGCGCGAGCCGCCCGCCGGGCCGCAGCAGGTCCGCCGCGTGCGTCAACGCCTCGCGCATGGGCATGTGGTGCAGGGTGGCGATCATCGACACGTAGTCGTACGCACCCGCGTCGCCCCAGCGCAGGAAGTCGGCCTGCACGACATGCACGTTCGGCAGATCCGCGCAGCGCTGGCGCACGGCCGCGATCATCGCCGCATCGCGATCGATCGCGTCCACGCGATCCGCGACGACCGCGAGCCGGCGGGCGAAATCGCCTTGCCCACAGCCGACGTCCAGCGCGCGACCACACGGTCGCGGAACGGCGCGCAGCAGCACGTCGTGGTAGTGCGAGTTGTGATTCCAGCCGCTCGACATGAGAGATCGCGCGAAGCCAGCGTGGGAATCGGCTGGCCTACAACAACATGCCGCCCGCGAGCACGTAGCCCTCGAACGCTCCGACCGGCTTCGCCGACATCCAGGCGCCGAAGAACTCCGTGCGCAAGCCCGCGCCGAACAGCACGTCGAGCGCCCCCGCGTTCACGCCCGGCACGATCGAGATCGTGCCTTCGGCGCCCATCCCGCGGACGGCTTCCTTGATCGCCCACATGAGCCCCGCCGCGTATCGCGGATCGACGACGCCGGCGGGCCCGATGCGACCCTTCTCGTTGGCGATGGCGTAGCCGATGTCGGACCGGCCCGCGCGCACGCGGAAGAAGCGCGCACCCGGCGAACCCATCACGAACCGGATGTCCTCGTCGCGGCGCGAGGCGCGAAACACGCGGTCGAACCGCGCCGCGATCGCGAGCATCTCGCGCGACACCTTGCTCACCTCGCCCACCTGCACGAGCTGGACGGCACGCTTCGGGCGCGGCGACCGCTTCGGCTTGCCCTTGACCATGTAGAACATGCCGCGCGGATACATGCCGAACTTGAGGTACAGCGCCTGGGCGCGCGTGTCGAGCGATGCGAACACGCAGCGCACCGCCGAGGCCGGCGGCTTCGGTTGCTCGAATGCCCGCGTCAGCAACCGCCGGCCGACGCCCCGGTTCTGAAGTGTCGGCAGCGTCCAGAACATCGAGAGGAAGTGAACGTTGCCGCGCAGGATCGTCGACGCAAACGCCACGACGCGCCCGCCCTGCGTGGCGACGTGGAAGCCGCGCGGATCGGTTCGCTGCAGGTGCGCGAGCGCGGGCACCACATCGCGCGGCCGCGCGGGTGGCAGCACGCTCCCCTGGCGGCGGCCCAGGTCGGTCGATGACCGAACGAACACGCGCGCGCAGCCGAGCATGTCGTCGGGGCGCGCCTGTCGCACGGCAATGGGTCGCGTCTTCACGGATGGCATCGAATGGTCCTCTCGAGAGTGCGCCGAGCCTATCGCTTGCGCCGCAGCAACTGCAGGCCCGCGGCACCCGCGGGCAGGTCTTCGGTATCGATGCGCATGCGGACGGGCTCGTATTCTCGCATCGTGCTCGCCGCCTGCTCTTCCGACGTGAAGGGCGCGCCGACACCGGCCCACGCCACGCGGCCCTGGAGCCAGTTCCGGCGAATCACGACATAGTCGGGATGCTCGCGCAAGATGACGCGCGCGTACCACCCGTCGCCCTTTCGGCGCTCCTCGGCAACCCACGGCGTCACGAGTCCCACCTCATCGATCACGCGCAGGCCGCTCAGGTAGCCGATGACTCCGATCGGCTCGAGCATCACGCTGCCGTCGCGCCCCGCCGCGTCGGCGCGCAGCGTGCGGCCGATGTTCGCGAACACCGCGACGTCGTGCGTCTGCCGGCGCAACACGTGGGCGGAGAGGCTGCCCCACGAGAACACGATCGCCACGACGAGCGGCGCGAGCGTCCAGCGCAGGACGTTCGCGATGCCGAGCCCGAAGAACACGGGAACGAGGATCGCGACCATCGGCGTCGGCGCGTACCAGTAGAACCACGGCACGCCCATCACCATGTAGATGGTGAGGACGAGCAACCCGCAGCCGAACAGCACGGGCAACGGCGAGTCATCGGTGGCGCGGCGCCAGTGCGCGACCGCCGCGATCAAGCCCGTGAGGATGAGCAGCGAAATGGGCGCGAGCGCCAGCCCATCGAGCGTCTCGGCCTGCATGCCGGGGATCAGCCACTCGAGCCAGTAGAGACCCTTGAACGCCTGGATGCCGTACACGGTCGACTTGCTGCTCACGCTCGAGGGCAACAGGTGGCCGAAGTACAGCGCGAACAGGCCCTGGAGTGCCGCGATACCGAGCCACACCCATCGCTGCCGCGCCGACAGGCGCCACGCGAGGATCGCGCTCATGAGGGCGCCCTCCGGACGGCTCAGCGCGAGCAGGCCGTTGAGCAGCCCGCCCCACCGGCTCCGCCCCAGCGACACCGCCGCGAGCAGCAGGCACGTGACGAGGCTGCTCTCGAGCCCCGACGCCGGCATCTGCGCCAGCCGTGGCCACAGCGCGAAGAACGCGCAGAACGCCACCGCCGCGAGGAGCGAGCGTTCACGCAACAGCCGCCAGCCGAGCACGAGCGTCACGACATCGCACGCGACGAGCAGCCACCGCGCGGCCAGCTCGAGCGGGGCATGCGCGAACGCCGCCATCGCCAGCACGCTCGTCCACAGGGCGGACGTGAACCCCCACGCCTTCTCCCCCGCGTTGTAGACGGGCCCGAGGCCGTGGGCCCAGTTCGACGCATACCGGAACGTGATGTACGCGTCTTCAGCGCAATAGGGGATCTTGAAGAACAGGACGATCCGCGCCGCGACGCACAGCCCCACGAGGGACGCGAGGAGAACGGCGTCGGACATGAGCCCCGCGCCGAGGGCGACGGGGTCGCGAGTCACCTCGCGCAATGGGGGCTCGACGGCTCGTGGGCCGCCGGATACTGCCGCACTTCCATGTGACACGGGGATCCTCCGTCCGTGGAGACGCTCCGGCCCCAGAATAACCTAGGATGGGCACGCGCGACAGATCGAGCGCACGGGAGACGCCATGCCTCCATCGAAACGAGCCGGGCGGTCCAGCAGCGAGGTCGAGCCGCGCCGATGGCGATGGTTCCTGTGCGGGTTGTTCCTACTCTCGCTCGCCTGGCGTGCGGGTGTACTGCTCAGACTCGGGCGCACTCCTCTCGTCGAATACCTGAACGCCGACTCCGCGATCTACTGGGACTGGTCGACCGAGATTCGCGCCGGCCACTGGCTCCCCGCCCAGCCGTTCTTCCTCGGTCCTCTCTATCCCTACGCGCTCGCGGTCGTCCGGTCACTGCTCGGCGATCGCATCGGCGCGGTGCTCGCCGCGCAGGTCGTACTGGGATCCGCCTCCGTCGTCGTCCTGACCGACGCGGTCCGCCGGCTCACCAGCGCGCGTGCGGCCGGCATCGTCGGCATCGTGCTCGCCGGATACAGCATGAGCGTGTTCTTCGACGTCCAGGTCCTGAGCGAGAGCCTCCTGTTCTTCCTCGGATCCGCGGCACTGTGGTTCACGGTGCGGAGTGGACGCATGGCCGCCGCTTCGGTCGGTGGGCTGACGGCCCTCATGGCGCTCGGCCGCCCCGTGTTCGTTCTCCTGCTCGTTCCCTACGGGCTCGCGCTGATCCATCGAAGTCCCTCGCGACTCCGCACCGCCGCGATGCTCATGGCACTCCCGGCGCTCGTGGCCGTCCTCACGGCGTTCCACCACGCGCGGTCCGCCGGCGCGCCGATTCCGTTCACGTACAGCGGTGGATACAACCTCTACGTCGGAAATGGCCCTTTCGCGAACGGTACCTACGTCCCGTTCATCGACGAATCCGACCCCGCCTCGGCGCGAGGCGCGGGGAGTGGCGTCTCCGCCGACGGGCGCTACTACCTCGAGCACACGGCGGGCCTGCGGCTCGACGCCGCGGAGAGCGACCGCTACTGGAGCTCGGCGGCATGGGCGTGGATGCGCGAACACCCGCGTCGCGAGGCACGGCTGCTCCTGCTCAAACTGGGGCTGCTATTCAATCGCGACGAACTTCCGCAGATCGTCGGCGCCACGACGTACGAGCGCGCCGCCGGATCACTGGGATGGCCGATCCGGTGGGAGTTCGTGACTCTGTTGGCCGGCGGCCTCCTCGGCGCCTTCCTGGGGCGACGCCACTGGCCGGCGCGCATGCTCACCGGATGCGTGGCCGCGCTCGCCGTCGGAACGTCGATGTTCTTCGTCGTCGATCGATATCGACTGCATCTCGTCCCCTATCTCGCGGTGCTCGCGGGCATCGCGCTCACCGGGACGGCGCCGGCGTTCGCGCGCCGAGGCGTGATGGCGGTGAGCCTCGCGGTCGTGGTCGCCGCCTGCGCGATCGCGTTGCAGCCCCTCGTTCCTCACGATCCGGCCCGGGACGGCTGGGACTACGCGACGACGCTCGGCCAGGCGTGGTTGTCCCAGGACGACCCCGGGCGTGCCGCGGAGTGGCTGGAACGCGCCACGGCGCTCGACGAGCGCGGCCTGTTGCGTGGTTCGGACACACCGTCGGCGCGCCTGATGCGCGCGGGCGTCTACGACGACCTCGCCACCGCGCACTTCCGCCTGGGCCGGAATCGCGAAGCGCAGACCAGCGCACGACGCGCCGTGGAGCTCGCCCCGCAAGCGCGTGGGCTCAACGCTCGCTACGCGACGGTGCTCGCGATCAACGGGAAGGCGGACAGCGCCCGGGCGTTCCTCGCGGCGGCCGGCACGTCTCGCGCGCGGCTCGCCCAGGACCTGCTCGGCGAGGCGGCCCGGCGCGAAGCGCGCGGCGACGTCCCCGGCACGCGGAACTATCTCCACGCCGCGGCGGACATGAATCCCGCCCTCGAAGCCGCCGTCGTGGGCTCGATCCGCCTCGAAATCATGGCCGACTCGCTCGAGACCGCGGCAGCGCGCATCGACCGGGCGGAGGCGCATGGTCTCGACGCACATGTGGCCAACGCCCATCGAGCCTGGATTCGCCTCGCGGCCGGCGACAGGGCGGGATCACGGCGACTTCTCCAGGCGATCCCCGAGGACCGGCGCTCCGGCGATCCGCGCGTCGCGGGAACGATCGAGCTCATGAGTCGCTAGTCTCGCCGGGTTGTCGGCCCGGCCGGGCAGTCCCATACTTCGCGCGTCGATGGTCGTGGCCCCCACGGAGTCCCGCATGAAAACAATCCAGGTGCAGGGCGTTCATCACACCACGATCGTCGGGTCCACGCGCCGGAGCGCGATCGACTTCTGGCAAGGCGTGCTCGGCATGCCGTTCGTGCTCGAGCAGCCGAATCTCGGGAAGCCGGACGAGAATCATCTCTACTTCGATCCCGGTGATGGGCGCCTGCTCACGGTGTTCACGAACGAGGAGCGGGCGGACGCCGGGCGGCCGGCCCCGCGTGAGGCCGGCTGCGTCGAGCACCTGGCGTTCAACGTGTCGCGGGCGACGTTCAGCCAGGTGCCGGCGCGGCTGCGCGAGCACGGAATCGAGTTCATCCAGCGCGATCGCGGGTTCATGGACTCGATTTATCTCACGGACCCGAACGGCATGAAGGTCGAGCTGGCCTGCTACAAGTTCGAGACGCCCGACGGCTACCGCGCGGTCGACATCCTGATGACGGCGCAGCGGCTACGCGTCGAACGGGGCGATCATCACATCACCGAGGAGCACCTCGCGGACGCGATCGAAGCTCTGATGGCGACGCGGGACCGCCTGGCGCGCTAGCCGGCCGACTCCGCGCCCGCCAGGGCGCGCTCCAAAGTCCACCGCACGCCCGGCTCGTCGACCGTGCGCGGGTTCGGGTAGCTCGTCGCGCACGCGAGTGCCGCCGCCCGAGGGATCATCTCCGCGGTGAATCCGAGATCCGCGAGACTCGGTGTTCGCAATGTCCGTGCGAGCGCGATCATGCCGGCGACCGCGTCGTCCGACCCGAGTGCCGCGGCGATGCCGGCCATCGCCTCCCGCGCGGCCGGCGCGTTGTACTCCATCACCCACGGCAGCAGAGCCGCGTGCGTGTCGGCGTGCGGCAGGCCGAAGCTGCCGCCCAGCGTGTGCGCCAGCTTGTGGTGCAATCCCATGGAGGTCATCTCCAGGGCGCACCCGGCGAGATGGGCCCCGGCGAGCGCTTCGGCGCGGGCGTCGGGATCCCGCGGTGACGCCATGATGGCGCGCAGCGCGCGGGCGAAACGCCGGATGCCGTCCATCGCGAGCAGCCGCGACACGGGCCCGCCGTCGTGCGCATACGCGGCCTCCACGCAATGGGCGATCGCGTTCATCCCGCTCGCGGCACTCACGCCCGGCAGAAGCCCGTAGGTGAGCTCGGGATCGTAGAGCACCAGCCTCGGCGCGGCGCGCGGATCGCGCCCCGTGCGTTTCGTCTCCACACCGGTGACGCCCCAGATCGAAGTCATCTCGGAGCCCGAGTAGGTCGTGGGAATCGCGGCCAGTGGCAGCCCGGTCTCCACGGCGAGCGCCTTGCCGAGCCCGATCGCCGAGCCGCCGCCGAGTGTGAGCAGGGCGCCGGGCTTCGCGCTGCCGACGAGGACCATGGCGTCGCGCACGATCTCGTCCGGCACATGCGTCCGCGCGGCGTCGAAGCGGCCGGCGAGCCGGCCGCCGAGGGCCGACGCGACCGCTTCACGCTCCCCCGCCCGCCCCGGCGTCGAGAGCAGCAGCACTCGCTCCGCGCCCAGACGCTCGAGCTCAGATGCCAGCGTCGCGACAACGCCGGCGCCGAAGACGACGCGAACCGGGTGCCGGACGTACGCGAACGCGAGCGTCATGGGATCGAGGGGATCGGGAGGCTAGGCGACGAGCCGCGCCATCAGTCCCCGGGCCACGGCGATTTCGTCGTCGTTCACGAGATGGCCCATGCCGGGATAGATGCGCGTCGTGACGTCGGCCCCCATGCGCTCGAAGACGGCGGCCGTCTCGCGGACGCGCGACTCGGGCACGTGCGCGTCGTGGTCGCTGCAGCCGAGGAACACGGGCGTCGAGTCGAAGCGGCCGCCCTCGTTCCACGCGGTGCCCGGCGGCCCGATCAGCCCGCCGGTGAACGTCACGACGCCGCCGTATCGAATGGGACGCCGCTGTGCGGCCGTGCACGCGAGGCACGCGCCCTGCGAGAAGCCCAGCAGGACGATGCGATCGGACTGAATGCCCGCGGCCATCACCTCGTCGATCAGGGCGTGTACGACCGAGATCCCGGACGTGATGCCCGGTTCGTTCGTTTCGGTCGGCGCCATGAAGCTGTTCGGGTACCACGTGCCGCCGGCGGCCGCGGGCGCCAGGTACGCCATTCCCACGTGCCCGATCGCCGGCACCAGGTCGAGGATGTTCCTGGGCGCGGCCCCCCGGCCGTGAATCATGATCGCCGCCCCGCGCGCCCCCTGCAGCGGCGCGCCGAAGCGGACGATCGGTTGTCCCCCGTGAGGGGGAGTCGGTTCGATCACGGATGCGCGGGCGGCGGAACGTCCCACGCCGGCGGCGGCGGGAAGGTGACGTTGTTACCCGTGGGCTTCTGTCCCGGCGGAATCCGGTCGAGGTTCTTGTGCCCGACCGGCGGGAGGCTCTTGAGATATGCGGCGATCGCCAGCGCGTCGTCGTGATCGAGGATGCCCGAGTAGTTGCCCCACGGCATGATCGGCGCGAGCTGCGAGCCGTCCGGCGTTCCCCCCGTCATCAGTGCCGTGACGATCTGGTCGCTCGTCCACGATCCGATCCCGGTCGTCGAGTCGGGCGTCAGGTTGCGGGCGTGCACGACTCCCCACGGTCCGACCCAGCCGACGTCACTGCCCGAGAGCCGCCGCATCGTATCCGGAGCCCCATAGAAGTACCCGGGCGTGTGGCAATCATTGCAGCTCATGATCGTGACGAGGTAGCGGCCACGCACCACCGGATCCACCTTGGGTGCCGTGGTCGCGCTCTGCTGGCTCGTCGTGCACGAATAGGACAGGACACCGAGAGCGATGGCCGACACGGTGAGACACGCACCGGCGAGTCTGGTCCGACGCATCACGAAACCCTCCTGACGTCTGGTAGGACGGAACCTATCGACGGGACATGGCGTGACCAATCGACGCTGCGGCCCTCCGCCGTCCTCGGAGGGGCAATACCGGGGAATCTAACTCAGCGCGGGCGTCTTGCCGACAGGGAATCGAGTCGCGCCAGCGCCGCCTCGGCCTCGACCACCGCCAGCGTGTCGCCCAGCTGGGCCGACGCTGTTCCGTACAGCGTCCATGCCACGACGTGCGTCGAGTCGCGTTCGAGGACGCGCTGGTACGCGCGTGCCGCGCCACGCAGATCGCCGCGCGCCCGCTCGGCGTAGCCCAACTCGAGGAGGACGCGCGGGTTCGGCGCCGCCTCGCTCGATCTCGCGAACGCCGCCGCCGCGGCGTCGAGCCGACCGATCCGGAGATTGCGGATGCCGAGGTAGTCCCACGTCGTCGAGCGCTCGGCCGTGGTTCGCGCGGGCGGCTCGCGCATGAACGCTTCGACCCGTTCGAGCCCCGAGTCCGCATCGGCCCAGTGAACCACCCACTGCACGCATGGAGCGGCGACGGCCAGTGACGTCGCAACGCCGACCCACGCGAAGCGCGGTGCGGCGCGCAGGGTCTCCGCCACGAGCCACGCCGCGACGAGCGAAGTCGCGGCCCCCAACGTCACGAAGTCGTCCCAGTCCCGGTAGAGCCCCTGCGCCGGGTGAATGAACGGCAGCGCCAGGACGATGGGCAGGCTCAACGCGAGCAGGAATGCCAGCTCCCGCCCGCGCGGGCTCGCCCCACGCGCCACGCACAACAGCGGCACCACGGCGACGGACAGTGGCGAGAGGAACACGACGAGGTTCGCCATGTCGGGAACACGCAGTCCCGCGAGAGCCGCACGCAACGGGCCGCCCGCGACCTGAACGTCATGAGGCGCGATGTGTGCGGCGTCCCACACGCGCATGATGGCGATGAGCCGGGGCAGCATCACGGCCAGCGCCACGATGGGAATGGACAGCACGAGCCACCGGCGTGGCGTTCGCCGCGCGTCGCGATCGGCGCGCAGGCCGATCCGCCACGCCATCGCCACCGCTGGCACCGTCACGAGCGCCGAGCGGTGAAGCGCGAGTGCCGCAGCGAACACGAGGCCGAGCGGCAGCAGTCCACGGCCGTGGCGGACGACGCCGAGACCCAGGACGCCGAGCGCCGCGACCACCAGGACCAGCTCCGCGAAGGCCTTCCCAAACCCGGTGAAGATCCCGACGTAACCACCGAAGAATACGATGGCTGCGGCCGTGGCGGCCGGGACTCCCCGCAATGCCAGTGCGCGGGCGAAAGCCCCGGCGAGCGCGGCCAGCGCCGCCGCTTCGCATGCGCCGAGCAGCCGTGCCGCGCCGTTGGCGTCGAGCACTCCCGCGCTCGTGAACACGTGCGGCAGGCGGTAGTGGAGGAGCACGTCGAGCGGCAGCGCCTGCGGGAACAACTGCGACGGCGCCCCGCCCTGCTCCACCGTGCCCTGCCGCAACAGGAAGTCGCCGACGAAGCGCGTGCGATCCGGAAACACCGCGACTAAGCACGCCGCGATCGCGGCCATCGTCCACCCCGCGGCGATCGGATGATCGGCGATGGCGTCGCCGATGCGCTGCATGAACGGCACCGCGCGACGAGTGATCGACGGGACGAGCGACGCGGCCGCGAGCAGCCATGGCCCCCACGCCATGGCGGGCTCGAGAAACCGCTGGAGGTTGAGCGACCACGCCCACATCGTCGGCACGAACGTGAGCACCGCCCGCGCGACGGCGAGCAGCGCGAGGATGACGACGAGCACGCGCGCCATGCGCAGCGCGTGGGCCTCCTCGAACGCCGAAGGCACGGGCTCGCGTTTGACCGAGCGCATCACCGCAGCTTGGTGAGTTTTGCCTTCACGTGATGGCTCGGGCCGTCGAAGCTCACGAAGTAGACGCCCGCCGGCGTGCGGCGTCCCGAGTCGTCGCGACCGTTCCACTCGAATCGATGGCTGCCCGCGGTGAGCGGCCCGCGCTGGAGCGTGCGCACGAGACGTCCGCTCAGGTCGTAGACGCCGAGCGTGGTTGCTTCGGCGCGCGGCATCACGAGCCCGATCGTCGTTCCGCTGATGAACGGATTGGGGTTCGTCAGCAGTCGGACCGCCTGATCCATCGGCGCGTCCGCATTCACGCCGACACGTTCGGTGCTGTCGTACGTCGCCGCGGTGACGACGGTGCCGCACAACCGCTCGTCCAAGCCATTGCCGTCGACGTCGGCCTCGACCACGACTTCGTAGTTCGTCGCGAAGTCGTAGCCGTTCGGCAGGGTCGCGGTCACGTGGATCATCTGCTCGCCGCCGCGTGCCGAGTTCAGGAGTCCCGTCACCGGCGTGCCCGGCTGCAGGCCGTCGAGGCTCAGCGCCAGTGGGTCCTCGTGGTCGGGGTCGAGCCACACGGCGCTGATCCGATACGCCAGGAGCGCGGGCGGGTCGCACGGCGCGTGAACGCCGATGCCGATCGTCGCACCCCCGGCGCCGGCCGGCACGGAGACGACGCCGGCGGGGATCGGGGTCAGGCACCAGCAGGTGTTGTCCGCGCGCAGCGTGCCCGTCTTCGAACGGCACGCTCCGGTCGCGTCGTTGATGAACGTGAGCGCGAAGCACGCGGTGGCGTTCTGCGCGGTGAGCCCGGCCGGCCGCGTGATCGTGACGCAGATGGGCGGTGAACAACCGCCGGCGGGAACGGTGACGGCGCCCGAGGCCGGGACGAACAGCGTCGGACCGGCCAGGGTGCAGCCGGGGCCCGCGGGAAGGCCCGCGAGTGACCAGTGATAGATCCGCGGCACGCCGGTGTTGTTGCAGATGTTGAAGCAAACCTGTGCGGTCGTCTGCGACTGGCAGATGGACGTGACCTGCGGCATCACGGCGTATTCGGGGCACCAGGTGATCGGACCCGTCGTGGCGGCCTTCGCCGCGGCCGCCGGCGACATCGGCGCCGCGAACAGTTCGAGATCGCCAATGCACCCCTGGAACGCCGCCCCGGTCCCGAACGCCGGGCTCACACTCCCCATATAGAGGTCGCCGCCGCTCGACACGTTGCCCGCGATGGGCGCGAAGTCGAACGCGGCGATCGGGCTGCCATCCAGGTACCAGCGGCCCTCGTGCGCGACCCGGTCGATCGACACGGCGAGATGCGTCCACGTGTCGGCCGGCACATCGGGGCCCGTCACGACCTGCGGCGCGCCGCCCGTGCCGATCTCCAAGTGACTCTGGTTCCCGGTGAGATAGAGCGCCCAACCGAGCGACTGCCCCGTCGACGAGCCCGCGAGCGGCACGCGCTTCTCGACGATGGTACGCGGCCCGGCGGTGCTGGCGCCGACGTTGAGCCACGCGGCGATGGAGAACGATCCCGCGCCGAACTGGAGACCGAGCTGATCCGCGTTCGGAACGCGGGCATGGTCGAATGCCGACATCAGGCACAGCGCTCCCGGCGACTGCGCGGACGTGGCGTCGAGCTGGAGCTGCGCCACGTTGCGCGCGGGGTTCAGGTGCGCCACGTCGACGGTGCTCGTGGCGCCCGGATCGAAGTCGAACGCCCACCACGCGGCGAGCCGCGGCGGGGCGAGCAGGCAGTTCAGCGGCGTGCCGCAGGAGTAGTTGCCGAAGTTCACGCCGTTCTGCGTCGCGCCGGTCGGCAGATTGAGCGTATGGACGGCCGGCGACGGCGCGGTCTGGACCCACGCCGGCTGCATCGCCTCGTTCACCTTCCACGGGCCGCAGGGGATGTCATTGAAACAGTAGTTGCCCGATCCGTCGGTCGTCGCGGACGCGAACAGCGTCCCGTTGGGATACAGCAACTGGATCGTCCAGCCCGGCAGGGCGGCCTCGCCGACGTCCTGCACGCCGTTTCGATTCGAGTCGAGATACTTCGTGCCGCAGATCTTGCACAGGATGGTGCAGGAGATGGTCGAGCAGGGCTGGTTCGGGTAGAACGCCGTACCGCCCATGGCCGTGCACTGGCTCTGCGAGAACACCGGAACGCACGTGAAGTCGAGGCAGCAGGACGACGGCGGCGTGCAGAAGCGCGTGATGTAGCCGTCGTCGCCGCCGGCGTTCGCCGGCTGGTACCAGGTTCCCGGACCGGGGTTCACGGTGACGAAATTGTTGGTGCCGCTCGATTCGCCGGTCGCGAACAGGCAGCCGCCGTTGCCGATCGCGACACCCGTGCCGAAGTCGCCGCCGTTCGAGGCCAGATACGTCGACCACAGCATCGAGCCGCTGTTCTTGAATTGACCGAGGAACGAGTCGCGCTGACCACCCGGCGTGGCCTGGTAGAAGGATCCGCCGCCGGGGTTCAGGACCGGCAGGTCGCTCGAGGCGGTCTGGCCCGTCACGTAGACGTTGCCCTGGGCGTCGAGCGCCAGCGGCCGGTCCGATCCGCCCGTGTTCTCGAGGTTCGTTCCGCCGTAGCACGTCCCCCACAGTCGGACGTTCGACGAGTCGAACTTCACGATGTACAGATCGCTGCTGCCCGCGGGCGATGCCTGGTAGTACGCCGAGCCGCCCGGATTGAGCGTCGGGAAGGCGGGCGAATCGGTGTCGCCCATGATGAAGACGTTGCCGTTGGCGTCGACCGCGACCTGGTCGCCGTACTCCTGGCCCGCGGCGCCGTAGAACGTCGACCAGGTCAGCGCACCGGCCAGCGTGAAACGCGAGAGGAAGGCGTCGACGTTGCCCTGGAACGTGCCCTGGAAGTAGGCGCCGCCGCCCGGGTTGAGCACGGGGAACGAGGCGGGCGACTGCGTGAAACCGGTGACGTAGAGCTTGTTGCCGGAGACCGCGATGCCGGTGGCGTCGTCGTACGACGTCCCGCCGAAGAAGGTCGCCCACTCGAGCGAGTCGGCCGCGCTGAATCTCAGGAGCAACGCCTCGACCACGGAGTTCGGCGCGGGCTGGAAGTACGCGCCGCCGGGATTGACGAGCGGCGGCGTGCTCGAGGTCGTCATGCCGCAGGCGTAGAGCCGTCCGCTCGCGTCCGTGGTTAGTGCATCGACCTGGTCGGCTCCCTTGCCGCCGTAGTACGTGGCCCACTGCCGCGCGCCACTCGCGTCGAACTTCAGCAGGAACGCGTCAGCGTTGCCCCCGTTCGCGCCCTGAAAGTAGGCGCCCGCGAGGTTGTAGGTGGGCAGATCCGTCGAGACGGTGTAGCCCGCCGCGTAGAAGTTGCCGGCCGCGTCGACCGCGCCGTCCGCGAGGAACTCCACGCCCGTGCCACCGTAGTACGTCGCCCACAGCCGCACGCCCGCCTGGCTAAATTTCCAGATGAACGCGTCCTGGCCGGCCGGCGCCACGCCCTCGAAGTAGGTGCCGCCCCCGGGGTTCATCACCGGCAGATTCGTCGAGTTCGTGTATCCGACCACGTACACGACGTCGTTGACGTTGTCGCAGACGATCGCGCGCGGCCCGTCGAACGACCCCCCACCGTAGTACGTGGACCACACGAGCGGCGGGTCGATCACGAGCGGTTTCGCATGGTCGTACGCATCCAGAACCACCGACACCGCGTGGCCGTCGACTCGGAAGCGGGCGCCGACGGATGTGGCGCCATCGGCCTGCGTGCACCGCAGCGCCCCCTCCTTCACCTCGCCGAGCGGCGTGCGGATGCGCAGCGTGCGCTGATCGTCGGATACGTCGATGGCGCTCGCGCCCGCGTACTCGAGCCGGATGCGGGCGGCGTCGGCGCCGGGATGCACGACGAAGTCCTGGTGGACGCCGTCGCCCGGCACACTGCGCACGACCCAGTCGATGCCCGGGTAGACATCGGAGAACGTGATCCGGCCGTACGACGGCAGGTCGCGCACGCCCGCCGGGCAGTGGGCCAGGTAGTAGCTCGTGCTCCCCTGCTCCGCCAGCGGCTCCTCGAGACGCACGTGGTCGCCGCGGATGCTCGCCCCGGCGAGCGTGACGTCGAGGCGGTTCCACCGGGCCTCGCGTTCGAGCGGTTCATGGCTTCGACCATCGCGCCCCGCGATGCGCTCGGCCTCCTCGTCTGCTCCGTCTCCTTCGTCCTCGCGAGCGAAGAAGTAGTGCGAGAGCCCGGTCGTGGTCACGAGAACCCGCGTGGCGCCGACGGTGGTCGCGAACAATACATTCGGGCATGGGCGTCCGGATGCGTCGCCGATCTGGCCGAGGTTCGGGGTCCAGCCGGTGCGGAGCTGATCGACCCAGCCCTCGATCGTCGCCCGGCTCACAGCATCGGTCGGCGTCACGACCGCGGCCGTGAGACCGGTGACACCCGCCATCACCTCGACCGAGGACTCCGTAGCCGCCGCCGTGGTGGCTCGCATCGCGAGTGCGAACAGCGTGACTGCGCATGCGGCGACCAGCAATCGGAAATGGGTTCGCGGCCTCTGCATCGGCTCTCCGGGATGCTGGGCAAGGTGCGCCTGACGCGCGTAGGGCCGGCCCGCACCGACGTCCCAGAGGCGGCACCGACGCCTCATTATAGCCGCATGCCCGCAGACTTACGATCTCTTGATGAGACAGGGGGCGTCCGACGCGGCGTAGATTCAGCCGTGGACTCCCGCCGCCTCGCTCCCGGTGCGCTCCACGTACTCGACGTACGAGCCGCCGTACTCGAACGGCGGGCGCGCGGGCACGCCATTGCCGTCGCCGGGGCGCAGTTCGAGCACGCGGTTGCTCAGGCCGCGGAGGAACGTGCGATCGTGGCTCACGAACAGCATCGTGCCCTCGAAGTCCTTGAGCGACTCCACCAGCATCTCCTTCGTCTCGAGATCGAGGTGGTTCGTGGGCTCGTCGAGGATGAGGAAGTTCGGCGGCTGGAACAGCATCCGCGCGAGCACGAGGCGTGACTTCTCGCCGCCCGAGAGCACGCGGATCGGCTTGTCCACGTCGCCGCCCGAGAACTGGAAGGCGCCGAGCAGGTTCTTGAGCGCGCCCTGGCCCGCCTGCGGGAAGTCGTGCTGGATCTGCTCGAACACCGACCGCGTCGGGTCGAGCAGGTCGAGCGCCTGCTGCGCGAAGTAGCCGACCGTGAGCGAGGCGCCGAGCCGCACGGTGCCCGCGTCGGGCGTCATCGCGCCGGCGACCAGGCGCAGCAGCGTCGTCTTGCCCGCGCCGTTCCGGCCCATCACGCACCAGCGTTCGTTGCGCCGGATGCTGAAGTCGAACCCGTCGTAGATCACACGGTCACCGTAGGCCTTGCGGATCCCCCGCAGCTCGACGACGTCCTCGCCCGAGCGTGGCGGCTGGGCGAAGCGGAACTCCACGACCTTGCGCGTGCGCGGCAGCTCGACCATCTCGATCTTCTCGAGCTTCTTCACGCGGCTCTGCACCTGGGCCGCCTTCGCCGCGTGCGCCTGGAAGCGCTCGATGAAGCGCCGCTCCTTCGCCAGCATGGCCTGCTGGCGCGCGTGCGCGGCCTCGCGATTCGCGTTCGCGATGGCGCGCTGGCGCACGTAGAAGTCATAGTCGCCGGTGTAGGTGGTGAACTCGCCGCCGTCGATCTCGACGATGCGGTCGACGATACGGTTCATGAAGTCCTTGTCGTGGCAGGTCATCAGCACCGCGCCCGCGTAGTCGCGGATGAAGCGTTCGAGCCACAGGATCGACTCGATGTCGAGATGGTTGGTCGGCTCGTCCATCAGCAGCACGTCCGGCTTGCCGAGCAGGATGCGCGCGAGCCCCACCCGCATCTTCCATCCGCCGGACAGCGCGCCCGCGTCACCCTCGATCTGAACGGCGTCGAGTCCCAGCCCCGTGAGGATCTCGCGCGCCCGCGACTCGAGGTCGTAGCCGCCGCCGCGCTGGTACTCCTCCTGGACGTGGCCGAAGCGCTCGAGGATGCGGTCGAGGTCGGATACCCGTTCAGGGTCGGCCATCGCCGCCTCGAGGTCCTTCAGCTCGTGGTGCAGGTCGCCGAGCGCCCCGCTGCTCGCGATGGTCTCGTCGAGCACCGAGCGGCCGGACATCTCGCCGGTGTCCTGGCGGTAGTACCCGATGCTCAGCCGGCGCGGCACCGTGACTTCGCCCTCGTCGGGCGATTGCTCGCCCACGATCATGCGAAAGACAGTCGTCTTCCCCGCGCCGTTCGGACCGACGAGCCCCGCCTTCTCGCCCGGATTCAGCTGGAACGAGGTCTCGACGAACAGCACCTGCCGCCCGTATTGCTTGGAGATGTTGGTGAGCGTGATCATCGGCGCACGACGTCCCCGATCATCGCGAGGACCGCCGCCGGTGTGAGTGCGGCCGCGCTCGCCTCGAGACCGTCCAGCGCTCCCGCGGGGATCGACGCCTTGAGTGCATCGATCCGGCTGGAGAGGTCCGGCGCCATCGGGTGCAAGATCACCACTCCTGCGCGCTCCGACAGCGCGTGCGCCGCCGCCGCGATCGACACGGCGCTTTCCGTTCGGCCCTCGGCGGCCTCGACCGCCGCGAGTCCCATCAAAGCCAGGCCGGTGCCGCGCGGGCTGCCGACCACGTCGTACGCGTGTACCGCGCGCTCGAATGCGTCCTGCGCGGCGCGCGCATTCGAGGAGGCCAGCGCGGTCCAGCCCATCTCGCAGTGCACGCGCGCGATCTCGGGGTGGTCGCCCACGGTCTCGAGCGACTCGAGCGCGTCGTGGTAGTGCGCGAGCGCGCGGGCATGGTCGCCCTTCGCGAAGGCCATCTGGGCGAGCAGGCTGTGCGCCACGCCGCGCCCCTCGTAGTCGTCGAGACGCACGAAGCTCTGTCGCGCTTCCTCGGCCAGGGCCATCCCCGCATCGGCGTGTCCCGTGGAGAACAGCAGAATCCCTTTCAGCGACGTCGCCAGTGCCCGCATGAAGTCGAATCGGATCGTCGCGCTGCGAGCGATGGCATCGTCGAGCGCCGCGATCGCTTCGTCCATGTGTCCCATGCTCAGGTGGCAGTAGCCCACGCCCATGATGCCCTCGGCCGCGGCCCGCGCGTCGCCCACCGCCTGCCCGTCCGCGAAGCCGTTCCCCCACTCGCGGAGCGAGCGGTCCCACTCGCCGGTCGTCGTCGACACCATGCCGGTCGCCAGCCACGAGAGCGCGCGACCGCGGCTCGGCGGACGATCGGCCGCGAGTGCGAGCAGCGTATCCAGCCACACGCGCGCGGTGAGGTGTTGCGCGCAGATGTGCCAGTACCAGTCGAGCTGGCCGCAGAGCAGGAGCGCCTGCTCCAGCGCCGCCACGTCCCCTGCCTGCGCGCATGCGGTGAGCCACAGGATCGCCGCCTGCGTGTTCGCGTTGTCGTCACGGCCGCGCCGCATGGCCTCGAGCTGCGCCGTCCCGAAGATGCCGTCGGCTACCTCTCGGGAGAACGCGACGCAATACGCGGCATGCGCGTGACGCGTGGCGTCCACCTCGCCACCCGCGTGAAGCTGCTCGGCCGCGAACGCCCGGATCGTCTCGAGCAGCGCATAGCGCACGCCCTGGCCCACGACGCGCACGAGGCCCTTCTCGACCAGCGAATCGAGCTCGTCGAGCGCGCGATGACGCTCGGCCTCGGCGTAGCAGACGCGCTCCATCGCCTCGAATGTCCAACCCTCGTGGAAGACGGACAGCCGCCGGAGCAGCCGCTGCTCGGCAGCGTCGAGGAGCGAGTAGCTCCAGCTGATCGTCGCGCGCAGCGTCCGCTGGCGCAGCGGCAGGTCGCGGTCGCCGGAGGTCAGCAGGTCGAGCGCGTGATCGAGTCGCTGGAGCAGCCCCGCGGGCTCGAGCGTGCGCACGCGCGCCGCCGCCAGTTCGAGCGCGAGCGGCAGGCCATCGAGCCGCCGGCAGATCGCGGCGATCGCGTCGGCGTTGGCCGCGGTGAGCGCGAAGCCGGGCTTCACCTTCTCGGCCCGCTGGACGAACAGCGCGACCGACGGACAGCTCGCGAGTGCCTCGATCGACGTCGCGCCGGCCGCCGGCAGGTCGAGCGGGGGCAGGCTGAACTCCGTCTCCGCCCCGATCTTGAGTGGCGCGCGGCTCGTGGCGATCACCTGCAGCGCGGGGCAGCGCGCGACGAGCGCCGCGACGTCGACGGCGGCGTCGAGCACCTGTTCCAGGTTGTCCAGCACGAGCAGCACGCGGTGCTCGCCGATGACGGTGGCGAGCGCATCGAGCGCCGAGCGGCCGTGTGCCTCGGCGATGTCGAGTGCCACGACGACCGTCGGCAGCACGTCCGCCGCCGCGGTCACGGACGCGAGCGAGACGAATGCCGCGCCGCCCGCGTACTCGGGTGCCAGGCGCCGGCACAGCTCGATCGAGAAGCGCGTCTTGCCCGTGCCGCCGTAGCCGCTGATCGTGAGCACGCGCGCGCCGCCGCGCACACGCTCCGCCGCGGCCGCGAGCGTCGCCTCGCGACCGAGCAGCGGCGTCGACGGAACCGGCGGCGCCTTTCGCACCACCGCCGCGTCACGCCCCGGCCGCATGCGCCGCAGTTCGTTGCTCACGTCGAGGGCCGTCTGAAAGCGTTCCCGCGGCTCCTTCTCCAGGCAGCGCGCGACGATGCGGTCGAGATCCGACGGCACGTCGGCGCGCAGGCTCGTCAGCGCGGGCGGCGTATTGCACAGGATCGCCGAAGTGATCACCATCGGCGTCGCGCCCTCGAACGGCCTGCGCCCGGCGGTCAGCTCGTAGAGGACGACGCCGAGCGCGAACAGGTCCGTGCGGTGGTCGACCGACTCGCCACGCACCTGCTCGGGCGCCATGTACGGCACGGTGCCGACGACCTGCCCCGTGGCCGACAGCGCCGCGACGGTCACCGCCTGCGAGGCGTCGACAACGGAACCGGTGGTGACGAGCTTCGCGAGCCCGAAGTCGAGGACCTTCACCCGCCCGTCGCGCGTCACCATCACGTTCGCGGGCTTGAGGTCGCGGTGCACCACGCCCTTTTCGTGCGCGGCTGTCAGCGCGTCCGCGAGCGCGATCCCCAACTCCACGACCCGCTCGACGGGCAGGCCGCCCGCGGCAACGTGGCGGTCGAGACCATCACCCTCGACCAGCTCCATCGTGAGGAATCGGATGCCGCCGTCGTCCTCGACCGAATGGAGCACCACGATGTTCGGGTGATTGAGCCCCGCCACCGTGCGCGCCTCACGCTCGAACCGTTCGAGGCGCTCGGCATCGCCCGCCATGTCGGCCGGCAGCACTTTGAGCGCTACTTCACGTCCAAGGCGTAAGTCCTTGGCGCGATACACCTCGCCCATGCCGCCGGCGCCGAGGGAGCCGAGGATTTCGTAGTTGCCGAGGCGGGTCGATGGGGCAAGGGTCACCGGTGCAATCTACCTCAGCGGGCGCGCGTTCGGCATCACGTCACTTCCGGACGATTACGAAGCGCCTCGGCCGCCTCGAGGTACGGCGCCGGGTCCGCGACGAAGATGTCGGCGATGGCTTCGGGTAGCGATCAGGCGATGGCCGGCCCGGTGTGAACGACGTTCTGAGATTCCGCGCCGAGGAAGCTCAGGAGGGCAGCATTCACCTGCTCCGAGTGGGTCCATAGGATGCCGTGCGGCCCGCCGTTCACGACGACGAGTTGGGCTCCTTTGACGCTCTTGGCAAGCGGGAATCCCGTGGCGGCGATGGGAAGAATCCGGTCGGCATCGCCGTGAAGCACCAGCGTGGGCACGTCGACTCTCGGGAGATCCTTGCGGAAGTCGGTCAACCAGGCGGAGACGCAGTCGAGGGTGCCCTTGGCCGAGGCACCGATCGCGACATTCCAGCTGTACTGGAGGACCTGGTCGCTGACGAGCGACCCTCTCAGCACATCGACGTTGTAGAACTTTTCGAAGAAGGCGGACAGGAACGCGGGGCGATCGGCGATGATGGCCTCTTCGATTCCCTTGAAGACACTCCCATCGACTCCCTCCGGATTGTCGGGCGTCTTCAGCAGGAACGGCGGGATCGCGGACACGAACACCGCCTTGCTGATACGCGCCGATCCGTACTTCGCCAGGAAGCGCGCGACCTCCCCGCCCCCCATCGAGAAACCGACCAACATGACGTCGCGCAGGTCGAGCGTACTCAACAACGTGTCGAGGTCGGCGGCGAGGGTATCGTAGTCGTAGCCCGTCACCGGCTGGCTGGATCGTCCGAATCCTCTGCGGTCGTACGTGATGACTCGGTGGCCCGCTGCAATCAGCGCCGCCACTTGCTTCTCCCACGATGCCCCACTCAGCGGCCATCCATGCACCAACACGACGGGCCGGCCCGTGCCGTGATCCTCGTAGTAGAGATCGATGTTCGTCGAGTTTTCCTGACCGACCGTGATCGTGCTCATTCCAAACCTCCCTGTGTAGTGGCGCTGCTGGCGGGAGAGTTCCCCACCCAGCAAGGTGTTGAGTTCATGTGATCGGTCGCTCCGCCCGGGCCCAGCACCCCCCTCGCCGGCGCAGCCGCATCACGTAGCCGCAGCAGGCCGCTGCGCATCCACGACTTCACGGTGTCCAGTGAAGAGTCGAGGCGCTCGGCGATTTGGACCGGGGAAAGGCATCCAAAATAGGCAAGCTCGATGGCCCGGCGCTCCGACGCGCCAAGACTCTCGAGCGCCTCGTTCGCCTGGTCCGGGCTGCGCATTCGCTCGATGGCGCGGGCCCTGGCAATCGTCAGCACCCAGGCGGAAAACGTTCCGTGCGAGCGGTCGAACGTCGCCGCGGTCTGCCATACCTGCACCCACGTGTCCTCGAGCACCTCCTGCGCATCGGAAGGCCGGGGCAGGATGCGAAGCAGCACCGAGTACACGAGCGCGCTGTAGCGGTCGTAGAGCTGGACAAGAGCCTTTTCATCGCCGTGTGCGAGCCGTTGGATGGTCTCGGCTTCGGTGTCCGGAAGGCTCATGGAGGCGGGTCCCAAGGTGCATGTCTGGCTGAGGGCGAAGCGCCCGGCGCGGCGCCTTCGACATGCCACGCCAGTTTGATGCCAAGGCGCGGGGAAGCCTGCTCTCGGTGTCGCGAAACGACCTGCGTCGTTGCTTGCGGCGACCCGTGGGCGCAATGGGCGCCAAAAACGCCTATTGCGTAGGAAGGTTCTTCAACGAAGCCCTACTCGGGCGTCGGGCGGTAGCGACGGAGGACGTCCGCCGCCTCGAGGTAGAGCGCCGGGTCCGCGCCGAAGATGTCGGCGATCGCGTCGGGCGCCTCGTCGGGCGCGAGCTCGCGCTTCTCGGGGCCGCCCGGCAGGTAGCGCGTGAGCGTGCCGCTCCGGAGGCTCGTGTACACGCCGCCGGGATAGGCGGCGTAGGTGAGCCGGTGCAGGAAGCTCGTGGCCGCGCTCCAGTCGTTCGCCGCCGCGATGTGCTCGCGCAGGTCTTCGATGCGACGCGGCGTGGGGTCCAGCGTCTTCGCCGGCCCGGGCTCGCGCGTCACCACGATTCCCTCCTCGCCGACGTCGTACTGGAACGTCTCGCGGTGCGAGGTCAGCG
Source organism: Candidatus Eiseniibacteriota bacterium (assembly GCA_031364505.1). Classification (GTDB taxonomy): domain Bacteria; phylum Eisenbacteria; class RBG-16-71-46; order RBG-16-71-46; family RBG-16-71-46; genus JANLWK01. Next base: position 23,258 of record JANLWK010000222.1, on the reverse strand, counting down.
TGAACGATTCGAACAGCGGGTACGCCTGGAAGATCGGCGCCGCGTATCCGACATCCGCGTAGTACGAGCCCTCCGGCAATTCGACGCGCACGCAGCAGTGCCCGGGATTCATGACCATGAGTGATGCGTCGAACCCGAGGTCGGCGAGCAGGAAGTGGAGCCCGCGTGCGAGTGTCCAACACAGGCCGCCCGCGCCGCGGGTCACGATCCGGTCGACGTAATCTGGAATCGACGGCAGGAAGTCGCCACGCTGGAGCCCGGGCTCGTAGTCGATGAGCTTGGTCAGCGTCTCGAACGGCACGCGCGTCTGGTGCTCGCGAATGATGCGATGCAGGTAGTCGAGAGCGGGCGCCTCGCGCCTGAGCCCGAGGTGCCCGAGGAGCCGGTCGGCCGGTGGCATCGGAGCAATCTACCGCAATGCGCGCGGGACAGGCATCATGCAGGACGTTGTGGTCAGGGGGAGGTGTCATGAGCAACGTGCTCGGGATTCACCACGTCACCGCGATCGCCGGCGATCCGCAGCGCAACGTCGACTTCTACGCGGGATTCCTCGGCCTGCGCCTCGTCAAACGCACGGTCAACTTCGACGATCCGCACACTTACCATCTCTACTACGGCGACGAGCGCGGCACTCCCGGCAGCATCATGACGTTTTTCCCGTGGCCCGGCGCGCGGGGCGGCCGCGTGGGTGCGGGCCAGGTCGCGGTCACGTCGTTCTCGGCGCCGGTGGCATCGATCGGATTCTGGATCGAACGGCTCGTGCGTCACGGCATCGAGTACCAGGGCCCGAGGAAGCGCGGCCCTCGCAACGACGACGCGGAGACGGTGCTCGCGTTCAAGGACCCCGACGGGTTGATGCTCGAGATCGTCGGCCACGCCGGCGCGATCACGCGGCCCGCGTGGGGCGAAGCGCCGGGCATCGCGATCGAGCACGCGCTTCACGGCTTCCACGCGGTCACGCTGTGGGTCGACGCGGGCGATCCCACCGAGCGCGTGCTCGTGGAGACGCTCGGCTTCCGGGCGGTCCGCGACGACGACACGACACGGCGATACGCGGTGGGCGACGGTGGGCCGGGCGCGCGTGTCGACGTGCGCTCGATCGGCGGGTTCGGCCGCGGTACCGGCGGAGTCGGCACGGTGCACCACGTGGCGTGGGCAGTGGACGATGATGCGGCACAGCTCGCCGTGCGCGTGCGCGCCGAGGACGCTGGTCTCGCGCCGACGCCCGTGATCGACCGGAAGTATTTTCACTCCGTCTACTTCCGCGAGCCGGGCGGCGTGCTGTTCGAGCTCGCGACCCTGCCTCCTGGCTTCCAGGTCGACGAGTCGCTGGAACATCTCGGACAACGGCTCATGCTCCCCCCGCAGTTCGAGGGACACCGCGCCGAGATCGAGGCTATTCTCCCGCCGATCCATCTGCCGAGCGCCGTGAAGTGATGATCCGATGACTGATCAGGGAGGTGTGCACATGCGAGCGATGTCGATCACGTTGGCCGTGGTGCTGGCGCTCACGACCGCGGCCTGCAAGAACACCGACCAGGCCGGAACCGGGGCGGCAGCCGAGTCGGCACCTGGGTCAGCATCTGGTTCCGCGTCACCGGCCACCAACTCGCAGCGCGCCCTCCCGCCGTCGGAGGTCACGGCGAAGTCCGCTCTCGACACTTCGCCGCGCCACGGCGAGTACGTCGACGTGCCCCTGCCGGGCGGCGAGAAGCCGATGCACGCGTGGGTCGTCTATCCGGAGCGTGCCGACAAGGCCGGTGTCGTGATCCTGATCCACGAAATCTACGGCCTCAGCGACTGGATGCGCGGCGTCGCCGATCAGCTCGCGCGTGAAGGCTTCATCGCCCTCGCTCCCGACCTGATCTCGGGCCGCGGCCCCGGAGGCGGCGGAACCGACTCCGTGGCGAGCCGCGATGACGTCGTCGCCCTCGTGCGCGCACTCACGCCGGAAGACACGCGCGCCCGACTCGACGCGGCCCGCGACTTCGGGCGCGCGCTCCCCGCCGCCAACGGCAAGTTCGCGACGATGGGCTTCTGCTGGGGCGGCGGCAAGAGCTTCGAGTACGCCGCGTCACGCCCGTCGCCCGCCGCCGCGATCGTGTTCTACGGCACGTCCCCCGACAGCGCCACGCTGCTGCAGATCGAGACGCCCGTGCAGGGCCACTACGGCGGCGACGACGCCCGCGTGGACGCCACGATCGAACCCGCGAAACAGGCCCTCGCGAAACTCGGCCGCACCTACGACCCGCACCTCTACGCCGGCGCCGGCCACGGCTTCCTGCGCCAGCAAGATGCCCGCGAAGGCGCCAACCTCAAGGCGACTCAAGCGGCATGGCCGAGCGCGGTGGCGTTCTTGAGGAAGTATTTGGATTAGGTGCGAGAGTTCAATGAAGAACATCCAGGCGATCGATGGGGCCGAGAATTGCGCCTACGAGGTCTTCGCCGCGCCAGCCGGACGTATCGGAGCACCGTTTGAATCGTTTTCTGGTTATGCAGCTCGGCGCTTCTTGTGGCGAATCTCTCGGGCGATGTCGTCCGTTGTCGCACCCGCTGCAAAGAGGGCTCGAAAAAGTAGATCCAGCGTAACTCCTCGAAACCCCGATTCGAGCTTTGCGACTCGCGATTGGCTCGAGCCGAGCTTGCTCGCAAGCGCTTCCTGTGTGAGTCGCCTGCGCGCGCGATAGCGCTTCAAAACGTGGCCAAGAGCAAGCTTCATCTCGACGAGCTCCGCTTCCGCCTGCGTTAGACCCAGAAACTCGGTCGCTGAACCGACCTTCCATGCCGCCGACTCGAGTCGCTTCTTCTTCGCTGACTTCATGGTTCGCTTCCTCCAAGTCGAGATTAGCCGACTGCCTTGTAGCGGGCCAATCTCGCCCTACATGCTTCGAGTACTCGCTGCGATGTCTCTCGAGTCTTCTTGTTGGTGACCTCGAGCAGAACAACGGCATCGGTGTCGATGTAGTAAAAGATCCGCCACGTGACGTCACGATCCTGCATTCGCAACTCGTGACATCCTGGTCCAATCGTCGGCATCGGCCGCGAGCGCGGTAGGGATAGCTTCTCTCCCTGTTGCGGCTTCCTCAGCAGCACGCCTGCCTCGATGCGGGCTTCCCTCGAGAGTGGTGGCGTGGCGATCGCCCCTGCAAGCCACACGAGTTCCTTGTATGTCTGATCCGACATATCGTCAATCGCGCTGTCGGCCCTGCGACGCCTCATCCCAGCTTCAGCTGCGATCGTGGTCCCAAATCCGCACCGGTCCTGTCACGCCAAGGGGCCGCTCCAGCAGGTGAATTCCCGACCATCGCGTCCTCCCGCTCCTACCGGCGCGGATGAATCAGTCGAGCGCGGTTGATCGCGTACGACGGTCCTATACCGTTGATGCAGCTCTGATCCGTCGGCGGAACGGGCATCCCGACGGATCGAGCGCGCGACCGGGCATCTCTCGCAACGGCTCAAGGCTCGGTATTTCCAAGCCGTGCCGGAAGGATGGACACCATGAGAAGGGCAATGTTCCTGGTCGTGGCCGTGTTCGCGGTCACGGGCCTGTGGCTCGGGGCCACGAGGACGGCGGCCAAGACCAATTCGGTCACGATCACCTCGAAGTCGCCCGAGGCGGTCGCGGCGTTCCAGGCGGCGCGTGACCTGCTCGACAACGTGCGCGTGGCCGAGGGCCAGGCGGGCATGCGGAAGGCCGTCGAGCTGGATCCCGCCTTCGCGCTGGCGCACGCCTATCTTGGATCGGTGTCACCCGGAGCAGAAGGACTGGCGGAGCTCGAGAAGGCGAAACAGCTCGGCGCCTCGCTGCCCGAGACGGAGAAGCTCGAGATCCAGGCGCTACTCACGGGCACGCAAGGCAAGGAGCTCGAGTCGCGCACGGCCTGGGAGAAGCTGGCCAGGCTGGCGCCGGGCGACTGGCACGTCCACTTCACGCTGGGCGGGGTCTATACCGGTGAGCGCAAGTGGGACCTGGCCGCGACCGCGCTCGAGCGGGCGACCCGGCTCAATCCCAAGTCGGGCGCCGCGTACAACTCACTCGGCTACGTCTACCTGACGCAGGACAAGAACGACCAGGCCATCTCCGCGTTCAAGAAGTACTGCGAGCTCGAGCCGAACGAGCCCAACACGTTCGACTCGCTGGCCGAAGCCCAAATGACCGCCAGCCGTCTGGCCGATGCCGAGGCGAGCTTCCAGAAGGCCTTCGACACGTCGTCGGACTTCTACATCGCGCTGCAGGGCGTGGCGCAGACGAGGTTCTTGCGCAACGATTGGAATGGTGGCACGGAGGCGCTCGACGCGGCCCAGAAGGCCGCGGCTCGGCCGGTCGATCGACTGGGGCTCGAGTTCAATCGCGCCTGGAGCCAGCTCGCCGCCGGTCGGTTCGAGGACGCGATGAAGACGTGGGACGCGCTGGACGAGGCGGCCAAGGCCGCGAACGAGGAAGGCACGTACGTGTTCGTCCCGATCACCCGGTCGAAGCAGCTGGTGGATGTCGGTAAGTACGATGAAGCGATCGCCGCGGCCATCGAGGGCATCGAGCGTGGCGCGAAGCCCGGACTTCCCGGCGGCACCGTGAACGCGGCGCGCCGCACCGGGCTCACGAATCGCATGCTGGCCGAAGCCCGGAGCGGCAAGATCGACGCGGCGGCCCAGACGCTGGCGCTGCTCGAGGCGGATGCCCGGGCGACCCCGACCAACGCCGGACTCCAATCCATCGTGCAGCTCGGACGTGGCGAGCTCGCGCTGGCGCGCGGCGACGCGAAGGGGGCCGCGGCGGCGCTCTCCCGTTGCATCGCCCAGGATAGCTACGCGCAATGGAGATGCGCCGCGGCGCGCGAGAAGGCCGGCGACAAGGAGGGCGCCGACCAGATCCGGAACAAGCTCATGCGCACGAACCGGCGGGACGGCGAGTACCTCTTCGTCCGTGCCCAGGTGGCGAACGGACAACCGGTGAGCCAGCAGAACTGACGAGAACGGTGGAACTGACACTGCCCCGCCTGTGCGACAGGCGGGGCAGTGATCGGTCGACGTCCCTGAGCTACTGCTTGTCGTAATGGACGGGCATCAATTCCGGCGAAGCAGGGATGGTGGCCAACGGCGACTGTTCGCACGTGATGAAGAGATCGAATGAGGTCAGCGGCGTCGTGGTGGCCAGCTTTCCATTCAGACGCTTGTCGACCTTCAAGGCCCCCAGATTCTGAGCCGCCGAACCCGGAGCCAGGCCCCTCACCCACACGACGAAGAGATCACTGCCCGGGACGATTCGCCCCGGCGGCGCGAGATGCTTGACCGCGAGTTTGATCTCCGTGTTGCCGTTCTTCGTCTGGTGCAGTCGCACCTTCCCCTGCGCGGCCGGAATCTCAGTGCTCGCTCCCATCTGATACGTCACCGTCGCCCGAGCCGTGTTGGGTGCGCCGAGCAACAGGGTCAATGCGACGCCACACAGGCCGGCAAGTCGAATATGCTTCATGGTGAGTCCATCCTTCGCGTTCGGGGAGTGATTGCATGTCCGTGGGCTCGCCTCGGCACCTTGGACGGATGCGTGCCGGCAGTGAGTACACGCGAGTTCCGTGCCGTCCAAGGCCCGAGCCGGCAAGGAACGTGTAACTCGTTATCGTCTCACGAGTCCCGCACCGCTCCGAGTCATGCCACGCCCCGGCCCGCCGGCAGATCCTTCTCAAAGCGGGTAGGAACTTCAACTAGCACTCCCCCCGGCGTTCGGCCAGGCCTACAGTGCTTGGCGGGAGTGAAATGGACAATCGATCGCAACACCATCAGAGGCGCCACTTCGTCATGAAGTCCGCGCTGTTCTCGTCGATCCTCGCCGTCGCACTGATGGGTTGCTTCGCTTCGAAGCCGCCCGCCAATGTGGGATTCGGGGCGCCTCGCAGGCTCCAGGACCTCGCGGGTACCTACCAGAATCTCGGCGAGGGCGATCCCAAGGTTTTCACTTACCTGTCGCAGACCATCTGGCCCGGCGACACGACGCTGCGCCACGCGGCGATCCGCACCATCTCGGTCCGGTCGATCGGCGACACGGCGCTCGCGGTCCGGGCGCTCGGGGACAGCGGGGTCGTGAAGGAAGGAACCTTCGTTTCAGGGAAGGACTTCGCGTTCACTCACGGGCGCCTGCGGCTGCGCACGGAGGTGGAGAACTCGCTCCATGAGCCCGAGGCCGGCGGGCTGTTCGTGGTTCGCACCACGCAGGAGTTCGGCCTCGACAAGGCGGGCCAAGGCAAGTTCAAGAAGCGCGAGACCGTCGCCGGAGCGGCCTACCTCGTCGTTCCCGTCGCGATGACGTCGAGCACCGAAGTCCGCTTCATCCGGCTCGGGGAGCCCTAGCCGCCGAGGGTGCGGTGACGCTGGCGCACGGGCGCAGTGCCGTCTGCGCACACCGTTGCATCGGCTGTGCGGGTGAACGCGGTCGACTAGGCTGCTCTCCGCTTCTTGTGACGGATCTCTCGAGCGATGTCGTCAATCGTCGCGCCTGTTGCGAACAGGGCACGAAAGAGAAGATCCAGCGTCGCTCCGATTCTGGAGAACTGGGACTTCAAAATATGTCCGATCGGACATATTCGTCAAGATGTGCTTGGGGTGATTTGGGTGGGGCCGCATCCGTGCGCGGACGGTGCTAGGCTTGGAATCTCCCCTCGGGTTCGGAGGGCCTCGAAATGCGCCGCGCCCGCTGCTTGCTCCTGCTCCTTCCCACCCTCGCCCTCGCGGGCTGTAGCCGGGTCGATCGCCTCCCGACGACCCCATCGTCGTCACTGCGACCAGACCACTCGGCGTCGCAGCTCCGTGTTCACGGCGTGCCGAGCTATTACCCGATGGCTGTCGGGAACCGCTGGCGATATGCCGGCGCGCAAACGAAGCTCTTTATCCTTCCCAATGGAGACACGCTTCGGAAGCACAGCGAGAGCAAGACCGAGGTCGTGCAGGTGGCGATGGAACAAGTGCACGGCCGGATGTACATGCGAGAGGAAATCGGCGTACCCGACACCGTGCGGATCGGCGGAGGTGTTCGCTGGCTGCGAGAAGACCGCACGGCACTCGCCCACGACGGCACGATCGCGCAGCTCAGGAACAGGATCAGGGTCGCGACGAGCCAGCAGTTCAACGCGCGCGGTACGGCCATGGAATCACCCCTCGGCGGCGTTGCAGGGAGTGCAGCCGGGCTGCTCGCCCTGCGGGCGATCGAACGCTTCTCGCTCCTCGGAGGGAACGAGACCCCCAAGGCGATCGCAACTTCTTGTGAAGAATGGTGGAGCTGAACGGGATCGAACCGTCGACCTCTTGACGGCCAGGCCGTTGGCGCTCGGTAACGAAACGTCACGAACCAGCACGAAACGTAACGAGGGAGGGCGGTTGGGCCCTCCGCAGGGATTCGCAACTCCCCGTTCGACACGGTTCGTGTCGTTGCCTCCGGTTACCGTTGGCTACATTGGACGGCGCTCGGAGCGGAGGTCCTGCAACGATCACTGTACGTTCGACGTACATACGTGGTAAGCTGCCGTTTCGGAGGACGGACGTGACGCGCAAGGACGCGGCAGCAAGCATCCACAGTCTTGTTCATGGCCCCCGCGAGCTTGTGTACGCCGCGCACTTTTGGGAGTCCTCTGGAGCGCGCCGATTCACGGCTCAGGATGTCTACCACCTGCTGCGGTCGCATCACCTCGAGCCGGGTCCGCTGGTATTCAACGAGAAGACGAGAGCATTTCGAGTGCGACTCTTGGGAACGTGCCTCGAGGGGCCGCAAGACACGTCTCGTCCTGGATCTTCGAGCGGATGGCCCCTGCACCGCCGTAACCATCATGATGGACACGCAGACTCGCAAGCACAGGAGGCACAAGTGAGCCGAACCGTCTGCCCGAACTGCGGCCGATCGGCCGCGTCCGCCCGCGATCTCTCCGCGTACCAGTACAAGGAGTCCGGACTGGATAACGTGTGGTTGTCTGGAGGCGTCACGAAGACGGAGTGCAGCAACTGCGGCGAAGCATCCGTCCGGATCACCAAGGAGCCCCAACTCCTGCAGGTGATCGCGCTGGATCTTCTCATGCGACCTGGGGCTCGCACCGGACCGGAGTTGCGTTTCCTCCGACGGGCATGCGGGCTGAGTCAAGCGGGACTAGCCCACCTTCTGAAGTCTCCCAGACGCGAGACCATCGCAGACAGGGAAGCCAAGGTTGTGACTGGTCTGAGTTTCGCCGAGGAACTTGGCGTGCGGTGGGTCTTGCTTCAAGCGTTCCACGACTACGTCACGAAGCCTGGCAACAGCGCTCTCGAGGGAAGCCACCTCGAAACGTTGTGGGGCTTTGCCGCGCTCTTCCGTGAGCTTGCAGCCAAGACCAAATTCGAGCGCCCGCGCACAGAACGGATAACCGCCCATGTGCGGCAGAACGCCTGGACGGTCGCGACGAAGAAGAGCCAAGCCGCGTAGACCAGCGTACGCGCCCGATGACAAGGCGCAGCGTAGATTTGGTGGAGCTGAACGGGATCGAACCGTCGACCTCTTGACTGCCAGTCAAGCGCTCTCCCAACTGAGCTACAGCCCCACTCAATTTTTTCGCAACGGCTTGCGCGGGTTGGGCGCGCAGCGCGGGCGTCGGCGTGGCGATGTGCGGGCCGGCGCGGAGGTCGGACAAATTACCCGGATGACGGGCCGGCCGCAAGCGCGTCCGGGGCGCGTCATTCGGTCCGCGCACTAGGCTCCGCGGGCCTCGCGCGACAGGACCGCGAGGGCCTGCACGAGTTGGTCTGGGTGCACGGGCTTCGTCAGGTGGCTGTCGAAGCCGGCGTCGTAGGCGCGCTGCTTGTCCTCGCCCTGGCCCCAGCCGGTCAGCGCGATGAGCAGCACCGAGAGAGAGCGCTCGCGGACCCTGCGGGCCACGTCGTAGCCGTTGATGCGCGGCATGCCGATGTCGCTGATCGCGGCATCGAACGGGGCGCGGGCGAAGCACTCGAGTGCCTCGGCGCCGTCGTGCGCGACGGCGACCTCGTGGCCCTGCAGGCGCGCGGCATGGCTCAGGGTTTTCGCGGGAAGACGAACGAGGCGGGCCGCCGCTCGGGCGCCCGCCTCACCGTCTCCGACCGCGCTCGCGCTCAGAGTGCGCTCAACAGCTCCTTCATGCGCGGGTCGGCCTTGAGCCCCGCGAACGCCGGTTCGTTCGTCACCGCCTGCCGGCCCGAATACCCGGCATCGATCGCCTTGCGCAGGGTGCCGAGCGCCTCGTCCCGCTGTCCCGCGAGCGCGTACTGGACGGCGGCCTGGTACAGCACGTACGGCACCATGTGGTCCTTCGACCCTTCGACGCTGCGCACCAGCTCCGGCGCGGCCTCGGCATGCCGCTCCTGGCCGACGAGCGCCTGCGCCAGCATGTTGCGCGCGTCGCGATCGCCATCATCGGCCACGAGCACGTCGCGGAACGTCTGCTCGGCGTCGGCGAAGTGCTTCTCGTCGAGTTGCATCTCCCCCGCCTGCACGCGCCGGCCGCTCGCCGTGGCGCTGGGGTTGAAGTACGAGTAGCCGCGCGCGAGCGTCGCCTCGGGCGTCCACGCGTATTCCATGTAAGTCGCCACCTGGTCGGCGACGCGGCGTCCGAGCAGGCGCGCCACCACGTGCAGCGATCCGTCGATGCCGGCCGAGATGCCCGCGGTCGTCACGACGTGGCCGTTGTCGACGTAGCGCCGCCCGGTCCGGACCGTCGCCTTGGGCGTCAGCTTCTGCAGCCGGTCGATCGAGCCGTGATGCGTCGTCACCTCGAGTCCGTCGAGCAGCCCCGCCTTGGCGAGCACGAAGGCGCCCGTGCACACCGACTGCGCGATCTCGGCTTCCTTCGAGGCGCGCTCCGCCCAGGCGAAGAAGGCCGGATCGTCGGTGATCTTGGACGATGGCCCGCCGGGGAACAGCACGATGTCGGGCTTCGGTGCGTTCTCGATCGAGTACTGGGGCACGACCTTCATGCCCTGCGAGTTCAGCGGTTCGGTCGTCTTCGACACGAGATACACATTGAAGGCGTTATCACCGTGCGAGCTTCCGAAGCCCGCGGCGTCGTTGTAGACCTCGAACGGGCCGCTCCAGTCGAGCGGCTCCGCGTTTTCGTAGATGACGATCGCGACGTTGCGTGTGTACTTGGCGCGCGGCGCGGCGGCGGGGGCCGTGGCCATCAGCGCGACGAGTGGGACGGACAGCATTCCGATCACGGTGACCTCCTCGAGGTGGCCTCCGCCTCCAGGCTTGATGCCCTGGGACGGCGGTGGCGATGAGCGACGACGCCACCCTGCGCGATCGGCGACCGCGCGTCACGCGCGATGCAGCGAACCGCGCCGGGTGTGCAGTGAAGGTGCGCTCGTGGCGGACGGCGCTGCGTTCATCGCAGGCAGCGCGAGCGGCTGGTCGAGCACGTTTCCCGGGCGAGGCGAAACCCTCGTCCGGCGCAGGCGGGCAGCGCCCGATCGGGGGACCACGGCGTTCTCTCCGAACTGGTGTATCCTCTGCGGTTCGGCCCATCGCCGGGGGCAGGCGCCCCGCGGCGGATCTCACGACCCTGAGGAGGGCGCCCCTGCACAATCAAGTCGAATCTCCGATCCACGCGTTCGCGGCGAAGAAGGTCGATGCCATCCGGGCGAATGCCGCCCACTTCCCCGCGCAGATCCAGAGTCGCGGTCGCTCGGTCCTGAACGAGCGGCGCGTGGGAGCACTCGAGGTCGAGCGGAACCGGATCAGTGCGACGGTGCGTGGCGACCGCAACTACCGCACGCGCTGGGAATGGGACGGCTCCACCGCCCACCCGGAGTGCACGTGCGGATCGGGTCCCATCTGCAAGCACGCGTACGCGCTGGCCGGCGAGATCGGCCGCGCGCGGAACGGCGGGGACTCGACACCCGAGCGTCCGGCCCGGACCAAGCGAAGCGGCGAGCAGCGCCCGCCGTTCCTCGGCGACATCCCTCGCGGCGACTTCGCCGAGCCCGAGCGCGTGCGCGCGGACATGGCGAGCGACCTCGTCCATTGGGCGCGCCGCCACGGCGAGGCGCCGGCCTGCGTCGTGCGGGCGGTGTTCGGGCTTCACACCGAAGCGGAGCGGCCCGGCGGCGTGTGGATGGAGGTCCGCGCCACGACGCCGCGGCTCGCCGACGGCGCGCGTTCCGCGCGGCACCTGCTCCAGCTCGCGGCCGACCTGCGCCGCGACCCGCGCCTGCTGTCCCCGCCGCAGGCGCGGCTGCTGCGCGTGCTCGCGAACGCGCTGCGGCAGGCCGAGCCGCTCGACCAGGGCCTGCGCTTCGCGCTCAAGGCGAGCACGGTGAACCGGCTGCTCGACAACGTCTCGGGCTCACCGCTCGCGACGTGGACGAAGGACGGCGGTGCGTCCCTCGCCCGTGGCGGCGCCGTCGCCGGCTCGCGGCTCCGGCTGGGCGACACGCAGCCGGAGATCGTCCCCTCCTGCACCGGAGAGGGAGCCGACATGCGCGTGGCGCTCGCCGTGCGCTGGCCCGACGGCCGGCTGATTCCACTCCACGACGTCGTCTACATGCCGTCGGACGACGACCTGCATCCGAGTCTCGTGCTCGAAGGCGGCACGTTCTGGCGTCTGGCCGAGGAGCCGCCGCGTCCGCTCATGCAGCGCTTTGCGTCGACCGGAAGCCTCGTGGTGCCGGAACATGGACGGGCGCGCTTCCTCGCGCTGCTCGCCTCGAGCTTCGCCAGCGTGGCCGACGCGCTCTCCCCGCACATCCGCGTCCACCAGGTCCGGCCGGTGATCACGCTCGATCTCGGCGACGACGACTGGCTCGACGTCCGGTTGTTCGCGCACACGGGCGAGGCGTCGTGGAATCCCGCGGCACCGCCGCAGGAAGGATTCGAGCTGGGGGCTGATGGGCAGTGGATCCGGATCGCCCCGGACGAATCCGCGGTCGCGATCGAGCGCGCCCCGATGGGCGAGCCCGTCGAAGGCGAGGCGCCCGACGCCGAGTCCGACGACGCGCCGCGAGTCGATGAGTATGGGGACGAAGTCGCGTACGCCGAGCACGGCACCGACGACCCGACCGGAGCGGTGTGGATCGACATGCCGGACGCCGAGCGGGTCGAGCCCGCGCGGCAGTGGCTCGCCCAGCTCCCGTTCGCGCGCGCTCCGAAGCGACCCGCGCGCGGTGCCGAGCCGGCGCGTGGCGCCGAGCCGGCGGACGGCCGCATGCGGTTCCGCCTCGGCGCGCGGAGCCTCGAGGCGTTCGCCGCGGCGTGGGAGCGGCGGCCGGGCGACGTGCTGTACCTCGGCAACCCGCGGATGCGGCACCTGCTCGCCGAGGGCCGCACCGTCCATCCGAGTGTCACCGTGACGGCGAGCGGGGTCGACTGGTTCACGGTATCCGCGGAATGGCGGCTCGAGGGCCAGGCGATCACCGAAGCCGACCTCGCGAAGCTGCGCGCCGCGCGCACGCGGTTCGTGAAACTGACCTCGGGATGGATCCGGCGCGACGGCATCGACGCGATGGACGCCACCGCCGAGTTGCTCGCGGACCTCGGGCTCGAGGCCGGCGAGGGCGAGCAGCGCCTGTCGGTGGCGCAGCTCGCGCAGGCGCGTCCCGACCGCCTCGAGGCGCTCGAGACGTATGGCGGCGATCCGCGCACGATTCGCGAGATCGCGCGCATGCGCGAGCGTGTCCTCAATTTCGTGGGCCCGCCGCGCGTCGCGGTATCCGAGCACTTGGACCCGATCCTGCGGCCGTATCAGCGCGACGGCCTCGACTTCCTCGCGTTCGTGTCGGGCCTCGGGCTGGGGGCGATCCTCGCCGACGACATGGGCCTCGGGAAGACGATCCAGGCGCTGGCGTGGATCGAGTGGCTGCGCGCGCGCGAACCCGGCGGCGGCCCCGTGCTCGTCGTGTGCCCCGCGTCGGTCGTGCACAACTGGCGGCGCGAGGCCGAGCGGTTCACGCCGAACCTGCGCGTGCTCGAGCTGACGAGTGGCGCGGAACGCCACGCGCTGCGCCGGCAGGTCCCGCATCACGACGTCGTGCTCACCACGTACGCGCTGCTGCGGCGCGACGTCGAGAAGTGGCGCTCGCTGCCCCTGCTCGCCGCCATTCTCGACGAGGCCCAGAACATCAAGAACCCGGGCGCCTCGGTGACCCGCGCCGTGCTCGAGCTCGACGCGCGCCACCGCCTCGCCCTGACCGGCACGCCCATCGAGAACCGCGCGCTCGACCTGTGGAGCATCATGCAGTTCGTGAACCCCGGCTACCTCGGCCGCCGCACGGCGTTCGCCGCGCGCTACGACCGTCCCTCGGCGCCCGCGCACACGCGCCGGCTGCTCGCCGCGCGCCTGCGGCCCGTGCTGATGCGCCGGCTCAAGGAACAGGTGGCGCCCGAGCTGCCCGATCGCATCGAGGAGCGCCGCGAGTGCGAGCTGACGCCCGGACAGCGCAAGCTCTACCTCGCCGAGCTGATGCAGAGCCGGGCGACGGTCGAGCGGTTCAAGGGAACCCCCGACGGCATCATGGGGCACCGCTTCGAGATCCTCGCGGCACTCACCCGCCTGCGCCAGGTTTGCTGCCACCCGGCGCTCGTGGGCGGGCGCGACGCTCTGGGATCCGGCAAGTTCGACGCCCTGTTCGAGATCCTCGAGCCGCTGCTCGCCGAGGGCCGCAAGGTGCTCGTGTTCTCGCAGTTCGTGCAGTGCCTCAAGCTGCTCGCCGCCGCGATGACGGCGCGCGGTGTGCGGCACCACATGATGACGGGCGCCACGACGCGGCGCGAAGCGGTCATCGACGCGTTCGAGAACGACCCCGATCCGAGCGTGTTCCTGATCTCGCTCAAGGCCGGCGGTTCCGGGCTCAACCTCACCGCCGCGAGCTACGTCGTGCTGTTCGATCCGTGGTGGAACCCCGCCGTCGAGGCGCAGGCGATCGACCGCACGCACCGGATCGGCCAGACGCGCACCGTGATCGCCTACCGGATGCTCGCCGCGGGCACGATCGAGGAGAAGATCTACGAGCTGCAGCAGCGCAAGGCGGCGCTCGCCGCGGACGTACTCGGCGAAGACGGCTTCGCGCGCACGCTCACCCCGAAGGACCTCGACTACCTCCTCGCCTGACGGCCCGCGCGGCGTTCGCCCGCCACCGCCGCGACGTGATGACCGCCCGCTACTCCGGCATGACCTCGGGATCCACCGAGCCGCGCGGGATCGAGTTGCGGATCGCGTCGGCGTATTGGTGGGCTTCGGTATCCGCCGCCGCGGTTTGGCCCCCGAGCTTGAAGTAACGGTTGAAGGACGAAAGCGCCTCGAGCGTCCGGTCCGTCGAGGCCTGGATCATCGCCCATCGACGCCAGCCGTACGGCTCCTCGGGCGTCAGTACGCGCGCCGCGTAAGCCTCGATCGCCGCGTCGGGGTCTTGGTGGTCCCGGATCAGCAGCAGGTCTGCGAGCAACGCGTGCGCCGACGCATCGAGCGGACGCGCGCGCGTCGCGTCGCGCATGCGGGCCACCGCGCCCGCCGTGTCGCCCGCGGCGACCTGCGCGAGCACGGCTTCGCGCTCGCCGGGTGGCGTGCCACCTAGGCCCGCGGTCGCGTAGCCCGCCGCTGCCAGGTACGGCATCGCCGCCGCGCGATCCCCCAGGCCCAGATTCACCCATGCGATCCAGTAGGCGGCCTCGCGGTCACCCGGCACGCGTCTCAGCGCCACGTCGAGCGCGTCGCGGGCTCCCTTCGCCTGGTCGCTGACGATCATGCCGAAGGCGACCCACTGGTAGATCTTGTCGCTCGACCCCACCTGCTGTGACAGCGTATCGCCCGACCCGACGAAGAAATAGAGCGGCCCCGGTTGCGCGGTCTCGCTCGAGAACGCGGTCAGGTAGTGGGACTTGAGACTGCTGTCGCGGTACGCCCAGCGCAGCAGCGGTCCGTCGGCGCGCTGGAACGCGACGTTGCCCATCAGGCCGCCGAAGAACACGGTGCTCCCCGGCGGGAACTTCGGCACCGCGCGATGGAGCGATGCGAGGTACCTCGCGGTCACACGGTTCGAGCGCTCGATGTAGGCACGGTTGATGTGCGACGCCGGTGTCCACGGATCGCGGCCCACGCCGAACTCGTCGAGGTCGCGCGCACTGGTTGAGCCCCACGCCAGCACGGCGAGCACGGCACACGTGACCCACGCGCGCGCGCGCGCGAGCAGCACGCCCAGCACGAGCGCCACACCGCACATCGCGAACAGGTAATAGTAGGCGCTCCACAGCAGCGCCACCGCGATCACCGGCGCCGTCGCGAGCAGGATCCACACCGCCCCGGTCCGCAGCACGTGCGCCCGCTGCGCCTGGGCATTGCGCCGTCGCGACTCCGCCGGGGCGCACGAGGCACTGCCGGCGTTCCACGCGAGGGCGACGGCGCCGACGGCCGCGGCGAGCGGCACGAACGGCGGCACGGCGCGCGGCAGCGCGCCGAACCCGCCGATGCGCCACTCGATCCCACCCACGACCTGCAGGAGATGGACGACCGCCGAGATCGGGCTCCTCACGAGATCGAACTCGACCTCGGTCGCCTGCGCGGCGCGGCGATGCGGCATCGACAGGAACACCGCGCCCCACACCAGCACCGCCCCCGCGAGCGGCCACGCGCGGCGCGCGGTCGTGGACCAGCGCTCGTTCGGCGCGTGATCGGCGACGATGGCGATGAGCGGCGTGAGCAGCACCACTTCCTTCGACAGCGCCGCGAACAGCATCGCCACACCGGCCGCCACGCGGCGGCCCGAGACGTGGAGCAGGATCGCCGCGAGCGCGCCGGCGACGGCGAGCAACTCCTGGCTGCCGCACGCCCAGCGCACCGGCACGTCGGCGGCGTAGTTGAGCGCGAAGAACGCGGCGCCGATCAGCGCGGCGCGCTCACCCGCGAGCCGGCGCACCAGCCGGTGCAGCAGGACGACGCACACGAGCAGCGTGATCAGGTTGCCGATGCGGAATGCGACCGGGGACTCGTGCGTCAGCCCCGCGACGGCCCAGAAGTAGAGCTGCCGGCTCACGGGACGGAAGAAGTTGCTCAGCGGAT
This sequence comes from Candidatus Eiseniibacteriota bacterium, assembly GCA_031364505.1. GTDB lineage: Bacteria > Eisenbacteria > RBG-16-71-46 > RBG-16-71-46 > RBG-16-71-46 > JANLWK01. The sequence continues at coordinate 7,227 of JANLWK010000222.1, read as the reverse complement.
CGGGTGCGCGCAGCGACTCCCACAGCGATCGCCCGCGGACCTGGTCCAGGAACAGGAAGTCGTCGGCGAAGAACTGGGTGCCGAGCGCGGGGATATAAAGGATGACGGTCGCGGCGAGAATGAGCCCGAGCCCGAGCCACGCGACGAGGCCCGAGTCGAGCGAGCCCCCGGGACGCTCGATGCCGCTCGCCGCCGCGCCAACGCCGCGTGCCGCGACGCCTGAGTCTCCGCGTGACGCCACGGGTGCGGCGTGGCGCCGCGGCGACTTGCCGCGCCCTCCCGCCATCGACGCTAGAAGATGCTGCGGCGCCGGCGGCGCGCCGGCGTGCCGAGCAGCGCGCCCATCACGCCGCGCAGCACCTGTGTGGTCGCGCGCCCGGCGATGGTCTTGACGATCGGCGAGTTGAGCGCCCCCGCCAGCGCATCGAGGCCACTGGGGGCCGGCGCGGGCGCGGCCTTCCCCGCCTTCGCGGAAGCCTCGTCCCCGGCGTCCGCCGTCATCTTCGCCGCGAGCATCTCGCGGGCACTCTCGCGATCGACCGCCTGCGCGTACTCCTTCACCTGCTGCGACGCCGACAGGCGCTGCGCCATCTCGGGGCCGGTGAGCGGGCCCATGCGCGAGGCCGGCGGGATCATCCGCGTCGCCACCGGCGGCGTGGGCACGCCGCTCGTCGACAGCACGGTGACGAGCGCCTCGCCGATGCCGAGCGACTGCAGCGTTTTCTCGATGTCGTAGAACGCCGTCTTCGGGAATGTGCGGGCCGCCGCCCGGAGCCCGGCCTCGTCGTCCGGCGTGAATGCGCGCAGCGCGTGCTGCACGCGGTTGCCGAGCTGGCCGAGCACGTCGGCCGGGACGTCCTTCGGACTCTGGGTGATGAAGAACACACCGACGCCCTTGGATCGCACGAGCCGCACGACCTGCTGCACCTGCGCCAGGAACTCCTTGCTCGCGCCATCGAACAGCAGGTGCGCCTCGTCGAAGAAGAACACGAGCTTCGGCTTGTCGACGTCGCCGACCTCGGGCAGCTCGTGGTAGAGCCGCGCCAGCATCCACATCATGAAGGTCGAGAACATCGCTGGCCGGTCCTGCACGTCCTGCAGCTCGAGGATGCTCACGAGCCCGCGGCCGTCGCGCTCGGTCTGCATCAGGTCGGCCAGGTCGAACTCGGGCTCACCGAAGAACGCGCCCGCGCCCTGCTGCTCCAGCTCGACCATCTCGCGCAGCAGCACGCCGACGGTGGCCTTGGACATACCGCCGTAGTCCTTGAGATCGGCCGCGCCCTCGCCCGTCAGGTGCTGGAGCACGGCGCGCAGGTCCAAGAAGTCGAGCAGCGGCAGCTTGCGGTCGTCGCAGTACTTGAACACCAGCGCCAGCACGCTCGCCTGCGTCTCGTTCAGGCTCAGCACCTTGGCGAGCAGCAGCGGCCCGAACGACGAGACGGTGGCGCGAAGCTGCGCGCCCGCCTGGCCCGTCAGGCTCAGGTACTCGACGGGGAACGCGGTACCCGCCCAGTTCCAGCCCGTGTCCTTCGACCGCTGCGCCACGCGGTCGTTCGTCGTGCCCGCGACCCCCATCCCCGACAGGTCACCCTTGACGTCGGCGAGGAACACCGGCACGCCCTTCGTCGAGAGCTGCTCGGCGATGAGCTGGAGCGATTTCGTCTTGCCGGTTCCCGTGGCGCCCGCGATCAGGCCATGGCGGTTCATCATCGACACCGGCAGCTGGATCAGCGACTGGGGATGGCACTCGCCGTCGAGCACCGGGGCGCCGAGCGTGATCGTCTCGCCGCCGGCGGGGTACGCCTGCTGGATCTGGTCCAGGAACTTCGCGTCCATCGTCGTTGGGTCTCCCAAGGCCCTAAGCCGCGGTCGGGCCGCTATTCCTTCTCCATGCGCAGGGCGACGCGGGCCGTCTCCGACTTGGCGCGCGCCACCACGCGGACGTGGTCCACCTTGCGCCCGTCGGCGAAATCGAGCAGCGAGTAGAGTCCCTCGCCGTGCGTCTTCTCGGCGAAGTCCACGACCCGCGCATCACCGCTCTCGAACACGATCTCGGCCCAGTCGAACTGGATCCTGCCCGCCGTGATGTCGAGCCAGAGCTTCTTTCCGCGAGCGTCGCAATTGAGCGTGAACTCCGTCCAGTCCTCGTTCTTCGACAGGGTTTCGGCGTCCTCCCACGCGATGCGGTCGGCCGCGGGGCGGGCGTCGACGGCGATCAGGGCGGACGTGAACATCAGGGGCCGGCCGTAGCGGAGGACCGTGACCCGGGGCGCCACCCGCACCGGGTGGACGTAGACCGCGCGAAGCGAGCGGCGGACCGGCCAGCCGCGGTGGACGACGACCACGGTGCGCTTGCGGCCGACGCCGCCTCGAACGACGACGCGGCGAGCGAACGCCGGCCCGGCAATCGGCAGCCCGATGGCGACGAGCAGGAACAGGGGGATCAGGCGCTTCATCATGACGGACTCCTTTTGCAAGCGACCACGGACGAGCCAGAGCCGCCGGCCATACTAACCGACTTGGCATCCATCACCGCGTGCGGATGCAGCGTACGCTCACGATCGTGGCTTGAGCACGAGCGGGTTGCGGGCGAGCAGCAGGCCCACCTGCAGCCGGTCGGCGAGACCGAGCTTGGTGAGGATGTGGCCGACGTGCTTCTTCACGGTCGCCTCGCTGATCGCGAGCGCGGTCGAGATCTCCTTGTTCGACCGGCCCTCGGCGATCAGCGCCGCGACCTTCGATTCGCCCGGCGACAGGATCGCCCGGTTCGGGTCGCGGCCGGACCTCGGACCCTGGGGGCCCGACTGGGGCGCCGTGGCCGACATGATGCCGCGCGCCGTCGTCGGGTCGTACCACGCGCCTCCGGAGGCCACGTTGCGGATCGCGCGGAACAGGTCTTCGGGATCGGCGCTCCGCCGCACCGTCGCCATCGCGCCCTGTGCCACCGCGAGCTGCAGGCAGTCGACGCCGACTGCGCACACGAGATCCAGCTCGGCCGCCGACTGCTGGCGGTACGGCGGGTTGAGTACCAGGCAATTCGACACGCCCCGCTCGGACAGGGCGACGATGCGGAGCGTGGCGAGCGCCTCGCGGATCGTCGGGATCGCGGCCGCCTGCTCCTGCCCCGGTAGGTTGAGCGACAGCAGAAGCACATCGGGGCCGAGCGCCCGGCATTGCTGGATCGCCTCGGCCACCGTCGCGGCCTCGCCGATCACGTCGAAGTCGGACTCCGCCTCGAGCAGCTCGACCAGCCCGCCGCGGTCGATCGCCTGGCTGTCGGCGATCACCACGCTCACCCGTGCCGATCGAGGACGCGCCGCGCGAACGCGCCGGCCGGACTTCCCGGCGCGAGCCGCGGGCGATGGCCGGGCGGTTCGTTTCATCGGGGCTGGCATGCACCCATGCTACCAAAGGCGTAGCCTGAGGTCCCGATGAGTCCCATAGATGCCCTATCCCTGAAACGTCGATGCTGGGTGCAGACGAAAGGAGGTGGCCTCATGAGGATTCTCATCGCACTCGACGCGTCGCCGCACTCGGAGCGAGCGCTCGCGTTCGTGCGCCGGATGCGCTGGCCCGCCGGCAGCAGCGTCGTCGTCGCCAGCGTCATGCAACCCGTCGGCATCGGGGCCGCGACCACGAACGGTCTCGACATCCCGATCGTGGCGGCCGAGCTGCTGGATGAACAGCGCCGCCGGCTCGAGGAGCTGGTGGCGTCCGCCGAGCGGGCGCTCCGCGAATCCGGCTTTCCCACCGAGGGCCGCGTGCTGATCGGCGACCCCCGCGAGGTACTGTTCGATGCCGCCCGGATGGAGCGGACCGACCTGCTGGTCGTCGGCTCGCACGGCCGCACCGGTATCGCCCGGCTGATGCTCGGCAGCGTGTCGAGCCATCTCGTGACCCACGCGCCGTGCAGCGTTCTCGTCGTCAAGGGCCCGCAGACGGCGGATGACCCAAAGGACGGACCGTCATGACCAATCGCTCAACCTGTCTGCGCACTATGGCGTTGATCGCCGCAATGGTCATCACGCCGATCCTGGCCGCGGCCGACACGGCCGCGCACGCCTCAGCCGTGACGCTCGGGCCGGGCAGCGATCTCTGGATCGATGGCACGTCGACGATCCACGAGTACACGGCCCACTCGAAGGCGGTCAGGATCGACGCGCGGCGTGACTCCGCCGCCACACGCGGCGAATGGGTCCGGCTGCTCGGATCGGGCGGGCTGCGAGATATCGTGGTTCACGTGCCGGTCGCGAGTCTGCGCTCCGGCAAGGCGGCCCTCGACAAGAACCTCCGGAAGGCGATGAAGGCCGACCGCTACCCCGAGGTGGTGTTCCGGCTCGCCGCCGCGCCGCCCGTGCTCGAGACGCGTGCCGACACCACCACGATTCATGCCACGGGCACGCTCACGATCGCCGAAGTCTCGAAGCCCATCACGCTCGATGCGCGCGCGATCCGGTCGGGATCCGGCGTGTGGGTCGAGGGCTCGTATGCCCTGCGCATGAGCGAGTACGGCATCAAGCCGCCGACGCTGATGCTCGGCACGATGCGTGTCGGGGATCGCGTCACCGTTCACTATCGACTGCTGATCGTCGCGGGGGCCGGCGAAGCCGTTGCCACGCCCCGCGCAGGGCAATGACCATGGTCAAGGAGAACTCCATGCATTCGCTGACGCAGGTTGGCCGCCGCAACACCGCTCGTGTCGCGCTGGTCGCGGCACTGCTCGCAACTCTCGTCGCGCCCGTCGCCGCGCAGGACGCCGTGGCACCCGACACGTCGCTGCAGCCGCTCAATCCGGCCGCCGTGCCGGTGACGAGCCGCGCGCTCCTGCGCACCACCGGCCTGTCGCACTTCCGCACGCACGACGCACGGAGCCTCAACCAGTTCGAGCCGCCCAAGGACGAGGGCGCCGCGTACCAGGGTTTCGCGCTCGAGTGGGGTGCCGCGTTCACGCAGCAGTTCCAGGCGCTGCGACACACCAACGGCGCCACGCCGAACGTGGTGAGCGGCGTCGACGTGAACCGCCCGATCCGCATCGGCTCCGGGTTCAACAACGCCGAGGCCAACCTCTACATGGACGCGCAGCTCGCCAAAGGCATCCGCGTCGCGCTCACGAGCTACCTGTCCAGCCGCCACCACAACGAGACGTGGGTCAAGGACGGCTATCTGCTCATCGACGGCTCGCCCTGGGAGAACGCGACGCTGGACCGGCTGTTCGACGTGCTGACGCTGCGCGTCGGACACTTCGAGATCAACTACGGCGACATGCACTTCCGTCGCAGTGACAACGGCCAGGCGATGCTGAACCCGCTCGTCGGCAACCTGCTGATGGACGCCTTCACGACCGAGATCGGCGGCGAAGCCTACCTCCGCGGCCACGACCTGCTCGGTATGGTCGCGGTGACCGGCGGCGAGGTGCGCGGCAACGTCACCAAGCCCGAGCAGCGGTCGCCGAGCTACATGGCGAAGCTCGGCGTCGACAAGCAGCTCAAGCCGACACTGCGCGCGCGCCTGACGGGATCGATGTACCTGTCGAACGGCTCCATCAACAACACGCTCTACACGGGCAGCCGCTCGGGATCCCGCTACTACTACGTGCTCGAGAACCCCAGCGCGACCGAGGCCGCGCAGGCGTGGTCCGGCGACGTGCGGCCCGGATTCTCGAACCGCGTGCGCGCATGGGTCGTGAACCCGTTCATCAAGTGCCACGGGCTCGAGCTGTTCGGCAACATCGAGGAGGCCCGGGGCCGCGCCGCGAACGAGGCGAGCAAGCGCACGTGGAAGCAGTACGCCGGCGAGGGGCTGTACCGGCTGTTCGACAACCAGGTCTACGTCGTCGGCCGGTACGGGGTCGCGAAGGGCAAGCTCCAGGGCATCACGCAGGAGTTGAAGGTCGACCGCACGCAGGCCGGCGCCGGCTGGTTCCTGACGAACAACCTCGAAGCCAAGCTCGAGTGGGTGCAGCAGAAGTACTACGACTTTCCCGCGAGCGACATCCGCAACGGCGCCAAGTTCAACGGCGCGATGTTCGAAGCCGTCGTGTCGTTCTGACGACGACGCGCACGGAGCGCACGATGAGCGGGCGTACGAACAGCCAGGAGCGCGGCGGCTTCGGCCGCCGCGCGATGGCCACCGCGATCACGATCGCACTGTGGGTCACGTCCGGTTCAGCATCGCCGAACGAACCTGCCCGGGGGCAGGTCGTGATCGAATTGAGCGCCTTGGGCGGCGCCTGCCAGGTGGCGGGCTCCTTCGACGCTCCGGTGAAACCCGGCGTGGTCTGGAGCGTGCTCACCGACTACGAGGGGATCGGCCGCTTCGTCAGCGCCGTGCGCGCGAGCCGCATGGAGCGCCAACCGGACGGCCGCGTGCTGCTGCGCCAGGACGCCGTCGGCGGCGTGTTCGTGTTCCGCAAGCGAATGCAGGTCCTGCTGGCCCTGGAGGAGACGCCCTGCACGCGCATCGCCTTCCACGACGTCGCCGCCCGGGACTTCGCCGCCTATGACGGTGAGTGGCTCGTGCGCGACGACTCGACCTCCACGCACGTCGAATACCACCTTACCGCGGAGCCCCGGGCCGCCGTGGCGCGCGCCCTCTGCCGCGGCGCCCTGCGCAAGTCGGCCCGCGACCTCCTCGCTCAGGTCCGCGCAGAGGTGATGCGCCGCGCCCCCGACGACGCGGCGCGGTGAGACGCCCCGAACGCGACCGAACAGGCTTGGCCCTTCAGTCGTGCGACGTGAGGCTCCGGCGTGACGACGTCGCGGACGACCCGTGCGCCGGCGGATCGCTGGCCGGGAACGAATCTTCCGCGCTGATATCCACCGCGTCGTCCGCATGCATCGCCGCGGGCGCCGCAATCGCCTCGGACAACCGGTCGTGCACCCGCTCGATCATCACCGCCTCGCGATCAAGCCGCGAGCGGAACCGCACCGAGTCCGCACGATGCACCTGGAGCAGCCGCTCGCGATGAGCGGATTCGAAGATGCCGAGCACCAGTTCCAGCTCACTCGGATCGAGTTCGAGCCACATGATTGCCTCCCGCAACGGTCGGGGTGCGCTAAATCGGCCAGACACTCCTGACAACGTGCAGAAGATGTTCCAAACCATGTCGCCTGAACGACAAGGTGTGTTTCGCGCCGCCCGCGAATCAGGTAGCCTCGCCCCCTCAAGGCGCTTAGCTCCGTGCCGGAGTGGCGAAACTGGCAGACGCGCGGGACTCAAAATCCCGTT
>JANLWK010000204.1:0-3023 GCA_031364505.1 Candidatus Eiseniibacteriota bacterium | reverse complement strand
TCCAGCCCGCCATCGAGGAATTCGGACAGCTCGGCCTCGGGATGCCTCGTCAGGTCGCTCATCGCATCGTCCTCAGTTCTTGCCCAGCACGCGGCGCATCAGCATCCGTGCGCGGTGGAGCTGGGCCTTCGACGTTCCCGCCGTCACCTCCAGCATCGCCGCGATCTCCTCGTGTTTATAGCCTTCGATGTCGTGCAGCACGAAGATCTGTTTCGCTCCGTCCGGCAACCGGCCCATGGCCGTCTCGAAATCGAGTCCGAATTCCGTCGAGGCGGGGCGCGAAGGATGGCGTTCCACCGCTTCCTCGTCCGACGTCTCGCGCGCCTGGATCCTCGCGAACTGCGCCCGCTTCGAGAGAATCAGGTTGATCCCCAACCGGTAGAGCCACGTACCGAACTGCGCCTCGCCGCGAAACGATCCCAGCTTCTGCCAGGCCCGCACGAACGTGTCCTGCGTGACCTCGGCCGCACGATCCGGCCCGACCATCCGAAGCGCCAGGCTGTTGATCCGCGGAACGTGACGCCGGTACAACCTCTCGAATGCAGCCGCGTCACCCCGGGTGGCCCGTGCGACATCCTCGGCGTCGTCACCCGCGTTGGGGAGAGACTCCTGACGTGTCATCGGGGTCACTCCGGGGCGCGAGTGCTCCATGCGAAAACTTGGATGGAGCGGGTGCCGAAAAGGTTGGAACGGTTCGAGATGCGAGCTCGCAGGCTACTGCGCGACGGGCGGTTGCGGAAGGGCGGGACAGCATCCGAAAACCACGCGCAGCGCTGCGGAAAAATCAGCATACGCGACACGATGTCGCTGTATCAATCGGCGCCTCGACCCGCTCGTCGAGGCGCCGTCCGCCGCGCTACACCCGCGTCGCCGGCGCGATCCAGGTGTCGGGATCGGGCTTGATCGACCGCCCCGGCGTCGTTGCGCGTGGCGCCAGGACGACCTCGGTGAGCCGCAGCAGCTCGCCGACCGACCACGCCTGGAACGGGCAGCCGCGCGGCGTGTGCGGCGCCTCGGCGTCGGCGACTTCCGAGATGTGACCCAGGCCTGCACGGTCGAGCTGCGCGAGCAGCGGCTCGACGAAACGCGCCTTCGCCTCCTTGCGCGCGGCGTTGGTGCCGCCGCGCACTCGAACCCACGCCTCGACGAACGCACCCGCGAGCCACGGCCACACGGTGCCCTGGTGGTAGGCACCGTCGCGCTCGACCGGGCCACCCTGGTAGACACGCTGGTACGCGGGATCACCGGGCGACAGCGAGCGGGGCCCGAGCGGCGTCCACAGCTCGCGCTCGGCGACGTCGACGATGCTGCGCGCCCGCTCACCTTCGATCAGCGCGTACGGCAGCCCGCCGACGGCGAACAGCATGTTCGGACGGATCGAGCCGTCCGTCGCGCCGCGGACGTGATTCACGTCGATGACGTCATGGAGCGCGCCTGCCTCGGCGTTCCAGAACCGTTCCCGGAACGACGCGGCGCCACGCTCGAGCGGGTCCTCCCAGCGGTCGCCGAACGCGCGCGCCGCGCGGAGTGCGTTGAGCCACAGCGCCTGCACCTCGACGGGTTTGCCGACGCGCGGCGTCACGGCCCGGTCCCCCGATCGCGCGTCCATCCAGGTGAGCCCCGGCTCGCCGGCGACGATCAGGCCGTCGGAGTCGAGACGGATGCCGTAGCGCGTGCCGTTCGCGTAGCCCTCGAGGATCGCCTGCACCGCCCCCTCGAGTGCCGCACGGACGGGCTTCGTGACCCGGCGACCGCGGCGCGTCATCCCGTCGAGGTATTCGTGCACCGCGATCACGTACCACAGCGAGGCGTCGACCGAGTAGTACTCGGGAGCGCCGCCGTCCTCGACGAAGCGGTTGGGCAGCATGCCCTGTGACACGGCGCCGGCCCACTCGCAGAGGATCTTCCCGGCGTCGTCGAGCCGATCGGCGGCGAGGCACAGCCCGCGCACGGCGATGAACGTGTCACGGCCCCAGTCGGTGAACCACGGGTAGCCGGCGACGATCGTCGTGCCCTTGCCGCGCCGCACGAGATACGCGTCGCCGGCGCGGCGAAGCCGCGAGCCCAGCTCCAACCGGCGGTGGCTCTCGGTCGTCGCGAGCGCGCGGACCGCCGCGATGATGCCCGCGTGGCCGCGCGCGCCGCCGCGCACGGCGGCACCGCGCAGGCGGTCGAGCAACGCGGTGTCGGTGCGGTCCGATTCGGCCGCGAACACGAGCACGGCCTCACGCTTCGCGAGGTCGAACCGGAACACGCCGGGCGAGCCCAGGTCCTCGACGGCGTCGAGACCGCGGGCGCGCTCCTCCGTGTAGAGGAAGTGGCGGTACCAGTCGGGCTGGTGCGTGTACTCGCCATTCGAATACGCGGCGATCGCGGGCAGGCCGGTGTACGGCGCCCACGCAACGCGTCCGCCCGTGGCGTTCGCGTCGAAACGGAACGCGTCGTTTTCGCGCATCAGCGCGTGCACGCGACGCCCCGACAACAGCGGGCGCACCTCGAGCCGCGCCGCACCCGGGCCCGACACGAGCTTCCAGCGCAACGCCACCGCGGCGCAACCGTGCGGCACGAAGATCTCGTGCTCGAGCTCGGTGCCATCGGCGAGCCGGAAGCGCCACCGCGGCCACGGATCGGCCGCGAAGGCGACGATGCGGCTCGCGCCGTCCGGGTCGACGACGCCGCCGTCGTAGCGCTGCGACGACGACGCGTGCCGGCCGGTGTCGGTCTCGACCCACGCCTCCACGTCGTTCACGAGCGCGTGGCGCCCGGTCGGCGGCGTCAGGGCCGCCATCAGCAGCGTGTGGTAACGGCGCGTCCGGATCCCGCTCGCGGGCCCCGACGCGAAGCCGCCGAGGCCATCGGCCTCCAGCCACTCGGCCGCGGGATCGCGGAACGCGTCCCCCGCGACCGTCTCGACGTCCGCACCCTGCGCTGCCCGTGTTCCACCACTCGTCCGAGGCGTCCGTGCCATCCGCTACTCTCCTGTCTGGGTTCCCGTTCGTTCGCGCGCCCCATCATGGGGACGC
>JANLWK010000191.1:0-1594 GCA_031364505.1 Candidatus Eiseniibacteriota bacterium | reverse complement strand
GGGCGTACGCGATCGCGTCCGCGACGTATCGGGGCGATGACTTCGAGATGGGCACCTCGTCGGGCTACGCGCACTGGCTCAGGCGGCTCGAGCGGCGTATCGCGCCCGGTTCGCGCGTGCTCGACCTCGGCGGCGGCAACGGCATTCCCGTCGCGCGCGAGCTGGCGAAGCGTCATCGCGTCACGATCGTCGACCTGTCCGAGACGCAGATCCGGCGTGCGCGCACGCTCGTGCCGGACGCCGAGGCCGTGTGTGCCGACGTGACCCGGGTGCGCTTCGAACCGTCGTCGTTCGATGCGGTCACGGCGTTCTTCTCGCTCATCAATGTGCCGATGGACGAGCAGCCCGGCGTGATCCGGAACGTGGCGGAATGGCTCGCGGCCGGCGGCCACTTCCTCGCCATCGTGGGCAAGGTGAAGGGCACGTGGATCGAGGAGCGCTGGCGCGGCCTCGAGGGCGTGTCCATGTATTACAGTCACGCCGGCCTCGAGGCGAGCCGCGCGAGCATGCGGGAGGCCGGGCTCGACATCGTCGAGGAAGGCACCGAGCCCGAAAACGGCACGCCGGGTTTCGCCGTGCTGATCTGCCGGAAGCCGGGCCCGGCGCGCGGGGAGGACTGAGCCAGCGCCCTTAGCGACTGAGCCCAGGCAACCACGATGCGCTTCGACTATTCGAAATGGCACGGGCCGCGACCGGAAGACGTCGCGTTCATCCGGCAGCTCATGGAGATCTACCGCAATCTCCTGCTGCAGACCGGTGGCGACGTCGACGAGGCGCTGCGCTGGATGGAGCACTTCGGCGAGCAGTACGGGTTCTTCAACGAGCAATTCGGCGTCGCCGACTTCAAGAAGCTGCTCGAGGAGTCCGGCGAGGTGCAGCGCACGCCGCAGGGTCTGGCGATGACGCCGAAGGGCGAGCGCCGCATCCGGCAGGATTCGCTGAACGAGATCTTCTCGACGCTCGAGGCCGGCGGCGCCGGCGACCACCGCACGCCCGTGGCGGGGAAGGGCGGCGAGCGGCTGTCCGAGACGCGCGCCTACCAGTTCGGTGACAACCTCTCGGACCTGGACCCGCTCACGTCGATGAACAACGCGGTGCGGAACCACGGCATCGACGAGCTGTCGCTCACCGAGGACGACCTCGCCGTGTTCGAGCAGGAGCACATGTCGGCGTGCGCCACGGTGCTCATGGTGGACGTGAGCCACAGCATGATCCTGTACGGCGAGGACCGCATCACGCCGGCGAAGAAGATCGCGCTCGCGCTGACGCAGCTGATCAAGACGCGCTATCCGAAGGACACGCTCGACGTCGTGCTGTTCGGCGACGACGCGACGCGCGTGCCGCTCAAGGATCTCATGAAGATCCAGGCGGGGCCGTACCACACGAACACGCGCGCGGGGCTGCAGATGGCGCAGCAGATCCTGTCCAGCCGCAAGGGCGTCAACAAGCAGATCTTCATGGTCACCGACGGCAAGCCGTCGGCGATCCGGGAGTTCGGACGGCTGTACAAGAACCCGTTCGGCCTCGATCCGAAGATCGTCAACAAGACGCTCGAAGAGGCGGCCGCGTGCCGCAAGAAACGCATCGCCATCAC
>JANLWK010000153.1:0-7086 GCA_031364505.1 Candidatus Eiseniibacteriota bacterium | reverse complement strand
TGAACCATGGCGCCGATGCCACCACCATCACTGCGGTGCCGGACGCGGGGTATCACTTCGTTGACTGGAGCGACGGCGCGCTGACCGCCGCACGCACGGACCTGGGCGTGACCGGTGACCTCACCGTTACCGCCAACTTCGCCGCCAATATCTACACGCTTACCTACACGGCGGGCGCCAACGGCTCGATCGCCGGCACCTCGCCGCAGACGGTCAACCACGGCGCCGATGGCAGCACCGTCACGGCGGTCCCCGACGCTGGCTATCACTTCGTCGACTGGAGCGACGGTATCCTCACCGCCGCCCGCACCGATCTCGGTGTCACCGGCGACATCACCGTCACGGCCAGCTTCGCCATCAACACCTACACCCTGACCTATACGGCGGGCGCCAACGGCTCGATCTCGGGCACGTCGCCGCAAACGGTCAATCACGGCGTCGATGGCAGCGCGGTCACCGCCGTGCCGGACGCGGGGTATCACTTCATCGATTGGAGCGACGGTGTCCTCACCGCCATCCGCACCGATCTCGGCGTCACCAGCGACGTAACGGTCACGGCCAACTTCGCCATCAACACCTACAGCCTGACCTACAACGCCGGCGCCAACGGTTCGATCTCCGGCACCTCGCCGCAGACGGTGAACCACGGCGCGGATGGCAGCACCGTCACGGCGGTCCCGGACGCTGGCTATCACTTTGTCGACTGGAGCGACGGTGTCCTGACGGCGGCGCGCACGGACCTGGGCGTCACCGGTGACCTCACGGTCACGGCCAACTTCGCCATCAACACCCACACCCTGACCTACAACGCGGGCGCCAACGGCTCGATCTCCGGCACCTCGCCGCAGACCGTCAACCAGGGCGCCAACGGCAGCGCCGTCACCGCGGTGCCCGATGCCGGATACTCGTTCGTCAGTTGGAGCGACGCGTCCACCGACAACCCGCGCACCGACCTCAACGTGACGGCGGACATCACGGTCACCGCGAGCTTCGCGGATCAGACGGCGCCGGTGACGACGGTCGTCGCTCCGAACGGGGGCGAGACGTACCAGATCGGAACGCCGGCGCAGATCCAGTGGACGGCCACGGACGATGTCGCGGTCACCACGGTGGACATCTACCTGTCACGCAACGGCATTGCCGGGACCTACGAGATGGTCGTGCTCGGCACCGAGAACGACGGCACGTACGACTGGACGCCGACGGGTACGGGAACCACGGACGCGTTCATCCGCGTCGTGGCACATGACGCGGCGGCCAACGACGGGACGGACGAGAGCGACGCGGCATTCGCGCTGATCGACCCCACTCCGACCATGCTCCTGCTGTTCCAGACCAAGCCCCTCGAGGACGGCATCGAGGTGCGCTGGGAGTTCAGCGACGCTCAGTTCTGGTCATCTTTCAGCCTCCAGCGCGCCGAAGCCGAAGCCGGTGCGTGGACCATTCTCGATCTCGAGCCGAGGATGGAAGGCGCGGTCAGCGTGGTGCACGACCGCACCACGGCGCCGGGCGGGCGGTACGTGTACCGGTTGGTGGCTTCCTCGGAGGACGGACAGAGGATGACCTTCGGACCGCTGTGGGAAACGGCCGGCAATCCGATCAAGGAGTTCGCGCTCAGCTCAGTGTCGCCGAATCCGACGCGTGGGCTGGTGCGGATCGACTTCACGCTGCCCCGTGACGCCAGCGTGAAGCTCGATGTGGTCGACGTGCAGGGACGCGAGATGGTGAGCCTCGTGAACGGGAATCTCACGCCGGGTCGCTACCAGGCGGTCTGGAACGGTGAGAACGACCGCGGCAAGGCGGGGGCCGGCGTCTACTACGTCCGCTTCGAGGCGCCGGGCAAGCGGGTCGTGAAGAAGTTGATCATGGTGCGCTGAGCCGGATTCGTAAGTGCGGCGCTACGCGAGCCCGAGCTGTTGCATCATGCCCATCTGGTCCCATTGTTCCCAGCGCTCGATCACTCTACCGTCGGTGACGCGATCGAGAATGAGTCCGTCGACATGGACGCGTTGCCCGGTCGGCGCGACATTCCCGAAGGCGGCACTGTTGGTTCCTTCTGCGACCCATCGCGTAGCGACCTTGTCACCCACGACGATTTGATCTTCGCTGGTGAAATGGAGATCAGGGAAGGCGGCGAGCAGGCCCGCGATCATTTGCTTGAAGCCGGCTAAGCCTAAGTTGCGGTCCGGGCTGCCGTTGATGTGAATGACGCAATCCGCCGCGAATATTTTGTCAGCCACCGATTCATCGCTGCGGTTCAAACCGTCGACCCAAGTCTGCTCGTATGTGGCAGCACGTTCACCTCAATGGAAAATGCGGGTCGCATCGGGGCAAGGTCGTCTTCATACACGAATGACCCAATTCGTCCGGGTGAGCCTAGTGCCCAAGAGGCCGCGGGGGCATGTCACGGGCGCTTCGTCTTCGCCGCGCGCTTGGACCTGGCGGTTCGCTTCCCGGCGGCGCCACGTCGCGGCGTGGCGACACGTTTCGCCTTGGGCGCGGGCTTCTTCTTAACCGCGCGCTTCTTCTTCGCTCCCCCCTTCGGTCGAACGCGCTCGGGTAGCTCCTTGCTCCCGGTCGAGCGGTTCCATTCCTCGAACTGCTCGGGCGTGATCTCGCCTTTGACGAGGAGCTCCGCGAACTTGCGGCGCTGCGCCTTGCTCTTGAATGGCATCGCGTCCCCCTCTAACGCGTGTCGGGCGTCACCGCGGGCAGGAACGGCGTCACCTTGCGCTTCAACAAGTCGACGAGTTCCGGCTCCATGTAGTCGTACTGGTCGGGGATGTCGAGGCAGATGACTCGCGTGTCCCGGAGGTACGGCTTGAACCGGGCCCGGAGTTTCCTCCGGTGCGCCTGCTCCATGACGAAGATGATCTGCGCCCACTCGACACACTCCGGCGTCAGTGGGTTCGCCGCGTCGTGATTCGTTCCCGCCGAGGCGCACTCGATCCCCGGGTACTGGGAGAACACGTGTTCCGCCGTCGGGCTGCGCAGGAGATTCTGGGTACAGACGAAGAGACACCGGAGGCTCATTTCGAGCCACCTACTGCGGCCTTGCCTGCGTCAGGGCATCGTATCCACCCCCGTTCATCGTGTTCGTGTAGCCCAGGCTGTCGAGCGTGTGTTTGCCGATGCCCGAGCGTCTTCCGCTCCGGCAGTAGAGGACGATCGCCTGGTTCTTGTCGCCCGGGATTTCGGCCGCGCGGGCGCTCAACTCGTCGAACGGGATGTGCAGCGCCTGGGGAAGATGTCCCTGCTGGAACTCCTCGTCCGTGCGAACGTCGACGACGACCGCTCCCTTCGCGATGGCGTCCCATGCGGCCTGCTCGACGTTCGCCGTGGACGCGGCAGGTGGCGCCGCTTCGTTCCGCGGAGCCGTGCACGACGCGAGCGCGATCAAGGATCCGATCGCCGCCGCCGTCAACCAACTCGCTCGAATCATTCGTTGTCTCCTGATGGTTGAGGGACGCGCCCGCTCACGAGACGTGAGTCCCGAACAGGCGCCCGACGAGTGCGGACGCCGCCATCGCGATGGCGCCCCAGAACGCGACGCGGAAGGCCCCGCGCGTCATGCTCGCGCCCGCGACGCGCGCGGCGGCCGCCCCGAGGACGGTCAACAGGATCAGCGCGCTCGCGGTCACGAGGCGCGAACGCCATGCATCCGGAGCCACCGCCGACACGACGACCGGCAGCGCCGCGCCCACGGCGAACGAGACCGCGGAGGCCAGGGCGGCCTGCAGCGGACGCGCCGTCGTGGATGCGGACTGGCCGAGTTCGTCGCGAGCGTGCGCCCCCAGCGCATCGCGCGTCATGAGCTGATCGGCCACCTGTCGCGCGAGCTCGGGCGTGAGCCCGCGGGACGCATAGATCGCGGCCAGCTCGGCCATCTCCGCCTCGGGTGCCGTGGCCAGCTCGTGGCGCTCGAGCGCGAGATCCGCGGCTTCCGTGTCGGCTTGCGAGCTGACGGACACGTACTCGCCGGCCGCCATGGACATCGCGCCCGCGACCACGCCGGCCACACCGGCGATGAGGATGGCCGGCCGATCGGCGCCCGAGGCCGCGACGCCGACGACGAGGCTTGCCGTCGAAATGAGTCCGTCGTTCGCGCCGAGCACAGCGGCACGCAACCAGCCGATGTGCTCCGTGCGATGTCCCTCGATGGTGCGCACCGGACCTCCGACAGGGGGCGGGCTACCGCGACCGTGACACCAGCAGCAGCCACGCTCCCAGGAGTCCGATCGCGACTCCGACGACGTGGCCGAAGCGACGAACGGACAGGCCCAACAGTAGCCGCTCGCCGAGCACGGTGCCCATCAGCACCCCGACCGAGGCGAGCCCGATCGGAATGGCGAGCGGGAGCAGCCGTGACCCCGTGGTCCAAAGGTAGACCGGCATGCGCGCCGCGTCGACCAGGAGCCCCGTCGCGGTCGCGGTGGCCACGAAGCTCGCCGGCGTCAACCGGAAGGCGGTCAGGGCGGCGGCGCGCAGCCCTCCCTGGTTGCCGGCGACGCCGCCGAAGAACCCGGACAGGAGACCGAGCACAGCGACCCACGGGCCCTGCGGCTGCCAGCGCCGGGTCCACCCGCTCAGCTGGGCGGCGGACGTGAGCAGGAGCAGCGCCCCCACAACGCCGGTCAGGACGCTCGGGCCTAGGCGGGTGTAAAGCAACGCGCCGCCGAGCGCACCGGCGGCGCTCAACAGCCCGAAGCGGGCCAACACCGCTCGGTCGATGCGAGCGCGCAGCCGCCAGCACCGCAGGGCGGTCGCAAGGGCGTGCGGCACGGCGACCGCCGCCACCGCCACGCCCATCCCGTAGCGGGCCGCGAGGAGCGGCGTGAGCAGGCTGCCGATGCCGAAGCCCACGACCGAGGCGGTGGCGCCGGAGACGATGGCCAGCAGGAACAGGCCCAGCGAGAAGGCGAGCATGCTCATGAGGACGGGATACTCGCGGCGGAGCCTCTCACCGCGGCCACCATGCGGGCACGGTGCTCACGCCTCGGGCGTTCCGGTGTCGAGATCGCCCTTGTCGAGCTGCTGGCGCGCCGCGGTCGCCAGCGCTTCGTACTTCTTCCGGAACGCGTGCAGCGTGTCGCCCTCGAGCTCCTCGAGGTCGAGCAGCGCATTGTGTGCGCCCTGGGTCGCGCGGATCAGCTCGTCCAGCTTCACCTGGATCGCCTCGGTGTCGCGATTCTGGGTGTTCTGAATCAGGAACACCATGAGGAACGTCACGATGGTCGTGCCCGTGTTGATCACGAGCTGCCACGTGTCGCTGAACCCGAACAGCGGTCCGCTGACGAGCCACAGGCCGACGACGGCTGCGGCGAAGGCGAACATGCGGGGCTGGCCGCATACTCCGGACGCGGTCTTGGCGAACCGCGAATACCACGAAAACGTGCGCATGGTCCCTCTCCCCAGTGATGCCGCTCTCGACTGAGCCCCGACTCGGGCGATACGATCCCATCATGGCCCATGCGCCGCCGAGCCCGCGAAGGCGACGATTGCGTCACGCAGCAACTGTGTTTCTCGCTCTCGTCGCCTGCGCGTGGCTGCCGCTCGGGCCCGCACCCGCGTCGGCCCACGGGGTCGGGACCTGCCAGATCCACCTCGAGGTCGATAGGCCCTCGATCGGCGGGCGCTGGGAGATCCATCTCACCGACGCGCGCTCGGCGATCGGCCTCGACCCACGCGTGACCGGTGAGGCCGGCTGGCGGGAGCTTCGGGGGCGCGAGCCCGAGCTGCGCGCGTTCCTGGCGCGGCAGTTCTCGATGACCGCGGACGACGCTCCCTGCCCGGTCACCCTCACGTCCACGCCGATGGAGTGGGAGCGTGGCTTCGGGCTGGAGATGTTCGCCCAGCGGTGAGGCGGCGCCGCGCTCAGGCGATCGGCGCGCTGCGGCGGCGCAACAGGCCGCTCGCCGCGAGCAGCATCGCTCCCACGAGCAGCGCGATCCCCCACGACGGCAGCATCGGCACGACGGCCGCCAGGTTCACTTGCCCCGGCGTGCCGGCGAAGTTCGTCGGCGTGTTGACGCCCGTCGTCCCGTTGCGCCGCAGCGACAGGATGCCGTCGGTGGGCACCGCCCCGTAGGCCCAGGTGCTGGTGCCGCTCGCATAGTTGAGGCGTCCGGGCAGAACAACTCCACGAACTGAACCGAGCCATCGGCGTTCGAGAACATCTCCGTGAACACCCAGAGATGGTGGCCTGCCTGGGCCGATGTGGCGGCGAAAAGTCCCACAGCGGTGGCCAGGACGGGGAGTAGCCGGCGCATACGAACCTCCAGCGATTCGGGGGGGGTGACAAGGCTGTGGCGAGTCTACCCTCGGGGGCACCGTTCGGATATTCCAAAATCCCCCATTTTCAATCGCCGAACCCCGCGTTCTTCAATCGCTCGGCGACACGCTCCGCGCGGTCGCGCCGACGACGCGAGGCCAATGGGCATGTGGTGCGGAAGATGCGGGCACCCGGATGCCCGCCATGAAGGGGCCGTCTCGGGCGGCCTCATCCTTGCCTGTGAGTGGGGCCGACTCTCAACCAATCACGGAGGTCATGATGGTCAACACCACACTGACTCAGCCCGAGCGTACCGAAGGTCCGGTCGCGCGGAAGATCGAGACGCAGACGTCCAAGATTCCGTCCGACGTGTTTCTCTGGTCCGCCGCCGCGGCCCTGGGCACGTCGTTCGCCCTACAACTCATGAACAAGCGCGAGCGCAGCATGTTCGTCGGCCAGTGGGTGCCGACGCTGCTGCTGCTCGGCGTCTACAACAAGATCGTCAAGGTGGCGGGACACGACCGCAACGACTCGGATCGTATCTGACGCGAAGCGGCGCGTGGCGGGGGGCGGATGCGCTCACGCCACGCGTCACCGCGTCGATCGCCGCCGCTGCAAGCGGCTGTTGCCGGAATCTGCCACGTAGACGTTGCCGAGCGGATCGACGGCGATGCTCGGGTACTGGAACTCGCCGCGCCCTGTGCCGGGCAATGAAACGCGCCGGCGTCCGTCAGACGGAGGGGCTTGCGACCGCGGCGATGACGACCTCGCGCTTCGGGGTCAGCCGCACCACGACCGTCAGCAGCACGAGCCCG
>JANLWK010000133.1:0-16005 GCA_031364505.1 Candidatus Eiseniibacteriota bacterium | reverse complement strand
CCACGCGACAGTCGACGGCGAATCGCGGGCGCTCGTGTCCGGCTCGGAGGAGGAGTTCATCACGGAGCACTACTGGGGATACGCGGCTCAGCGCGATGGCGGCTGCGTCGAGTACCAGGTCGAGCACCCGTCGTGGCGCGTGTGGCAGACGCGCGAGGCGGTGTTGGAGTGTGATGCGGCGCGGGTCTACGGACCCGCGTTCGGGGCGCCGCTCGCGGGGCCGCCGCGCTCCGCCTTCGTGGCCGAGGGATCCGAGGTCGTCGTGCGCCGGGGCACGCGCATATGCTGATCGAGACATGCTGATCGACCCCGGCGCCGATCACCTGCTGTTCGACGGCGACTGCGGCATCTGCACGTGGTTCGCGGAGTGGTGCCAGCGGACCGACTCCTCCCGCCGGTGGCGCATCGCCCCCTACCAGGACGTCGCCGAGGATGAACTCGCGAAACACGACGTCACGTGGGCGCAGTGCGCGCACTCGATGCACGTGATTGCGCGCTCGGGCCGCGTGCATCGCGGCGCGTTCGCGGTCAACGCGTTCCTGTGGCAGCGCGCGCCATGGCGGCCGCTGATCGTGGTCGTCTACGCGATTCCGGTCTTCCTGCTGCTCGAAATCATCGGCTACCGCATCGTCGCTAACCACCGCGCGCGCCTGTCGAAGTGGCTCGGACTCGAGGCGTGTCGCGCGCGCCGGTAGGGCGCGGCGATGCCTGGCATCGTTGAAGCCCCGGTAACTCCGTGCCAGATCAAACGTCGCGGTCGGCCGTTGCCGTTTCGGCCGGGCCACGGTTAGAGTGCCGCTCATCGGACCACGTGACGGTCGCGGCCGCGCCGTCGACACCCTCGTACCTTCGAATGGAGAGACTTCATGAAGCGACTGCTCACGCTCGTTGTCGCCGCCATGCTCATGTCCACCGCCGCCTTCGCCGAGGATGCCGCCACGCCGTCGGCGGAGCAGCAGGCGATGATGGAGAAGATGGCGAAGGCCGCGACCCCCGGGCCGCAGCACGCGATGATGGCGAAGATGGCCGGCGACTGGGATTGCGTCGTCCGCTACCAGATGGACCCGAAGCAGCCGATGCAGGAAGAGAAGACGTCGGCGACGATCACGAGCCTGATGGACGGCCGATACACCCAGGAAGTCGCAACCGGCCAGATGATGGGCCAGCCGTTCAATGGCATGGGCATCTACGGCTATGACAACGTGCTCGGAAAGTACGTGTCGTCGTGGATCGACAACATGGGCACGGGAATCATGAAGAGTGAAGGCACGGCCGACGCGAGCGGGAAGGTCATCAACTGGATGGGCACGATGTCGGACCCGATGACCGGCAAGATGTCCAAGTCGCGCATGGTGACGACGATTGCCGACGACGACCACCACACCTTCGAGATGTTCGGTGTTCCGCCGGGCGCCAAGAAGGAAGCGAAGGTGATGACGATCGAGTACTCGCGCCGGAAGTAGCGACTGCCGGCCACGCGGGCGCGGCGCCGAAGACCGGCAGCCGCGCCCGCGTTTTCCTATCCCGATTTCATGGGTTGGATCTCGTCAGCGTGGCCACGCCCTCCGACCCGATCGTCACCGGGCCGGTGAACGTGACGATACGGCTCGACGCCCGCGGCATTGTTCCAGCGGACGGCGGCGACGGATGCGACGACGGTTCAGCTACGCCCAGAACGTCTCCCAGGCGCCGAGATCGTAGAAGTGCTCCTTGCCGCTGATGACCCGGCCGTCCCTGATCTCGAACGCCAGGCAGCAGTCGACGCTCAGGCGCTTGCCGTTGCGTTCGCCGGTGTTGTGATGAACGGCGATGGCGCGGCCCTCGTCATCCGCGAGCACGTACTTCAATTCCGCCCGGAACGTGCCCTGCGTCTCTGCCCCGTAGCGGCCGAACTGGCCGAACACCGCCTCGAGGCCCTTGCGGTCGCCGCCGATGGAGCCGCGCCCCGGCGTGTGCCACGTCGCGTTCGGGTCGAACAGTTCGGTCAGCGTCTTGAGGTCGCCCTTGTTGAAGGCCTCGTATCCGCGGCGAATCAGCTCGGCATTCGTGGTGATGGTTCCCTGCATGGCATCCTCCGAGATGGGTACAACCCGCGCGGACCGCGCTACTTCAGATATTTCATGAACACGACTTCGTTGTGCTTCTCGTTGTAGATCAGTTCGTCGGCGATCGCGCGTACGAGCACGATGCCGAATCCGCCCGGGCGCAGCGCCAGCTTCTCGCGCGCCTCGAGATGGCCGGCGGGATCGTCCGGCGCGTTCGCCACGGCCGCATGCGTCACGTCGTCCATGTTGAAACCGGATCCGGGATCGCCGATGCGATAGATCAGCACCCGCTTGCCGCGAATCGCCGAGATGCGCACGCGCTGCGTTGGGTCGAGATCGCCGCCCCACTCCACCGCGTTCATCAGCAACTCCCGGAACGCGTCGCCGACCGAGTCGCGAACGTTCTCGGGGAGGTCGGTCGCGAACTGGAGCAGGAAGTCGTGAATGCGTTCCGCCGCCTCGCGTTCGCACGGCACGAGCAACTCGATCCAGTCGTCCTTGAGTGACACGACCTCGATGGGCGGGGCACACGAACGGGACTCGAGCGCGCGCTCGATGCGCTCGCGCAGGGCGGGGATCGTGAACGGCTTGCTGATGTACTGCCACGCGTGCTCGCGCAGCGCGGCCATCGCGGTAACGGGAGTGCTGTCCCCCGTCATGACGATGACGCGCGGCGGGGACGGACGCTCGCGTAACCGCGCCATCACCTCGAGCCCGGTCAGTCGCGGCATCCACACGTCGATCAGCGCCAGGTCGAAGCGGCCCCCCTCGAGCATCTCGAGCGCCTGCTCGCCGTCGTTCGCGCACTCGACGTCGTAGCCCGCGTCTCCGAGCGCGCTCATCAGCATCGAGCGGATGGGCGGCTCGTCATCGGCGACCAGGATACGCTTTCGAATCGAGGGGACATCACTCATATGCGCGGCACCTCGGGGGAGTGATGCGGGAGAGGGTACGACGACCGAAGCCCACGGCAAAGCCCTAACGGCCGCCGGGTCGAAGGCGCCTTCGGAGCAGGAGCCCCGCGAACCAGGCGGAGAGACCGACCACCGGCTCGATGATCAGGGCGCAGCCTGCGCCGCGCGGGACTCGGTGACCTGCCGGGCCGATCCGAGGTAGACGCCGACGATCCAATAGAACATGAACGTGTACTGTAGGTTCGTGAACGTGGGCTCGTACAGGCAGTTGAGCTGCGACACCACGACCGTCACGAGCAGCGCGTGGCCGTCGGCCTCCAGCCCGGGCGTGCGGTTCAACTTGCGAGCGCGCCGCCAGATCAACACCACCGTCGCGATCCAGAAGGCCGTTCCGATCAGACCGACCTCGGGCAGGATCTCGAGCCAGTAGTTGTGTGGATTGCTGCCGAACAATTTGTCGGGATAGTACATGCTCTGCCCCAGCCCGAATCCGAACGGCAGATGGACCATTCGCCGCCATGCCTCGCGCCAGAACAGCAGGCGGACCAGGATGCTGAACTGGTCCTTGGTGCTCGAGAAGCGCTCGACGAACATCCTCCCCGTCGGCCCCACGAGCATCGCCATTGCGCCGAGCACGATGGCCGCCGACGCGAGTACTCCACGGCGAGAGATGCGATGGCGCGCCAGCATGGCGACCAGGGCCACGGCCATGGCCACTGAGCCTCCACGGGAACCGGCCGCCGAGATCACGCTGGCGATCAACGGAATCGCCGACCATGCGATGATCCGATCGATGACGTTCCCGGGACGCAGGGCGATGAGCATCGCGGTCGGGAGCAACAGCACGAGCAGCGCGGCCAGCGAGTTGGAATTGGCCCAACCAACGTTCGTGGCCTCCGTGCGCGCGACGAAGTCCTGCGTGAGCCCGACGGTCATCGAGACGTACATCGCCAGCGCGGCCACGGCGCAGGCGCCTGCGGAAATGCCGCCGAGCAGCAAATGGCGCGGGATCCAGCGCCCCAGCCTCAACCCGAGCCACAACGCGATGAAACCCAGGATCAGCTTGCGGACCATGAACAACCACCACCAGGTATTGACGACCCACAAGTAGGTGAATGCGCCATAGGCGAGGAACCCGAGTGAGGTGAGCTCGATGGGATCGAGCTGCCAAACCCATTCGCGCCGCCGAAAGATGCCGGCCACGAGCAGGATGCCGAACACCAGGACGGCGGCGACCTCGTAGGCGAACACTTTGAGGAATTCGGGCGGCACCATCAGCACCGGAAGCCACGCGACCGACAGCGCCGGCCGCCGGGCCACGAACGCCGCGACGCATGCGAGCCCGATCAGTCCGGGCAGCAGGAACCGGAGCGGCGTCTCGGACGCGAAGGTCGCGACTGCGGTCAGGATCGAGAGGGCGAAGACGCCCGCCCATAGCAGGGCCCCCTTGGACCTCAGGGGCGAGATGGGAGGAGCCTCGATGGTGGACGCGGCTTCGTTCATGGCGGGCGAGAGTAGCCGCCCGGGACGCGGGGTCGCAATGGGATGGCCGGCGCCGAGCCGGCGGGCTTGGTCGGCCCGAAACGCGTCTGCTATGGTCGCTCGCCGTGTGTAACGCGCCGCCTGCCGTGCTGGAACGACCGGGCGGGCCGCGACGCCCCTAGCCCGGAGTCTTGATGATGGCGACTGCACCCCCGTCCCTGCCGCCGATCGAACTGGACCTCCGGCGGCTGGCCACGCGCATCTGGGCGCTGCGCGTGCGCGTCGTCGCGCTCTCGGCGGCCGCCTTCGTGATCGCGCTGGGAGTCGCCTTCCTGCTGCCGACGTGGTTCAGGGCCACGGTCGTGATGCTGCCACCGGACGAGTCGGATCTTCTGGCGAACATCAGCATGGCCCACCGCGCCATGTCCAAGTTCCCGCAGCTCGGCACGATCGGCGAGTACTACACGCCGGCCGACCTGTTCAAGGCGACGTTGTCGAGCCGGATGGCGAGGGAACACGTCGCGGACCGGTTCGAACTGCAGAAAGTGTACAAGCTCAAGAGCCGCGAGAAGACGCTGCTATCGCTCCAGGGGCTCACGAAGGTCAAGCTGATGCCTGACGGGACGATCGTGCTGTCGGTCGAGGACCGCGATCCCCGTCGCGCGGCCGCGATGGCCAACGCTTACGCGGAATACCTGGACCGCTTCAACATCGACAAGCGCAGCACCCAGGGGCGCCGCGCGCGGGTGTTCCTCGAACGTCGCATGCGCGAAACGGATTCGCTGCTGATCGTGGACGAGCGCACGCTCCGCAAGTACCAGGAACAGCACAAGACCGTGGCGCCCACGTCCCTGGGGTCGGGTGATGTCGCGTCCGCGGCCGACGTGCTGTCGCGCAAACTGATGCTCGAGGTGCGGCTCGGTGTGTTGCGCACGTACCTGCGCGAAAACGACGACCAGATCGTCAGGGCGCGCGCCGAGCTGAATCAGCTGGAGAAACAGATCCGCGTGCTGCCGACGCTCGAAACGGAGCTGACGCGCCTGATCCGCGACTACAAGGTGCAGGAGCAGCTCTACCTGCTGCTGTCGGCCGAGCTGGAGCAGGCGCGCATCCAGGAAGTGCAGGATACGCCCACCGTCACCGTGCTGGACCCCGCCGTCCCGCCCGAGCGCAAGAGCCGGCCGAAGCGGTCGCTCATCGCGCTGATCGCCGGCGCGCTGACGTTCCTCGGCGTCGCCGCGGTGATCGCGATCCAGGGAGATCCCGAAACGGACCGCAAGGCCGCCGCCTGAGGTCGTCGATGATCGCCTCCGGAGCCAACCGATCGTTCGCCGGCGCGGCAGCCGCTGCCGCTTCGCTCGCCGTGCTGCTCGCGATCGCGGCGCCGAGCATCGGATGCGCGGCCCCCGCCGCGTCGGCCGCGCCGTCGTCCAGGGCGGCGACTCAGCGCCAGTTCGAGGAGTTCGTGCGTCGCTACGTCGACGCGCAGTTCGCGTTCGATCCGGTGAACGCCACCCAGTCGGGCGTCCACACCTACGACGCGAAGCTCCCCGACTACTCGCCCGACGCCATCGCGCGGGAGGAGCGTCGCATCCGCGCCGCGATCACGGAGCTGGGCGCGATGGATCGCGCGGGGCTGGAACCGGGCACGCGGCTCGACTACGACCTCTACCTGAGGAAGATCGAGAGCGATCTCTACACGCACACCGAGGAACGGCCGTTCGAGAACGATCCCGGGAGCTACAACGTCGGGGGCTCGCTCGACGCGTTCATCTCACAGGGATTCGCCCCGCCGGGGGCCCGGCTGAAGAGCCTGATCGGGCGCCTCGAGGCGACACCCCGATTCCTCGCGCAGGGCCGCCGAAGTCTGAACCGCCCGCCGCGCCTGTTCACGGAGTTCGCCATCGAGGACTTCCCGGGCACGTTCTCGTACCTCGAGACGACGGTGCCGAAGGCGTTCGCCGCGGTGACGGACTCGGGCGTCTGGCGGGAGTACGACGCGGCGTTCAAGGCCGCCAAAGCGGCGGCCGACGAGCACGTGACCTGGATGAAGGACGTCTTGCTTACGAGGAGCGACGGGTCGTTCGTCCTCGGTCCCGAGAAGTACCAGAAGAAGCTCCACTACGAGGAGATGATCGACACGCCGCTCGACACCCTGCTGGGCATCGGGCTCCGCGAACTCGATCGCCTCGA
The DNA here is from genome assembly GCA_031364505.1 of Candidatus Eiseniibacteriota bacterium. GTDB lineage: Bacteria > Eisenbacteria > RBG-16-71-46 > RBG-16-71-46 > RBG-16-71-46 > JANLWK01. Next base: position 9,371 of record JANLWK010000133.1, on the reverse strand, counting down.
AGCGCGCCATCGCGAGGTGGCCGCCATGCTGGTTCCGGGCGGCACCGTCGCCGACGCGCTGGCGAAGGTCCGATACCACCATCCGCCCAAGGATTCACTGCTCGCGGTGGCGACGTCGCTGCTCGAGAGAGCCCGGAGCTTCTCGATCGCGTCCGGCTTCCTGAAGATGCCGTCGAACGAGCGCTGCACGGTGCGGGCCACGCCGGAATTCGCCGCGAGCCGCTCGTTCGCCTCGCTCGATGCGCCCGGGCCGCTGGAGACCACGGGGCGCAAGGGGTACTTCAACATCTCGCTCCCGGATGCCGCCTGGGACTCGGTGAAGACGGAGGAGTACTTACAGGGGTTCAGCCGCGGGCCGCTGTCCTCGGTCTCGCTTCACGAAGCCTACCCCGGCCACTACGCCCACTATCTCTATGGACGGGATGCGACGTCGCTCGCCCGGCAGACGGCGGGATGCGGATCCTTCTCTGAAGGATGGGGCCTGTACGTCGAGCAGGCGATGCTCGACCAGGGCTACGGGGATCATGATCCGGAGCTGGAATTCGGAATGCTCCGCTGGGCGCTCGTCCGCGCGTGCCGTTACCAGGTGGCGCTGCGCGTCCACACGAAGGGCATGTCGCTCGAGGAGGCGACGCAGTACTTCGTCGACCACGCCGGGCTGGAGCCGGTCAACGCACAGCGCGAGGCCTTCCGAGCGGCCTTCGACCCGACCTACCTGATCTACACGCTCGGAGCGCTGCAGATCCGAAAGCTGCGCGACGATCTCCGGGCCGAGCAGGGGGCGGCATTCGACCTGGGCAAGTTCCACGCGACGATCCTGTCGCAGGGCTCGATCCCGGTCGTGCTGCTGCGGCGGATGCTCTTGAAGGACGAGGGCTCGTCGCTCTGACGTGAGCGCGCCGGGGGCCACGTCCCACTCGGGCGGTCGCGGTGCTCCCGCGGCCGCCCGAGCCCGTTTCACTAGTGGATGATTGCCACCCGCCGGTTCATCGACCGGCCCTCAGCACGCAGCCGGACGAAATATACGCCCGCGGGCGCCAGGCCTCGCGCGGTCGACCCGGTCCACGACAGTTGATGCCGGCCCGCCGCGAACGGCGCCCGCGCGATCGAGGCGACCTCGCGACCCATGACGTCCATGACGTCGATCTCGACGTGGGTCGCGCGCGGCAGCGTGAACTGGAGACGCATGGCGCCGAACGCGGGGTTCGGCGCGATGGGAGCAAACGCCAATTCCAGCGGGGCGTCCGGGGGCACCGCGAGCAACGGATCCGACAGCGGGAATTGCGCGATTCCCGAGTAGACGCCCGCGTAAAGCTTGCCGCCCGCCGGCGTTAGCGCGCGCGTCGCGTCGCTGGTCGGACTCCACGGGTGCACCGACCCCGACGTCGCATCGACCGCCGCGACGCCGCCTCGCGAGAGCCCGCCGACCTGGGAGAAGTAGCCGCCGAGATACACCGTGCCCGCATCCCGCGCCAGCGCGTGGACAATGTAGTTGGCATTCGGATCCCACGCCGAGGCGAGCCCAGTGCCCGCGTCGATTGCCGCCACGCAGTTGCGCGGCTGGCCGCCGATGGTCGTGAATGCGCCCCCGACACGTACCGTGGCGCCGTCGGCGAGCAAGCAGTTCACGATTCCGTTGGGGCTGGGATTCCACGCCGTGGCGAGCCCGGTGCCTACGTCCAGGGCAGCGAGATAACTTCGCGGTTCGCCGCCGATCTGGCTGAACTGGCCCCCGGCGATCACCGAGGAGCCCACCTGCGCCAGCGTGGTCACCCACCAATCGGGCGACGGGTTCCAGGCGGTTGCCACACCCGTGGTCGCGTCGATGGCGCCGAGGTAACTGCGCGGCTGCCCTGCGAGCGTGGTGAACTCCCCGCCGGCGTAGACCGTCGCGCCGCTCACCAGCAGTGACGTCACCGTCCATCCCGCGCCGGGATTCCATGCCGTGGGCATGCCCGTGAGGGCGTCGATCGCGGCGATGCAATCGCGAGCCTGACCGCCGATACTGTGGAAATCGCCGCCCGCGTAGACCGTGCTTCCGGCCACCGCGAGCGCGCGGACGCCGAACGAGGCACCCGTCGCGTCGGGATTCCAGTCCGTGACATTGCCCGTGACCGCATCGACGGCGGCGAGGTTGTGACGCGTCCTCGCGCCGATCATGTTGATCGCGCCGCCGATGTAGACGCGCGAGCCGCTCACCGCGAGCGTCTTGACCTTGTCGCCGGCCGGGTTGGGATCCCACGCGGTCGCAAGCCCGGTCGAGGTGTCGAGCGCCGCGACGCGAGCGCGCGAGGCGCCGCCGATCGTCGAGAATTCACCGCCGGCGTAGACCGTCGTACCGTCGACGGCGATCGTCAGTACCCCGTAGTCGGGATTGGGATTCCACGCCGTGGCGAGTCCCGTGGACGCGTCCAGCGCCGCCAGGTAGTTGCGCGTCTGTCCGCCGATGGTCGCGAAGTAGCCGCCGGCGTAGACGGTGGTTCCGTCGACGGCGAGCGCGGTGACGAAGAAGTTCGATCCCGGGTTCCACGCCGTGGCCGCTCCCGAGACGGCATCGAGCGCCGCGATGTAGGACCGCGGTTGCCCACCGATGGTGGAGAAGTAACCGCCGGCGTAGACGGTCGAGCCGCTCACAGCGAGCGCGTACACGACGCCGTCCGTGCCCGGATTCCAGCTGGTTGCGAGTGCCGTCGTCACGTCGAGCGCCGCGAGACCCGCGCGCGGTTGCCCGCCGATGGTGCTGAAGCTGCCCGCGAGGTACAGCGTCGATCCGCTCACGGCGAGCGAACCGATGCCCCCGAACGGGTACGCATCGGACGCCGGGTCCCACGCGGTGACTGCACCGCTCGTGGCATCCACGGCGGCGAGGTGATTGCGCGCCAGCCCGCCAACGTTGAGGAAATTCCCGGCGACGAACACGGTGCTTCCCGACACGGCGATCGATAGCACCTCACCATCCGCATCCGGATTCCACGCGGGGTCGAGGCTGCCGTCGGCGAGGATGTGCGCCAGACGATTGCGGGGGGCCCCCGACACCTTGATGAACGTCCCGCCGATATAGTACCCACCGCTTCCATCCGGCGCGGACGTGTTGACGGTGGAGAACTGCTCGACACGAGCCGCGGCCGGCACCCAGTCACCGGTTACGGCATCTGCGGCTCCGAAGGGTCCGGTGCTGGGGCCGACGCGGTTGAAGCTCCCACCGAAATAGACCGTGCCCGCCGAGGCGGCGAGCGCGTAAACGGGGCCGTCGGCGATCCACGTGTCGGGATTCGCCGTCGGCGTGGTGCCGTAGACCATGAACGCGGCGTTGCTCACGTCTTCACCCGTGTTGTTCACGGCATCGCGCGCGACGACCTTGACGATCGCGCCCGGACTCGCGGGCCCCGTCGCGGTCCACAGGAACGATCCACTGTTCGGCAGGCTCGCGGCGATGATCTGGAACGGCCCTCCGGGACCGGACCGCGACACGAGCAGGTCGACCGACGTGACGCCGACGTTGTCCGCGGCGGTCCACGTCAGCGTCAGTCCCGTGCCGATCTCGACCCCTTCGCCTCCGTTGGGCGAGGTGACCGTCACGACCGGCGCGGCCACGTCCACGAACGTCGCCGTGATCGACCGATGGCCGTGCATCACGAGGTTCAGGGGATTCGCGACACCCGAGGCGTTGCCGCTCCAGCCCGTGAAGCTCATGCCGGGCCCCGGGAGTGCCGTCAGCTGCACGGGCGCCAGGTCCCCATAGGCCGGTGCGTCGGGCGACTTGGACACGCCCGAGCCGCCCGCGCCCACGGTCGCCACCGCGAGCCGGAACGGCGGGATGATGCCGGCATCGAGTGCCGCGAGATACGGCCGCGCCTGTCCGTCGACCATGTTGAATGTTCCAGTGAGGTAGACCGTGCCACCCGCGACCGCCAGCGCGGCGGGGAAGTCGATGTTCTGGTCGCCCGGATTCCAGGCCGTGGCGAGCGCGGTCCCCGCGTCGAGTGCGGCGAGCCCGCGTCGGCTTTCGCCACCGATACCCGAGAAGTGACCCGCGACGTACACGGTGCCACCATCCACGGCGATCGCGTTCACGCTGCCGTAGAAGTCGTCGGTCGTGGCCGCCGGATCCCACGCGGTGGCGAGGCCGGTCGTCGCATCCAGTGCGGCGAGCCAGTTCCGGCTCTGCCCCCCGATGTAATAGAGAGGCCCGCCGACGTAGACGGTCGAACCGCTGACGGCCATGGCCGAGATGTTGTAGCCCCCCGGGTCCCATGCCGTGATGGCGCCCGTGCCCTTGTCATAGGAGGCCAGGCCCGAGCGGAACTGACCGCCCGCGACATAGAACGAACCGGCGACGTACACCGTGGATCCGGTCAGCGCGATGATGGTCGCGGGCCCGCCCACCACGCCGGCGTCCCACGCGGTCGCCAGCGCGGTACCCGCATCGACCGCGGCGAGATACGTGCGCGACTGGCCGCCGATGTTCGAGAAGTAGCCGCCCGCATACACGTTCGTCCCGTCCGCAGCGAGCCCGTACACGTCTCCGTCCGCGGAGGCATCCCATGACGTCGCCGCGCCGGTCACCGGATCCAGCGCGGCGATGTGCGCGCGCGGCTGGCCGCCGGCGGCCGTGAACGTGCCACCCACGTAAATCGATGAGCCGTCGGAGGCAAGCGCAACCACGTAGCCGTTGGGGTTGGGATTCCACGGCAGCACCTGCTTCGTCGCCACGTCCACTGCAGCCAGGTTGGTGCGCGGATGATCGCCGATGCGCTGGAAGAACCCTCCCGCAAAAACGCGCGAGCCGCTCACGGCCAGGCTGACGACCGAACCGTCCGCGATCGGATTCCAGGCGCCGGGCAGGCCGGACGTCACGTCGATCGACGCCAGCCGGACGCGCGATTCACCACCCACGTTGAGGAAGTTGCCGCCCGCGTACAGAGTCGTCCCGTCGATCGCGATGGCGCGGACCGGCGAGTCGGGCTGCGGATCCCAAGCCGTCGCGAGGCCGCTCGACGCATCGACGGCGCCGAGGAAACTCCGGGGCTGGCCGCCGAGCGTGGAGAACTCGCCGCCGACGTACAGCGTTCCGGCCCGGAGCACGATGGCTCGCACCAGCGCGTCGGGATTGGGATTCCAGCTCGTCACCGCACCGGTCGACGCATCGACGGCGCCGATGAAGTTGCGCGGCTGGCCGTCGATGTTGAGGAACAGGCCGGCGATGAGCACGCTGGACCCGTACGGCACGATCTGCTGCACGCGGTTGTCGACGTTCGGGTTCCAAGCGGTGGCGAGGCCGGTGACGAGGTCGATCTCGGCGAGGTGATTTCGGTTCTGCCCGCCGATCGTGGTGAAGCTGCCGCCCACGAGCGCCGTCGATCCGGTGGGTACGATGCTGAACACCCAGTTGCCCGCCTCGGGCGCCCATGCGCTGGCGAGTCCGGTCGTGGCATCGAGGGCGGCGATGTTGGCGCGCGGCTGTCCGGCGATGGTGGCGAATGCGCCGCCCACGTACAGGGTCGAGCCGCTCAGCGTCATGCCGAGCACCGGGCCGTCGGTGCCCGGATTCCAGGGATCCAGCGTGCCGTCGGCGTGGATGTAGGCCAGGTTCGCGCGACCGACGCCCCCCACCGTGGAGAAGTCGCCGCCGAGGTAGCAGCCACCGAGTCCGTCGGGAGCAGTCCCGTTCACGACGCCGTTGACGGCGGGCCACGACGCCGGCAGAGCGGTCGTCGCATCGAGATTGGCGAGGTTGCCCGTGGCTCGGCCACCGATCGAGGTGAAGTTGCCGGCGAGGTAGAGCGTCCCGCCGCTCAACACGCTGGCGTTGATCGCTCCGTCGACCGGTGGGAAGTCGAGGTCGACCTGCTGCGCGTGCGCCGGAGCGAACAGCCCACACCCGAGTACGGTCAGCAGCAGTCCGACGACGCGGCCGGGTGGGCGCATACTCCCGGAACGAAATGCACTCCGGACGGGCGAGTTCATGATGTCCTCCGAGGGCTTAGGCATGGGACGGCCTGATGCGGAGCGACCAGGTCGACCCGCGGGGTGACCCGGACATGCGCCTTGGGTATGGGGTCGCTGGAACGGCCTGCGTTATGACAGCCCATCGCTCGGGCCGCCCTTGAGACGCTCAGGGGACAATGCTAGGGAGCGAACCTCAACCGACTCAAGGCGATTCGGGACCGGGCCGCATGACGTCAGCGCGAGTGCAGCGGACACTCGCGTGCCCGTGGACTCGGAATCCCGTGGGGCGTCAGCGCCAGTCCCCGGTCGGAACGAAGGCGCCCCACTGCGACGGATGATCGGGCAGGCGGCGGCGCAGCAGCTCGTGGCGCACCGCGCGCGAGGCATCGCGTGCCGCCGCCGCGACGGTCGCGCCGCCCGACCAGCGCGCGCGATAGAAGCGCGTCATCCAGAGTGCCGCGATCTCGTCGTCGACGGCGTTCCCGCTGAGCACCGTGGTACGTGCTCCGGCGAGCGCGAAGGCACGCGCCATCCCGAACAGTCCCTCGCCGTCGATGTCGTTTCCCGCCCCGCTGCTGCAGGACGAGAGAACGGCCAGCTCCAGGCCCTCGAGGCGCAGGGAGGCGATCTCGGCCGCGGTCACGAGGGCATCCTCGCCCGCACGATTGGCGCCGGCGAACGCGAGGCCGACGCGCAGCAGCGGGGCATCACCCTCCGCGACGCCGAGGCACGTGTCGGCCAGGAAGAACCCGTGCGTGGCCACGTGAAGCGCGCGGCAACCGGGGGCCCTGCCGAGAAACGCCGATCGCGTGGCGGCGCTGCCGGCCAGCACGACCGGCTCGCCGAAGGCGGCCGGGCACATGGCCTGCACGGCATCGAGCTCGGTTCGAGTCGCGGGCAGCGGGGCGAAGCGCCGCGCGCCCCCCAGCGCACAGTCGGGCACCCCCGGCGCCGCGCCGCGACTGACGCGCGCCGCGAGGGTCCGATCGGCGCGCGCGGGCTGGCGGTCGTAGTCCGGGTCTCCCATCGCGAGGAAGCTGCCGCGCGGCGTGGCCGGCCGCTGCATCGCGACGATGTCGCGCGGCGACGTCAGCACCTGGATGGGCGGAGCGCTTTCGAGCAGCGGGCTGCCGTCGGCCCCCGGCAGCGTCAGGAGGTTGACCTGGTGCAGCCCCGCGTCACGCACCACCAGCAGGACGCCGGCGTCCTTCACGAGGTCCGCGATCGGGTCCCACAGTTGCCGTCGCGCGAGCCGCCCCGCGCTCACCGGCATGCGCCGCGGCGAGGTGAGGGGACGCGCCGCGTCACCGCGCAGGCCCGCGGACCACGCGGCGAGCGCGCGGTCGATCTCGGCTCCGCCGAGCAGGACGAAGCGCGGCGTACGTTCGCCCCCGCGCAGCACGAAGGCTCCCCAGGCGGGAATCGCCGTCGCGTCGATGGCCCGGGTCGAGTGCGCACCGCGGCGAACGGAATCCGCGATCGCCGCCAGCGTGCGCGTCCGATCCCAACGCGCGAAGCGGACGTACTGGACCAGCGCGGCCCCCGCGGGCAGGGCGCGGGCCACCTCGTCGAATCCGACGTCCTGCCGCTTCAGGTCGCGCGAGAAGGACAGGCTCCGGTCGGCGAACGCTCGTTCGGCCGACTGCCGGTGCTCGCGGGCCCGCGAGAGCCGCTCGCTGCGCCGGGGCTCCGGCAGCGCCAGCGCCTCGCTCGCCTCCGCTCGGGCCCGCTCGATCTCGCGCGCCAGCGGGGCGAGCAGCGAATCCGCCGATGCCCCGAGGAAACGGCCGCGACTCGCCATCGCGTCGAGCACCTGGGCATGCGACCGCATGATCTGGTCCCAGAGCGGCGCCGCGGGCGCCGGCTCGAGCCCGGGCCGATCCACGGCGAGCGCGAGCGAATATCGGCTGAAGTCGTTCGCATCCGTCCGGTAGCGCAGGGCTTCGGCCTCGGAGAGTCCGTCGAAGGCGGCTCGCAGGTGGCGCGTGCGCTGGTGCTCGGCCGCCAGCTCCGACTCCAGCAGGCTGTCGCGATCGCCGAGCCAGTGCCGGGCGACGACGAGGTCGTGCCGGGCCCCGGTGAGCTCGGGGAATTCTTCGCGTCCGTACCAGGCGACATAGGATGCGACCGACGCCTCGAGCTCGCGCCGCGCGCCGGGAAGATCGCCTCGCAACATCAGCACCGTGCCCTCCTCGTGCTGCAGCTCCGCGAGCGAGGCGACGTAACGAGGGTCTTCCGTCGCGAGCGACGCGATCACCGACCGGGCGCGCCGTGTGTAGACGAGTGCGGAATCGAGGCGGCCCTGTCCACGTTCGAAGGTTCCATACACGCTCCAGAAGATCGGCGCCACATCGGGGATCATCCGCGCCCCCGTCGCAAGGATCGCCCGACCGCGCTCGAACGTCGTCCGGGCCTCGTCGGGGCGCCCGGCGTCGCCGAGCGTGCGCGCGAGGTCTTGTACGGCCTGGAACTTGAGCTGGGGGTGCACATCCAGCGCAACGGCGAGGGATTCGGCCCACTGCGCCATCGCGAGTGCCGCCGACGCCTGCTTCACCAGGACCAGCGTGCCCGCGTAGTTGTTCAGCGTCAGCAACAGGTTGAGCGAGTCGGGCGGGTCCATGTTCCGCCAGATCTCGATCGCCTCCCGATCGTGCACCAATTCGGAACCGCGATCCCCCAGGTGGTCCTGGACGAGCGCGAGGTTCACGAGGGCGCCGGCCGTCTCACCGCTGCGCGGGCCGAGCACGCGGCGCCGGATCGCGACGGCGCGCTCGAGCGCATCGCGCGCCTTCAGGAATTCACCGCGATCCCGGAGCAGGTTGCCGATCGCCACGAGCCCGGTGGCCAACTCGCGCTCGCGGTCCGGCAGCCGATCGAGGATGCCGACGGATCGCGACAGCGTCGCCAGCGCACTGTCGGGCTGATTGCTGAAGCGCCGGATGCGCCCGAGATGCGACAGGCTCACCGCCACCTCGAGCGACGCGGCTCCGTGCAGTCGCTCGCGTAGCGCGACGGCGGCGCGGCCGATCGAGTCCGCGTGCTCCGGCATGTTCGCGCGGTCCCGCCATGCCAGTTCCGCATTGAGGTCCGCGAGGTCGGCGCGCCGCAGCGAGTCGACGCGCGAAACGGCGGCCGACCGCGGATGGGCAGCCTCCAGCAGGGAGCGAGCCTCCGCGAACTTCTGGCGGCGCATCAGGACGCGCGCGGAATCCAGGTCGTCGGCACGGGTGACGCTCACGGCTCCGAGGACCGCCATCGCCACGGCGGACGCGGACGAGACGATCCATGCGGCCATGCGTCGTGACATCGAAGCCTCGGCCTAGGGCGCCGCGAACACGATCGGGTATTCGCGATGCTCGTCGCGGCCCGCCGCGCGCCACGACACCCGTAGCGAATGAACCCCGGGCGTCACGCCCCGGGTG
>JANLWK010000092.1:0-3212 GCA_031364505.1 Candidatus Eiseniibacteriota bacterium | reverse complement strand
GCCGGATGATACGCTTACCGTATTCCCCCCAAGGTCATACCCCACCCTGGAGTTTTCATGCGCCTCCTGCCCCGGCTCACATCCCTGTACGTCGTTTCAGCCTTTGCCCTCGCCGTCACCTTCACGGCGCCGGCGCAGGCGCAGACGAACCCCACCCCGCAGTCGATTCCGTTCGTGATCGACTGGGGCACCGTCGCGTTCTCGGCAGCGCCCGCGGGAGCGGCATGCTGGAACGGGATCAGCGGTGCAGGTATCACCAGCCAGGCCGCGGCCGAGGCCAGCGCGCCGATCGGCAACGCGACGATCACCGCCACGACCGGTGTCCAGACGACGGGCGGATGCTACGGGTACGCGCCGGGCTCGGACGGGCGGCTGTACGTCCAGACGAGCAGCAACACGACGAACGGCGTGAACCAGATCATCGTGGCCGTCAACACCACGGGCTTCACGGCGATCAAGGTCGCCTACAGCGTTGAGAGCGTGAGTGCGCAGCCGCGCACGATCGGCGTCGTCATGCAGTACCGCGTCGGCACCGCCGGAGGGTGGACGACCGTCGCCGGGACGGGGAACCCGTACAGCCAGTCGGGTGGCACCACGGGCGTCAAGGTGTCGCCGAACATCACGCTGCCGGGGGCGGCCGACAACCAGGCGGTGGTCCAGATTCGCTGGGCGCTGTGGCGCGGCACCGAGGCGGGTGCCAGCTCGGGCCTCGCGATCGACAACATCAGCGTCACCTCGGGCGCCAGCGGCAACGGCACGGGCATCGGTGTGGCGACCCCGTCGAGCGTGTTCACGAACGATGTGGTGCCGTCGCTCGCGATCGCGGTCAGCGAGGACCAGGCGTACACGCTCACCGACCTGTCGATTCTCGTGCCCGCCACGTGGACGTGGTCCAAGCTCGCAGCCGACGTGGCACTGACCGGGCCGGCGTTCGCGAGTGCTTCGAAGTCGGTCGTCGGTGACGAGATCCGCATCCAGAATGCCGCCGTCACGCAGGCGGATGGTGGCACGGTCACGGTCTCGAGTCTCACGGCGCCGGCGACCAAGGGGAACTCGCAGTTCACGATGAAGACCGCGGAGTCGGGCGGCACGCTGACGTCCGTCGTGCTCCAGCCGGTGGTCTCGGTGCTCCAGATCATTCCGATCGTCGACCTGCACATCAACGACGCGACGGGTGTGCAGGCGGCGCCCTACAACGTGAATGCGGCGGTGACCGTGACGGGCACCGTCACCGTGAACTGGAGTGCCACGAACACCGACATCTACATCCAGGACGCGACCGGTGGTGTCGATCTGTTCAAGTCGAATGCGCTGCCGCCGGTGACGCTCGTGCCGGGCGACAACATCCTTATCTCGGGCACGATCGTGCAGTTCCGCGGCCTGTGCGAGATCACGCCGGACTTCAACTCGCTCACGGTTCTCTCGACGGGCAACCCCACTCCCGAGCCACTCCTCATCACGTGCGCGGGCGTCAACGCCACGTTCCAGCCGGACTTCACCGAGCCGAACGAGGGGCGGCTGGTGCGCGTGAACGGCATCACGAATTTCGTTCCGGGGGCCCCCAATACGGCGGGGCAGATGACCGACGCGACCGGCACGACGAGCCTGTACATCCCGTCCGACTACCCGCCGACACCGAGCCAGTTCGACGTGATCGGCATCCTCAAGCAGTTCAAGCCGGGCTCGCCCACGCCGGGGCCGCCGTTCACCGGCGACTACGAAGTCTCGCCGCGCAGCCCCGCCGATATTCTCGCGCATCCCGGTCCGATCGTCCTGTCGGGGCCGAGCGAGGACAACCTGCTGCCGACGTCGGTTCGCCTGAACTGGACCACGGACGTTCCCTCGTCGAGCATCGTGAACTACGGCACGACGACGCCGGACAACAACCTGGTGGACCCGGCCCTCGTGACGAACCACGCGATAACGGTGACGGGGCTCACCCCGGCGACGATCTACACCTACAACGTGGGCTCCGAGGACGTGAACGGCACCAACTACTCGCCGAACGACGTGTTCAGCACGGCGTCGCCGGCGCTGTCGACCGGCGACGTCAACGTGTACTTCAACAAGTCAATCGACGCGACGCTGGCCTGGCACACCACGGCGAACGGCAACTCGAACCTGACGAACCTGCTGGTCAGTCGCCTCAACGCCGCCCAGACGTCGATCGACGTGGCGCTCTACAGTCTCAGTGGCACCCCGGGCTCCACGATCGCAACCGCGCTCATCAACGCGAAGAACCGCGGTGTCACCGTGCGCATGGTCGGTGAGTTCGACAACTTCCCGACGACGGCGTACACCAACATCGGCAACGCCGGCATTCCGCAGATCCTGGATGACTACGGCCCGAACAACGATGGCACCGGGCTGATGCACAACAAGTTCTTCATCATCGACGTGGGCAGCCCCGACGGCGCGTGGGTGTGGATGGGCTCGTGGAACCCCACGGATTCCGGCACCAACGACGACGACCAGGACGCCGTGGAAATCCAGGACCAGGCGCTCGCGGTCACGTACACGCGGGAGTTCAACGAGATGTGGGGCAGTAGCGGTCCGGTGGCGAGCCAGGCCAATTCGCGGTTCGGCCCGCGCAAGTTCGACGACACGCCGCACCAATTCGTGATCGCCGGCATCCCCGTCGAGAGCTACTTCAGCCCGTCCGACGACGCGACGTCGCACATCATCTCGACGATCAATGCCGCGTCGCACTCCATCGGCTTCGAGCTGCTGACATTGACCCGTACGGACATCTCGGCGGCACTCATCAGCCAGAAGACCGCGGGCCTCAACGTGCGGGGCGACTTGAGCAACAGCAGCGACGCGGGTTCGCAGTACAGCACGCTCGTCAACGCCAACGTCGACGTCAGGCTCAAGACGGGCGCGGGGCTGCTGCACCACAAGTACATGATCACCGACGCCGAAGATCCGACGTGGGGTGGAACGACGCTCACCGGCTCACACAACTGGTCGGCATCCGCCGAGAACAACAACAACGAGAACACGCTGATCTTCAAGGACTCGGACATCACGAACCAGTACCTGCAGGAGTTCGCGGCGCGGTACCACCAGTACGGCGGCGCGGACGAGATCACGCTGCTGGCGGTGGATCCGCTCGCGGGTGCTCCGATGGGGCGTGTGTTCCTGGCGCAGAACGCGCCGAACCCGGCGATGGGACGGACGAGCTTCGCCTACGCGATTCCGGCCAAGTCACG
>JANLWK010000466.1:0-3790 GCA_031364505.1 Candidatus Eiseniibacteriota bacterium | reverse complement strand
GAGGTCCGGGCCCTGCACATCTATGTGGACGCCGATGCCTGCCCCGTGAAGGACGAAACCTATCGGGTCGCGAACCGCCATGGCGTGCACGTGACCCTCGTGGCCGGAAGCTGGATGCGGATTCCGAGCCAGCCGAATCTCACGCTCGAGGTCGTCGACAGTGGGTTCGACGCCGCGGACGACTGGATCGCCGCACACGCCGGCAGCTGCGACATCGTCGTCACCGCCGACATTCCGCTCGCATCGCGCTGCATCGAGCGCGGCGCCTGCGTGATCGCCCCGAACGGCCGGCCCTTCACCGAATCGAACATCGGCGACGCACTCGCGACCCGCAACCTGCTCTCCGAGATGCGCGGCGCCGGCATGGTCGCCGGAGGTCCGCCGCCGTTTCACGCCCAGGATCGTTCGCGCTACCTGCAGGCCCTGGACCGGGCCATTCACGCGCTCCGGCGCGGCCCCACGCGGAGTGATGCGTCATGACTTCTCAGCAACCCAACACTCGACCCCGATGTGCGCGATGGGGCTGGACCGCCCGCTGTGCGTTGCCCGCGCTTGTTGCGGTCTTGCTGGGCACATCGTGCGGACCCGCCTCACGAAGTACGGCCTCGGCATCCCCTGCCGGCGCGCTGCCCGCGATACGCGCAGCGTTTGCCGCCATGAACTCGAAGATCGACCGAGTCTCGATCCAGCAACTCGTGTCGACCGAAGCGTGGGATGGTTCCGAGTACGCGATCATCGCGATGGGGCTCGAGACCGGGGCCACGCCCAGCCCTCCCGGCAGGCCGTTCGGTCTCGGGCAACTCTTTGGCGTGTTCGTGATCGACTCGTCGTTCACGCGGGTCGATCGCGTCCTGTACGTCTTTCCCACTCGCCGATGGCTCGATTACGTCGTTCGCTTCGGCGAAGTGGATCCCGACTCAATCACCGTGCTCGGCCAGGGCGACATGTACGGAGATCAGCGCGTCGCATGGAAGTTCGATTGGAGGGGCAGGGGCCGGCACGAGGTTGCGTGGCCGGTGGACTCGTTATCGCGCGGGGAGCCTCAGGATTGACTCGTACGCGCGGGCCGGCCGACCCAATAGCAAGGCGGCACGAGCGGTCGCCTCGACTAAGCCACGGCGTAAGGCTGGAGCCCGAATATGCCCCTTGAGTCACCTCGGCTCGGGGCCTAACGTAGCGGTGACAATCGGGACGCACCGCGGTCCTGATGCGCCGCCCCGGGCACCCCCCGCCCGGAACGCCGATGATCATCGGCAAACCTCGGAGGTAGGCTGTGAAACTCACCCTCGTAACGCGGTTCGTGTTCGCCGGCATGCTCGTCGCATCCGTCGGCTTCGCTCAGGGAACGCCCGGCGGCTCGCCGATCACCCTCAGTCCCACCTTCGCGCAGAACCTGACGGGAGACCCGCACACGATCACCGCCCATGTCGTGGATGCGGTCGGACTGCCGGCCTCTGGCGTCCACGTGGATTTCCAAGTCACCTCCGGTCCCACGGCGGGGCATACCGACTCGGGCACCACGGACGGGAACGGCGATGCGAGCTTCACCTACACCTCGGCGCTGTCGGGCATCGACAAGATCCGGGCATTCACGGCCACGGACACGTCGAAGGACGTGCAGAAGCAGTGGTTCACTCCCAGCCCGACCGAGGCCTGCAACGGCCTCGACGACAATGGAGACGGGCGCATCGACGAAGGCTTCCCCGACCGCGACCTGGACGGCATCGCCAACTGTGTCGACGACGACGACGACAACGACGGAGTCCTCGACGGCGCCGACAACTGCCCGCTCGTGGCCAACCCCCAGCAGCGCGACCAGAACCAAAACGGGATCGGCGACGCCTGCGAGTCGGCCACGGCCCCCATCATCAATCCGCCGTCGGCGTTCCCGATCGGGATCGACGGCCAGTTCGGTCCGGTGCCGGCGGAGTGGTTTGGCGTGACGCCGGCTCCGTTCCAGAACGGGCAGACCGAGGTCTATACGACCATCGACCCGACGACCCTGGCGATCACGCTGATGTACGACGTCGCCGGCAGCACCACCCCCATCCCGCTCGGCGGGCGCGTGGGACCGGTGTCGTTCCAGGTCGGCGCGTTCAACTTCTTCGACGTGTACGTGATCCAGGGCGGCCCGGACACCGAGTTCGGCCCGAACCCGCCGATCAGCAATGGCGGCACCGGCGACCAGGTCGAGGTGCTTCTGAATGGCGTTCCATTCGACAACTCTGCGGGCTGCGTCCACGGTGCCGTCGATCACAACTCGACGTCTCCCAACTTCGCGCCCGCGCACAACCTCGTCGAGCTGGAAATCGCCCTCACCGGCAACCCCAACGGGTGTTACAGCCCGGAGCCGGCGTTCTGGTCCGCCACGATCCCCACGGTCGTCGTCACCGCCGCGAAGGCCGGACATGCCACGGAATCGACGACCAGCCAGGTCTTCAATTCGCTGGTCTCCGCATCGTTCGTGGACGTCGACGATCAGAACAACACCATCATCACTTCGCTGACCGACGAGGTCGCCGGCGTCATTGGCGGACCGTCTGCCGACCGCTCGGTGCTGATGGCGCAGCCGAATCCGTTCACGGACGGCACCTCACTCATGCTGACGCTCGCCCGCGCCCAGTCGGTCGACGTCACGGTCACGGATGTCAGCGGCCGACTCGTATGGCGGTTGCCGCCGGCGATGATGCCCGCGGGGCAGAACCTGATCCCGTGGCGCGGCCAGGATGGCTCCGGACATCGCACCAAGCCGGGGGCCTACTTCGTGCGCGTGCGGGGTGAATCCGGCCTCGACCTGCGCCACACCGTCATCCGGCTCCACTGATCATGGCGTGCGGAGCACGATCGCGCAGGCCGGCGGTCGTGCTCCGTTCGCACCAGGAGCCTTTCGACAGCTCCGCTCCCGGTGAATGTTCGCACCGGAGCGTGTCGAAGCCGACCGCCACGATCAATCTCTCGGGAGGCCGCTTGAACCCCTCGCACCGATCCCAGTTCGTGATGCCGAGTCTGCTCCTGGCATGCATCGCATCCTTCTCGCTGAGCGCGTGCGGAGGGAGCAAGAACCCGGCAGCCCCGGCCACGGCTCCGAAGCCGCCCGTGTTCGCGCTGAAGTGGGGAAGCGAGGGCAGCGGCGACGGGCAGTTCCAGACCCCCACCGGGGTGGTCGTGGACGGGAGCGGAAACGTGTACGTCGCCGACCAGCTCAACAACCGCATCCAGACGTTCACCAGTATGGGCACCTACGTCACCCAGTGGGGAACACCCGGCACCGGCAACGGGCAGTTCAACTCGCCCCACTTCGTGGCGCTGGACGGCAGCGGCAACGTGTACGTCACGGAGTTCGGCAACGACCGCGTCCAGAAGTTCACCAGCACAGGCACATACCTCACCCAATGGGGCGCCTCGGGAACCGGCGAAGGGCAGTTCAGCCACCCCGCGGGCGTGGCGGTCGACGGGAGTGGCAACGTGTACGTCGCGGACGGCCTCAACCGCCGTATCCAGAAGTTCACGGACACCGGCACCTTCCTCACGCAGTGGGGCGTCGCGGGCACCAGCAACGGACAGTTCGTGAGCCCCACGGGCGTGGCAGTGGACGCGAGCGGCAATGTGTACGTCGCTGACGGGTCCAACAACCGCATCCAGGAGTTCAGCAGCGCCGGCACCTACCTCAGACAGTGGGGCGCCACCGGCACCGCCTTTGGCCAGTTCAGCAACCCGGTCGGAGTCGCGGTGGACGCGAGCGGCAACGTGTACGTCACCGACAGCAACAACAACCGCATCCAGAAGTTCA
>JANLWK010000455.1:0-13578 GCA_031364505.1 Candidatus Eiseniibacteriota bacterium | reverse complement strand
CCCGGATCCCACCGCCGCCTCGCGCATGCCGACCACGTTCGCGCGCGACATCGTCGCCGGCTCGACCGGGCACGCGCTCGAGACCGTGGGCGACCTGCTCAACCGCTCGGGGCTCGTGCGCATCCAGCAGTACGGCGGACTCGGCGCGTTCGCCACGGTGTCGGTGCGCGGGGCCCCCGCGAACGAGACGACGTACTACCTGGACGGTGTGCCGATGACGTCGGCCGCGCGCTCGGTCATCAGCATCGCCGATCTGCCGGTCACGGCGATCGAGCGGCTCGAGGTCTACCCGAGCGCCTCGCCGCTGTCGCTCGGCCCCGCGACACCGGGCGGTGCCATCAACATCGTCACGCTGCCGTCGCTCGCCCGGTCGCAGATCGGGATGGTGCGCGGCTCGTTCGACACGTGGGAGGGCCGCGGCTCGGTGGGCGCCCGGCTCGGCGGCTGGTCGGGGCTGCTGCACGGCGGCTACCAGGGCGCGCGCGGCGACTTCGTCTATCACGACGACAACGGCACGCCGTTCAACACCGCCGACGACGCAGACGCCGAGCGGCAGAACAACCGCTTCGATTCCGCGACGCTGCTCGGTACGGTCCGCGGGACGCTGCCGCTCGGCGCGCGCCTGATCCTGCGTGAAAGCGCGTTCCGCAAGCGCCAGGGAGTTCCCGGTCTCGGCTCCGTGCCCGCGCTCCACACGCGCCTCGAACTCACCCGCTCGCTGAGCCTGCTCGACCTCGAGCGCCCGTCGCGCGGCGCCTGGCCGGGACTCCAGCTCCGCGCGGCGCTCGATCGTTCGCGCTCGCGCTTCGCCGACCGCGCGAACGAGCTCGGCCGCGGCGCGATGGACACCGACGACCGGATGGGCGGCGAGCAGTGGTCGGCGACCGTCACGTCGGGGCACCTGCCCCTGGGGTTCGCGGCCGAGGCGTCGGGCTCGATCCGTGCCGAGCGGAGCGAGCCGCACGACACGGCCGACCGCTACGCCGATCCGCCGAGAAGCCGGCGTCACACGCGCGGCGCCGCGGTGGGCCTGAGGTTCGAGCCGTGGGGCGAGCGGGTGCGGGTGCGGGTCGCGCGGCGATGGGATCGCCAGCGCGACGCGCTGCGCTCGTTGGGCACGCTCGGCAGCCCCGCGAGCACCGATCTCGTGCGCGAGCTGGATTCGCCGCAGGCCGGCGTGAGCATCGCCCCCGGGCGCGGGCTCGAGCTCAAGGCGAACTGGCAGAAGTCCTCGCGCTCGCCGGACTTCACCGAGCTGTTCGGCAACGAGGGCTCGGTCGTGGGCAACGCGGCGCTCGTCCCCGAGCGCGGCGAGACCTGGGACCTGGGCGCCGAGTGGTCGCCGCGGGCGCGGGGGCCGGTTCGCGTGCGCTGGTCGCACTACGAGACGCGGCTGCGCGACCTGATCGACTACGCGCAGAATTCCCCGAACACGATCCGCGC
Source organism: Candidatus Eiseniibacteriota bacterium (assembly GCA_031364505.1). Classification (GTDB taxonomy): domain Bacteria; phylum Eisenbacteria; class RBG-16-71-46; order RBG-16-71-46; family RBG-16-71-46; genus JANLWK01. Next base: position 12,135 of record JANLWK010000455.1, on the reverse strand, counting down.
CCTGAACATCGCGCGGGCGCGCATCCGCGGCGAGGAGCTGACGGCGTGGATCGGGCTCCCCGCGGGCTTTTCGCTCTACGGCTTCCTCACGCGCCAGGGCTCGATCGATCTCGGCGCCTCGCCCGTGTGGCACGGCCGGCGCTTGCCGCTCCGCCCCGAGCACCGCGCGTTCGCCCAGCTGGGGTGGAGCCGGCGCGCGGTGCGCGTGACGGGCGAGCTGGAGGCGCTGGGCGACGACTACCGCGATCGCGCAAACCGCCAGCGCGTCGCCGCGCGCACGTTCTCCGGTGTCTCGGCGTCGCTGCGCCCGCTGCCCGATCTGCGTCTCAGGCTCGAGGGCCGCAACCTCGGCGATGTCCGCGCGTCCGACGTGGCGGGGTTCCCGCTGCCCGGCCGCAGCCTGTTCGTGTCCATTGATGTCGGAGCCCCGCGCGATCCCGCGCTCATTCCCTGAGGAGTCCGCCGTGCACCTGCGCCTCGACCGCATGATCGTCATCGTCCTGCTCTTGCTTCCGCTGCCGGCCGCCGCGGCGCAGCACACCGCCTTCGTGCTCACGTTGGACTTCCAGAACGGCTCGCTCGGCACGATCGACCTGGCGAGTCGCGCCGTCACGAGCGACGTGACGACGACCTACTCCGATGCCCGCGTGCGCTGGGCCGGCGGGCTGCTCTACGTCGTCAACCGGTTCGGCCAGGACAACATCCAGGTCATCGATCCGGCCCAGAATTTCGCCACGATCAAGCAGTTCTCGGTGGGGAACGGATCGAACCCGCAGGACATCTGCGTCGTCTCGCCGACCAAGGCGTACGTCACCCGGCTCGCTTCGCCGCGGCTGCTGATCGTGAACCCGTCGACGGGGGACAGCGTGGGGGGCGTTTCGCTCGCGGGGCTCGCCGACGCCGACGGGCTGCCCGAGATGGATCGCATGATGCGCGTGGGGTCGCGGCTGTTCATCGCCGTCGAGCGGCTGGCCGGGTTCATGCCGACGGACTCGAGCCTGATCGCCGTGGTCGACGTCAACGCGGACACGCTGGTCGACGCCGACCCGGCGGTGCCGGGGGCGCAGGGCATCCTGCTGCCGGGCACGAATCCCATCACGACGTTCTCCTACGACGCCGCGAGCGGCCGGTTGCTGATCGGCTGCGTCGGCTCGTACAACGTCGCGGACGGCGGCATCGCGTGGATCGACCCGAACACGCTCACGAGCCCCGGCTACGCGATCACGGAGACGCAACTCGGCGGTGACGTCCTCGACGTGGTCTGGAGCACGCCCGCCCGCTCGTTCGCGATCGTGAGCGTGCTCTTCAATACGTCGCTCGTCGCCTGGCGCTCGGAGCCCTCCCAGCTCCTGTCGACGATCTTCGCGCCCGGCGGCTTCAGCCTCGCCGACGCGGCCCTGAACGACCGCGGCGAGCTGTACGTCTGCGACAACGACGCGTTCGGCACGCCGGGCGTGTTCGTGTTCTCGGCCGCGACCGGCGCCGCGCTGGCGGGTCCGCTCGTGACGTCGCTGCCCCCGATCGAGGTCGCCTTCGACGAGGCGCTCGATCCGGCCTCGACGCCCGTGCCGGAGCGTGAGTTGGGATCGGGGGGCCCGGGCCTCGCGTTGTCGGTGGCCTGGCCGCAGCCGAGCCGTGACGGCGTCCACGCCCGGCTCACGCTCGGGCGTGCCGCCACGGTGGGCGTCCAGGTGCTGGATCTCGCGGGCCGCCGCGTTCGCGCCCTGCCCGCGGCACGCCTCACCGCGGGGCTCCACACGATCGCGTGGGACGGCCGTGACGCGGGAGGGACCCGCGTCGCGCCCGGTGTCTACGTGCTCGCCGTGCGGGCCGGATCCGACGTCGCGATGCACCGAGTCGTGATGGTTCGGTGACTCTTACGACGCGCTCGTGCAAATACGCGCATCGACGACTAGCTCAACATCACCGACTCGATCTGGAAATGAGAGGCTTCGTGACGCGAAGGCCATCGATGCGTCTCCGGGCGTAGATCTACGCACCCATTCTTTTCACGATCTGACGTAAACGTCCCCAAGATGTGAAGAATGGCCGAGACCGTCGGAATTTCTTACGATTTCGTCTTGTAAGCCTGCGCGGATGCTGTTATTCACGTGTTGGACGAAGTCGCCGGAGCGCGAGATTCGTTCAAGGTAGCGCGTGCCAAGCCTCCCCCGCCTGGCCGCACAGAATACGACGCCGTGAGTGGGGTTCAGGGACGAGCTTCCTCTCCACTCGCGCGCACGGCAGTGAGCGTCCTCGGGCGCACAAAGTCTGCGTCGACAACTGACTCCTCCACAGCCCAGGCGGGTTTTACTGCAAGGAGCGCGCTCGAACGTGAATCTACGGATCATCACCACGTTGGCCATCACGGCCGCAGCCCTCGCGATCGGACATCCCGCGGAATCCCAGTCTCGTTCCGTGACCCTACAATGGACCGCACCCGGCGATGACGGCTGGACCGGGCAGGCGAGAACCTACGACATCCGTTTTTCCCGCTTCCCGATCAACCAGTCGAACTTCGCCTACGCCACTCATCTCAATACCTCGCTCATCCCGGGGCCCTCGGGCACCAAGGAGAAGCTGACGATTTTCGGGCTGACCGAAGGCGTCAACTACTTCTTCGCCGTCCGCACCTGCGACGAGTCGACGAACTGGTCGCCGGTTTCGAACATCGCGTACGCCGCCGGTGCCGTGGCCGGGGTCGAGAATCTCGTCGTCGACCCGCAGTTCGCCGCCCCCCGTCCCAACCCGTCGTGGAACCGGGCCTCGTTCGCGGTGACCCTGCCGCGCCCCGAGTGGCTGCGCGTCGAGGCCTTCGACATCGCCGGGCGGAAGATCAAGACCATCGCGTTCGGCGAGTATTCGGCTGGCTCCTTCGACCTGGTGTGGGACCTCCGTGACGACTCGGGCAATCCGCTCGGGACCGGCTCGTACATGGTCCGCGGGCAGCTTGGGGAGACGGTGTTCTTGCGGCGGCTGACCGTCGTGCACTAGCGTGGCGCGGTCCGTGGGCCCCGGAGATACAGAGGCGGCCCGCCGAACACCGGAACCGCGCGTGATGACGAGAGGATTCCTCGGTCGATGAGCGTGACAGGGATGTCGACGCCGGCACTCGGTGGGGCAGCGCTGGTGATGTTGTGCGGGTTGGCCTGCGCGCCATCCGTGGGTGCCGAGCCAGGCTCGAGCTCGGTCACCCTCGAATGGACGTCGCCCGGCGACGACGGCGCGATCGGCAACGCGAACCACTACGACATCCGCTACTCGCTGGCGCCGATCACGGCCGCCAACTTCGGGCTCGCCACCCCCGCGACGGATAGCCCCAAGCCCGCCAAGCCCGGCAAGAAGGAACGCGTCAAGGTCAAGGGCCTGGGCCCGAACCAGCGCTACTACTTCGCGCTCAAGACGGTCGACGACAACGGCAACTGGTCCGGCCTGTCGAACGTCGTGGCCCAGACCCCGGCCGGCGGTGAGCCCGCAGTCGATTACGCGCTGTCGATGGCGGCGCGCCCGACTCCCGCCCGCACCTTCACGACCGTCTGGCTGTCGTTGCCGAAGGAGATGCGCGTACGGTTACTCGTCATCGACGCGAGCGGTCGCGTCGCCCGGACGCTGTTCGACGAGACGCGGCCCGCCGGCGAGACCCACACGGACTGGAACCTGCAAGACAACTACGGCCGCCGGCTCGCGCCGGGGAACTACTGGCTCACCGCGCGGCTCGCCGGCCACCAGGCCGTGCAGCGCATCATCATCCTCCCCTGAGACCCGCCGGCACCCCCCGGCCCCGCCCATCAGAATGCGCTGCGCACTCGCGATCGCGCTGGCCCTGAGTCTCGCGTGCGGCGCGCGCGCGGCGCATGCGGACGATTCCGCCGGGGCGCCAGCCCCGGCTTCGATGTCCTCCGCCGCGGCGGACTCCGCGCGCTTCCGCGCCCTGTTCACGCCCGAGAATCGCCGCTACGCCCGCGTGCGGCAGGTCCTCGCGGTCGTCGAGCCGCTGTACGACGTCGCCATCCTCGTGCTGCTGCTCGTGTCCGGACTCTCGGCGCGCATGCGCGACGTGGCGCACGCGCGGGCCCGCCGCCGCTACGTCCGCGTGCTCGTCTACCTCGCGCTGTTCACGCTCGTGATGCTCGCCGCCGAGGCGCCGTTCTTAGGCTTCCGCGACTGGTGGTGGGAGCATCGCTTCGGACTCTCGAACCAGTCGTTCCTCGCCTGGGCCTGGGAGGGGATCGAGAGCGCCGCGATCGGACTCGCGATCGCGGGCGGCCTCGGGCTCGTGGCGCTCGCGCTCGCGCTGATCGAGCGCCTGAAGACGCGCGCGTGGGCGTGGCTCGCCCTCGGCATGCTGCCGGTGCTGCTCGCCGGCGTGCTGATCCAGCCGCTCGTCATCGACCCGGCGTTCAACACGTTCGAGCCGCTGCCGAACGCGGGCCTCGAGGCGAAGCTGCTGGATCTCGCGCGCCGCTCCGGCATCCCGGCGCGGCACGTGTTCGAGGCCGACAAGAGCCGCCAGACCAACAAGCTCAACGCCTACGTGAGCGGCTTCGGGCCGTCGCAGCGGATCGTCCTGTGGGACACCTCGCTCCAGGCGTTCCGCGAGGACGAGATCCTGTCGGTGATGGGCCACGAGATGGGGCATTACCGGCTCGGGCACCTGTGGAAGGGCGTGGCGTTGTGGTCGGTGTTCGCCTTCGCGCTGTTCTTCGCGGCCGACCGGCTGGCGCGATGGGCGCTCGCGCGTTTCGGCCCGCGGTGGCGCGTGCCGTCGCTCCATGACGAGGCCGCGATCCCGCTGGTCGCCGCCGCACTCGGGCTGCTGCTGTTCGCGGCCCAGCCGGTCGTGAACGGCTATTCGCGCCGAGTCGAGCACGAGGCCGACCGCTTCGGCCTGGACGTCACGCACGACAACGACGCCGCGGCGCGCTCGTTCTTCGTCATGGCCGAACGCAACCGCAGCGACCCGTACCCGCCGGCGTTCGTCCGCTGGCTGCTCTACACGCACCCCACGATGTCCGAGCGCGTGCGGTTCGCCCGCACGTACCACCCGTGGGATGGGACGGCGGGGCCGAAGTAGGCGCGCGGAATTGGGCCGCGCGGGCCGCCGCTAGTCCAGGACGACGAATCGCCTCGTCAGCGTGTGCCCGGGCAGCGCCAGTCGCACGAAGTACACGCCGGGCGCCGTGCGCGCGCCGCGGGCGTCCACGCGATCCCACGTGCGCTGGTAGCGCCCCGCGGGGGCTTCGCCCGAGGCGAGCGAGCGCACGAGGCGGCCCTGGACGTCGAGCACGTCGAGCCTCGCCGCGGCGCGCTCGGCGAGCGCGTAGTCGAACCGCATCGCGCCACGCGCGGGGTTCGGCCACGGGTTCGACAGCGCGAACGCCGGCTGCGAACCTGGCTCGACCGCGAGCGGCGCCGGCTGCGCCGCGGGGTCGTAGATCACGAAGCGGATCGCGTCGACCGACTGGCCATCGTACTGGCTGCCGTTGTTCGTCCGGGTGCGGAAGCGGAACCGCGTGGCGCTTCCCGCCGCACCGGTGAACGGCGAGAGATCGGCCCACTCGGTCTTCCACTGCCAGCGCGTGCCCGCATAGACAGGCTTGCCGTTGAGCGCCGGCTCGGGCAGCAGCGACGTGCCATGCGTGCTGCCGGTCGCCCACAGCGGCGTCCACGTCGAGCCATTCAGGCTCCCTTCGGAGATGCCGGCGTCGCGATCGCGTTCGAACTCCCAGCGCATGTCGTAGATGGCGTAGGCATGGACGCCGTGCGACAGGTCGAGCGGCGCCGTCAGCATGAACGCCCAACTCGCGCCCAGCCCGTAGGCGCCCGCCGGGCTGTCGGAGAAATACGGGCTCGCGTGGTTCGGGTCGCTCGAGACGACACCCCACTGGTTCGGCGGTCCCGCCCCGGCCTTGGTCCAGAGTCCCGTTCCGCTCGACGCGTCGTCCGAGGCGAGCACCGTCGGCGTGCCGACGACGATGCGGATCGTGTCGCGCGAGAACAGTCCGGCGCCGTCGGTCCAGTCGATGCGGAAGCTCATCATGCGCCCCGCGGTGACCGTGTCGTCCACCGTCATCGCGAACGTCTCGCCGTTGCTCGGCGCGCTGGTCGTGCGCGGCGAGAGCGTCGGATAGGACACCGTGCTCTGCAGCATCTGGATGCCGGCGTCGATTGGCGTGAGCGTCGCGGCAAGCCCCGGCCCGGCCGTCCCGGTGGCGCCCACGTGGCGCGCGGCCACCGACACCCTGCCGAAGCCGCCGACGTTCAGCGTGCCCTGGAGCACGGTCACGCCGTCCGCGCGCACCGCGGGGCCCGCGATCGCGGCGACCGTGTAGCACATGTGCATGTTCTCGGCCGCGAGGACGGCGACGCGAGACAGCGTCGGCCAGAAGCCGTCGCTGTCCGCGCCGATCTCGGGCGTCCAGGAGAACGAGCGCGGTTTCGTCAGCGTGTCGCCGTAGCACCAGTCGTTGATGTCGCCATTCACCTGATACAGGATCGGCCCGGGCGTGCCGGACTGGTACGCGTTGAACCGCGTCAGCAGGTCGTCCCACTCGTGGAATGCCGCGGCGTCGAGCGTCGGCGTGTTCGTGTAGCCCCACGGGTGGACGAGGATGTCCTGGTAGGTGTGGAACGACAGCCCCGTCACGGGGTGGAGCGACGCGATGAGGTCGCGCTGGACCTGCGTCTCGGGCTCGGAGAACGCCGAGGGCCCGCGGTACGTGTCGTCGCTGATCGACGGGCTCGAGCCGACGTCGTCGAAGGCCCACTGGAAGCCGAAGTTGCGGTTGATGTCGACGCCGTCGTTGGCGTCGATGATGGTGTTCGCGTTGTTGTCGCGCGTGTTCTTGCGCCAGAAGCCGAACGTTGCGTTCTGCGCGTACTGGGCCTCGTTCACCGCGTAGCCATCCGGGTTGACGAGCGGGCAGATGTAGATCCGCCGGTGGTCGAGCAGGTACGTGGCGTCGGGATCCGCGCCGTACCGGGACAGGATGTCGTCGATGAACAGGAACAGCGTCTGCATGCCGCCCGGCTCGCGCGAATGCGTGAGCGAGTTCAGGAACACGACCGGCCGCGTGTCGGGACCGACGACGTGCTTGCCGATCTCGAGGCCCCAGATCGGGCGCTCCTGGCGGGACAGGCCGATGACGTCCACCTGGTCGGCCACGAGGTCCTGCGTGTCGTTGGCGACGAGCGCGTCGAGCTTCTGCTCGATTTCGCCGGTGCCCCAGTAGCCGCCGAGGCTGCCGGTGCCGAACGTCGGCGGCGCCGTGAGCGAGCCGCGCGATTCCGTCGACACGACGCGACGGGGAGCCGTGCGCTGGGTCTGCGCGCCGAGCCGGCTGACGCGCTGCGCCACGTCGGCGCGCGCCGCCTCGGCCTGCGTGAGGCCCGGATGCTCGTCGATCACTTCGATCCGCCCGCCGAGCGCCGCGATGCGCGCGTCGTCCTTCGGCCACTGGAGGATCGAAGCGCTCTCCTCGCCCTGGACACCCACGACGTCGAAGCCGCCGCGCAGGAGGTCCGAGAGCGCGAGCCCGTCGCCGAGGCGGATGCGCACGAGACGCGGCGCGGTAAGGGCCGAGGCGTCGATCGAGAGTGCGCGGGCGTTTGGCGCACCGGGCGCCGGGACGCTCGCGCCGGCGATGGCCGGTGCATCCGCGGGGCGCGCGTCCGCGGTGACCTGCGTCGGCGTTCGCTCGGGCACGGCGGCGCCAACCCCGATCGGGGCGGCCACGGTGATCGAGAGAAGCAAAGCGGGCAGGGATGTGAGCAGCAGGCGGTGCGTCATGCGTCTCCCGGGGAGCTCCGTGAGAGCCCCAAGTCTACCACGTTCGTCTAGCACGACCGATCCACCGCTGGGCCATGCGCTCGTCATCGAGGCTCCGGCCGTGCAGAATGCGCACCCCATGGACACCCCGGTGCGCCTCGCATGGTTGTTCGACCTCGACGGAACCCTGTTGTCGACCCACGGGGCCGCCCTCGAGGCCTACCGCGAGGCCGTCCACGAGATCTTCGGCGGCCGTGACGACTTGAAGGACATCGCCTTCGCCGGCCGGATCGACACCCAGATCCTGGCGGACATCCTGGCGAAGTACCGGACTCCGGCGGGCGACGAGATCCGGGCGAAGTTCTGGGACGCCGTGCTCCGCCACATGACGGAGTCCCTGCATCCCGGCCGGGGGGCCCTGCTCCCGGGCGTGCCGGCGCTGCTGGACGCCGTGGATCGCGAACCCACCTGGGTGCCGACCCTGCTCACCGGCAACATGGCCGCGATGGCCATGATGAAGCTGCGCCATTACGGCATCGAGCGCCGCTTCACGATGGGCGCATTCGGCGACGAGGCCATGAACCGCGACGAGCTGGCCCGCCTCGCCGTGCAACGGATCGGCGAACGTTACGGCGTGCCCCCCGAGCGCTGCATCGTCCTCGGCGACACCGTGCACGACATCGCCTGCGCACGCGCCGCCGGCGCCCACATCGCCGCCGTCGCAACGGGCCCCAATCCGCGCGAGATGCTCGAGGCGCTCGCGCCCGAGCTGCTGCTCGCCGACCTCACGGACACGCGCGAGTTGCTCGAGTGGGCGAGGGGCATCGCGGCGGGTTGAGGCGCCGGCGCGGGTCGTGCGAAGCCGTCGCGAGTTCGCTCCCGCCGAACGAACCTGCCCCGGGGCAGGTTGAGCGGGGCAAGGTTCAGCGCGATCGAACGAAACTGTCCCCGGGGACAGTTGAGGGTTGTGAATGCGCGCGACAACGGGGACGGATGGCATCGCGACCGAGAAGACTCACTTGGGAGGTGTGCAATCCCGTTTGAATGATTTAGCAAACTTGCTAACATCGCCTTGCCCCCGCGCGCGCGCCGGCGGAAGCAGTCTTTCGAGGCCGATCCTCAGGCACACACGTACACGGAGGCCCGATGAGAAAGCGTCCGCGGACGACGTCCGACGGTCTCGCGATACTTGACCGCCGGCACTTCGACGGAAAGCAGGGGCGCCTTCGTGCTCTCGCCGACGCGAAACTCAATGCCGAAATCGCCCAGGAGATCTACGCCCTGCGCACCAAGGCGGGTCTCACACAGAGGCAGCTTGCGGTTCTGGTCGGAACCACGGACTCCGCGATCTCGCGACTCGAGGACGCTGACTACCTCGGACACTCGATCAAGATGCTCCAGCGAATCAGCGCCGCCCTCAACAGGCGGCTCGTGATTCATTTCGTGCCGCTGCGAGCCCGGCGGAAGACGGCCTAGCAGGCCGCCGCCCCGCTACGACGCGCCGTTCTCCAGCCGCTTGTACGCGGCGAGCATGAACTCGAGCGCTTCGTCGAGGTTCACGCCCACGGCGGCGTCGGGGAACTCGGTACGCAGGGCTTCGACGGGGCGGTAGAGCACGGGGTAGTCGCAGCTCTTCAGCAGCGACAGGTCGTTCAGGCTGTCGCCCATCGCCGCGACCTTGAAGCCGGCGGCGTGGAAGCCCGACACGATGCGCTCCTTCTGCCCACGGATGCGCAGTTTGAAGCCCTTCAGCAGTCCGTCGGCATCCAGCTCGAAGTGGTTCGCGAACAGGTTGTGCCCGCCGAGCTTCGTGATCAGCGGCTCCGAGAACTCGTGGAACGTGTCGGAGATGATGATCACCTGGCCGAGCTGGCGCAGCCGGGCGAGGAAGTCGCGGGCGCCGAGGTAGGGCTCCACGCCGTGCGCCACGACCTGCAGCTCCTTGAGCGTGACGCCCGCGGACCGCGTGGCGGCGACCCGGCGGTGCATCAGCTCCGAGAAATCGCCCATTTCCCGCGTGGTGAGCGACAGGTCGGGCAGGCTGAAGTGCTGGCCCAATATGGGCCAGATTTCGGGCGCCAGGCACCCTTCGAGGTCGAGAGCGAAGATCATGAGCCCTTTATCGTAACACGGCCGGCTCGTCTTGAGCGACCGCCGCCGAATGCACGCTTGACCGGGTGCCGCTTGTCCGAATAAACTTCAGTCATACGGCTATTCTGCCGAATGAAAGACTGAAATGGACGACCGCGACCGCAAGATCCTCGACCTGATCCAGCGCGACTCGAAGCTGCCGCAGGCCCAGCTCGCCCGCCGGGTGGGGCTGTCGGCGGCGGCGGTGAACGAGCGGCTACGCAAGCTCGAGCAGACCGGCGCGATCCGGCGTTACGCCGCGGTCGTGGACCCCGGCATCCTCGGCAGCGACATCACGGCGTTCGTCGAAGTGTTCATCGAGCATCCGCGCTACGAGCCCGCGTTCCTCAAGCGCGCGCTCGAGCTGGACGAAGTACAGGAGTGCCACCACATCACCGGCGAGTTCTCGCTGCTGCTCAAGGTGCGCGTGCGCGACATGAAGTCGCTCGAGCACCTGCTGCTCAAGCAGCTCAACACGCCGGATGGAGTGCGTCAGACGCGCACGGTGATGGTGTTGTCCACGCTCAAGGAAGAGCAGTACGTGCCGACCGGCGCCAAGGGAGATCCGTCATGACCACCACCCGCACCCGCGCCATCGCGCCCGATCAGGTGCATGCCACGCTCGCCCGCCACATGCTCGCCGAGGGCTACGACCTCGTGCTCGACCTGGACAAGAGCCGCGGCCGCAGGCTTCACGACTCCCGCTCGGGCCGCACGTACCTCGACATGTTCTCGTGCTTCGCGACGTTGCCGGTGGGCCTGAACCACCCGGGGCTCCGCGAGCCCGAGTTCCTCGCCAAGCTCCAACGCGCGGCGACGACGAACCCGTCGAACCCGGACATCTACACGACCGAGCTGGCCGAGTTCGTGGACACGTTCGGGCGGCTCGCCATGCCCGACTACCTGCCGCACCTGTTCCTCGTCTCGGGTGGCGCGCTCGGCGTCGAGAACGCGCTGAAGGCCGCGTTCGACTGGAAGGTGCGCAAGAACTTCCGCAAGGGCTACCGCGAGGAGAAGGGCCACCAGGTCCTGCACTTCCGCGACGCGTTCCATGGCCGCACCGGTTACACGCTGTCGCTCACGAACACGGCCGATCCGCGGAAGTACGAGTACTTCCCCAAGTTCGACTGGCCGCGCATCGACACGCCGTACCTGCGCTTCCCGGTGACGCCGGAGGAGCTGGAGCGCGTGAAGCGCGCCGAAGCCGTGGCGATCGCCCAGATCCACCTCGCGTTCCACGAGCGGCGCGACGACATCGCCTGCATCCTGATCGAGCCGATCCAGTCGGAGGGCGGTGACCACCACTTCCGTCCGGAATTTCTGAAGGCGCTGCGCGACATCGCCACCGAGCACGAGGCGCTGCTCGTCTTCGACGAGGTGCAGACCGGCATGGGCCTGACCGGCCGCATGTGGATGCACCAGCACATCGACGTGCGTCCGGACCTGGTCGCCTTCGGCAAGAAGGTCCAGGTGTGCGGCATGATCGCGGGCTCGCGGCTGGACGAGGAGCCCGACAACGTGTTCCACGTCAAGAGCCGCATCAACTCGACATGGGGCGGCAACCTCGCCGACATGGTGCGCAGCCAGCGCTACTTCGAAATCATCGCCGAGGAGAGGCTGGTCGAGCACGCGGCGGCGGCCGGCGCCCATCTGCTGCAGAAGCTGCAGGCGCTCGTGGCCGACTACGCGGGGCTGCTGTCGAACCCGCGCGGACTCGGTCTGCTGTGCGCCGTGGACTTCCGCGATCCGGACCTGCGTGCCGCCGTGGCCGGAAAGGCGTACGATATGGGCATGATCATCCTGCCCTGCGGCACGCACTCGCTGCGGTTCCGCCCGCCCCTCGATGTCACGACCGACGAGCTCGACGAAGCGGTGGGTCTGCTGCGCCGCTCGATCGACGCGGTGGCGCCACGAAGATAACCGAGGCTCTGCTGGCGCCCGCCTATATGCCATTGGATGGCCCGCGGTTCCGCGATTCCGCCGCCATCGTCCTGGTGCGCCGGCGCGGCGGCATGCTCGAAGTCTTCTGGGTGCGCCGCAGCGACAAGGTGAGCTTCATGCCCGGCTTCCATGCGTTCGTCGGCGGCGTGATCGGTCCCGCCGATCGCTCGTTCAAGGTCGCGGACGCCGAGGACGAGCGCGCGCGCATGCTGCGCGGCTGCGCCGTGCGCGAGGCGTTCGAGGAGATCGGCGTGCTGCCCGCGCGCGAGGGCCGGCTCGATGCCGCCACCCTCACC
>JANLWK010000430.1:0-4053 GCA_031364505.1 Candidatus Eiseniibacteriota bacterium | reverse complement strand
GATCTGCACGAGATCGGGCTGCGAATGGTCACGGACTTCTTCGAGATGGAGGGGTGGGACACGTTCTACCTGGGCGCCAACATGCCGCCTCAGGCCGTGGTCGACACCGTGGTGGAACGCCACGCAGACGTCCTCGCCATTTCGGCGACGATTTCGCTGCACCTTGGCGCCGTGAGGGACCTGATCCAGATGGTCCGGGCTCGCGCGGAGTGCCGGCGCGTCAAGATACTGGTAGGAGGCTATCCCTTTCTCGTCGCTCCGGAGCTCTGGCGAAAGGTTGGCGCCGACGGGTGCGCCTCGAACGCGCAGGACGCCACCGGCCTGGCGACGCAGCTGCTCGCCCCGGAACTCGAGCCGTGACCGACAAGGACCTCAGACCAGGGGCTCGGCGGGCGACCGGTATCGACAGGGACCTGTATGAGGACCTCTCCCGCCTCAATAACGAGCTCTCGACCCTCCAGCGTGAGATGTTCAAGAAAAATCTTGAATTGGAGAGATTGAATCAGCAGAAAAATCGCATCGTCGGCATGGCGGCGCACGATCTGCGCACTCCGCTCGGTGTCATCCTGGGCTACAGCGAGTTCCTGGAGGCGGAGACCGCGGGCGCCCTTACCGCGGAGCAGGAGGAGTTCATCGCCGTCATCAAGAGGACGAGCGAGTTCATGTTACGGATGGTCACCGACATCCTGGATGTCACGGCGATCGAGTCGGGTCATCTGCAACTGGACCGGCGGCTGACCGACGTCGTGCAGCTGGTCGAGCACAGCGTCAAGTTGAACCGGGTGATCGCCAGCCGAAAAAACATCGGCGTGGAGCTGGATTCGGTTGAGGTCGCCGAGTCGATGCTCCTCCTCGACGCCGGCAAAATCGAACAGGTCCTGAACAATCTCATTGGCAACGCCGTGAAGTTTTCTCACGGGGCCACCCAGGTGCAGGTGCGCGTGACCGGGTCGAAGGAGAGTGTGACGATCGCCGTGCAGGACCACGGCCAGGGCATTCCCGCGGCGGATCTGCCCAAGCTGTTCAAGCCGTTCGGCAAGGCCAGCGTCCGCAGCACTGGCGGCGAGCAGAGCACGGGCCTCGGCCTGGCGATCGTTCGCCGAATAGTCGAAGGCCACGGGGGCCGGGTGGAACTCGAGAGTGAGGTGGGCAAGGGGTCGACATTCTCCGTCACGCTTCCGATCGGTGCCGCGCCTGTTCCGGCAGATCGGGTGGTCGGGGAGCCCGTCGCGGCCCGGTTGGGCGCCCCTGCCGGCGCGCGCATTCTGTTGGCCGACGATAACGTCGTCAACCAGAAGCTGGGGCTCAAGCAGTTGCGGAAGTTAGGCTACGAGGCGGACGTTGTGAACGACGGGCGGGAGGTTCTCGCCGCGATGGAGAGCCACGATTACGCGTTGGTGCTCATGGACTGTGAAATGCCGGAGATGGACGGTTTTGCGGCAACGGCGGAGATTCGGCGGAGACAAGGTCCGAACAGGCGCACGGCCATCATTGCCATGACTGCAAGCGGGCTGGAAACCGATCGCGAGAAGTGCCTGGCGGCTGGGATGGATGACTACATCGGCAAACCTGTGAAGCCTGAGGTGCTCCGCCAGCTGCTCGGCCGGTGGCTTGCGCCGACGACCGGCCAGGCCTAGCGCACGCTGGTCGGATCGATGTAGTCGTCAGTCACGCGCCTGAATTGACATCCAGCAGACATATCAAACGTCATCATTTAGATGCGTACAACCTGGGACTTGCCTGAAAATCTGGTGGACGAGGCGCGCGCCGCCGTGGGTTTCAAGTCAAAAACCGACACCGTGGTCTACGCCTTGAGGGAAGGCGTCCGGCGGAGCCGCGTCGAGGATCTGAAGTCCATGTGCGGGAAGTTCAGGATCGACCTCGACATGGCCAAGTCGCGACGACGTCCGCCTGGCGCGGCTGCAGTTCGTCTCGCTGTATGAACCGGCGACGCCCGCGCGTCGCCCGTGAACGTGAATTCCGCACAATCGCAGCGAGCGTGAGGTTGCCAGCCGTAGCGCCGCCCGGTTCAGGGCGCGAAGGTTGGTGCCGGAGGTCGGAATCGAACCGACACGTCCTTGCGGACACGGGATTTTGAGTCCCGCGCGTCTGCCAGTTTCACCACTCCGGCACGGAAGGGATCAGGCCAGCAGCATTAATCCTAGCAGGAATGCGCGAAATCGATCTGCACCTTCATCGCCTTCGTGCGGTCGCCGGCCAGCTCAAAGGCCTCGCGCGCCTGCGTCATCGGGAACGAGTGCGTGATCAATGGTGCAAGATCGACCCGCCCCTCGTTGATCAGCCCGACGGCCTCCGCGAATTCGGCATGGAAGCGGAACGAGCCGCGGATCGACAGTTCCTTGGTGACGATCATGTTCTGCGGCACGCTCACGTCGCCGCCGAGCCCCAGCTGCACGACGACCCCGCGCGGGCGCATCACCTCGAGGCCGTCGCGCAGGGCGCGCTCGTTGCCCGAGCACTCGAACATCACGTCGAAGGTGCCTTTGCCGGCGGCATAGCGGCGCACCCACTCGCGATCGGAGGCGACGTTGATCGCCAGGCTCGCGCCGAGCGCCAGGGCCACGGCCAGCGGTTCGTCGACGACATCGGTGGCCACGATCTCGGCGGGGCTGTGCAGGCGCGCCGCCGCGATCACCAGCGCGCCAATCGGCCCGCACCCGCTGACGAGCACTCTCTTTCCGGTCAGCGCGCCGGCGCGCGACACCGCGTGCAGGCCCACTGAGAACGGCTCGGCCAGCGCGGCCAGCGACAGGGGCACGCCATCAGCGACCGTGACACATTGCGTGGCGTCGCACGGCAGCAAGGTACGGAAAGCACCATGGATGTGCGGCGTGCGCATGGCGCTGCCGTAAAAACGCATGTCGATGCAGTGATTGGGCAGACCCTCGAGGCAGTACGGACATGAGCCGCACGGGCGGCTCGGGTTGACCGCGACGCGGTCACCGATCGTCACCGACGTCACCCCGGTCGCAACGGCCGCCACGGTGCCGGCCACCTCATGGCCCAGCACCATCGGCTCCTTGATGCGCACGGCGCCGAACCCGCCATGACGAAAGTAATGCAGGTCCGAGCCGCAGATGCCGCCCATGCCGATGCGCACCAGCACCTGACCGGGTCCGATCTCGCCAGTATCCTGTTCGTCGAGGCGCAGGTCGGACGGGGCGTGGATGACGAGGCACAGGCTACGCAAACGCCGCAATTGTAGCGCCCCTGCCCCTGAGCGAACCCAAGGCCGCGCGATCGTCCCCAGGCCAACTTCAAGGCAACTTCAAGGCAACGAAGCCGCCCACCAATATATGCCATTTGAGAACTTATTCATTGCATGGCATAATGTCGCGTGGTCTGGGAAGTCGAGGGAACCGACGATTTCGCCGGTTGGTTCGCAGGTCTGACGGACGACGAGCAAGTGAGCGTCGGTCGGATTGTGGACTTGCTTGTAGAGCATGGGCCGTCGCTTCCGTTTCCGTACTCGTCGGGTGTCGAGAGCTCCCGCCATCGCCACATGAGAGAACTGCGCATCCAGCACCAAAGCCGCCCGTATCGGGTGCTGTATGCCTTCGACCCCCGGCGCGCAGCGATTCTTCTCTTCGGTGGCGACAAGACCGGAGACGACCGTTGGTACGAGAAGAACGTGCCGAAGGCGGACGCCTTCTACGATGAGCACCTTCGGCAACTCGAACAGGAAGGGCTGACATGAAGCGCCATAAGTGGTCCGAGATCAAGGATCGCATGAAGCCGGAAACGCGCACTCGGATCGAGGTGGAGGCACGCCGACTCTCTGACGACCTTCACCTGGCTCAGCTTCGAAAGGCCAGGGGATTGACACAGGAAGCGATGGCCGATCTCCTCGGTGTTACTCAGGCCGAAGTCTCGAAGATGGAGCGCCGAACGGAGCTCTACGTCGGCACTCTGAGAAAATTTATCGAAGCGATGAACGGTGAGCTCGTGATCGTGGCGCGCTTCGCTGACGGCGTCGAAGTGCCGATCACATTGTCCGACGCAGAAGACGCAGCCTGACGGGACCACATCGCT
>JANLWK010000423.1:0-4366 GCA_031364505.1 Candidatus Eiseniibacteriota bacterium | reverse complement strand
GGTCTCCAGCCGCTCCGCCATCCGGTCGAAGTCGTGGCCGAGATCCACGAGCTCGTCGCGGCGCCCGCCCGCCGACGCGCCGACTCGCGCGCCCAGGTTTCCCTCGGCGATGCTGCGCGTCGCCTGGCGCAGCCGGGCGATCGGCGCCGTGACGTAGCGCACGAGCAGGTAGCAGCCGATGCCGCCGAGCACCAGCATCGCGAGGGCGCGCAGCACCAGGTCCTCGGGCAGGCCGGCGAGCCACCCGCGTTTTCCGTTCCGCGCCGGTCCGCCGTCCGCGGACCGCGGCAGCGGGTGCAGCACGATCGCGAACTCGCGTTGGCCGACGCTGCCGATGGGATAGCCGAGGAACACTCCGCCGCGCGTCTCGATCAGGGTGCCGCGTTTCGCGCGCAGGGCGGCGATGCCGGCGTTCGCCGCGTCCTCGGACACGCGGTGCAGGCCTGTGCCGCGGCCATGGGCGTCGATCCGGTATGCCTCGACTCCGCGGCTTTGCTCGTAGAGCGCGATCAGGCTGTCGACCCCGACGACGCCACGCTCGGCCAATGTCGCGCGCGCGAGGTCGGCGTACAGCGCCAGCGGATGGTTCGGGCTCATCGAGTGCACCTCGATCCCCTCGCGGAGCGAGTGGGACTCGAGCACGATCTCGGCGACGAGCAGCACCGCCAGTCCCAGCCAGAACCAGACCAGGAACTTGGCGAACAGCGTCCGCACGGACTATTCGGCGTCGGTCGAGCGGGGATTCGACATCAGGAAGCCCGCGCTCCGCACCGTGCGGATCAGCGAGGCGCCGTCGTCGTTCTGGCCGAGCTTCTTGCGCAGGTTGCTGATGTGCATGTCGATGCTGCGGTCGTCCGGGCGCGACGGCCGGCCAAGCACCGTGCGCGACAGCTGATCGCGCGTCATCAGCCGGCCGGCGGAGCGCATCAGCGCCGCGAGCAGGTCGAACTCGAGCGGCGTGAGCTGGAGCACGCGCGATCCCCGGCGGGCCTCACGCGAGGCCATGTCGACCTCGATCTCCCCCACACCGATCCGCTCGTCCGCCGCGCCGTTCACCGGCGTCTCGGCGCGGCGCAGCACGGCGCGGATCCGCGCCAGCAGCTCGCGCGGGTCGAATGGCTTGGGAATGTAGTCGTCGGCGCCCATCTCGAGTCCCACGACGCGATCGACGTGGTCCCCGCGCGCCGTGAGCATCAGCACCGGCGTGCGCTTCCGTTCCCGGATGCCGCGCAGCACCTCGAGCCCGCCGAGCCCCGGCAGCATCACGTCGAGGATGATGGCCTCGTACTGACCGTCGAGCGCGACCTTGAGTCCCGCCGGGCCGTCGTGGACGAGATCGACCTCGAGGCCCTCGCGCGTGAGGAACGTCTGGACCAGCGCGCACAGCTCCACGTCATCGTCGATGACGAGCAGTCGCCAGGATGGCGTGGGCGGGGTCCGGGTCGGGCCCGAGGGAAGTGTCGACATGGCGCGGAATGCTACAGGCGTCACACGCTGGGTCGCAACGATTTGCGTCGCAGGAGGCGCGCTCGCCCTTACGTATTGCTGACGCGTTGCGCGCGATCACGCGAACGCCGGAGCGTCGCGGCGGAGCGAATCAGCTCCGCTCCACCAGCAGCGCCATGCCCTGGCCGCCGCTCACGCACAGGGTCGCGAGGCCGTAGCGGCCCTTCACGCGCTCCAGCTCGGCAAGCAGCGTGACGACAATGCGCGTGCCGCTGCAGCCGGTCGGGTGCCCGAGCGAGATGCCGCCGCCGTTCGGATTCAGCCGCGCGCGATCGAAGTGGAGCTCGCGGTCGCACGCGAGCACCTGCGAGGCGAACGCCTCGTTCAACTCGACCACATCGATCGCGTCGAGCGTGAGCGCGTGGCGCTCGAGCAGCTCGCGCACGGCGGGAACGGGCGCGATCCCCATGCGCGCGGGATCCACCGCCACCGAGGTGTAGCCGAGCACGGTGGCCTGCGGCGTCACGCCGTGTCGGCGCGCGGCGTCCTCGGACAGCACGACGATCGCCGCCGCCGCGTCGGTGATGGCCGAGGCGTTGGCGGCGGTGATCGAGCCGTCCTTGCGGAACACAGGGCGGAGCTTCGCCATCTCCTCGAGCGACGCGTCGGCGCGGAAGTGCTCGTCGCGCTCGACCGTGGCCTGGCGCTTGCCCTCGCCGTGCGTCACGGGGATCACCTCGCGCGCGAAGCGGTCCTCGGCCCATGCCCGCGCGGCGCGCTGGTTGCTCGCGAGCGCGTACGCGTCCTGCTCCTCGCGCGAGATCGCGTACTCCGTCGCGAGCGTCTCGCTCGTCTCGCCCATCAGCTGGTCGCACAGCGGGCACAGGTAGCCGTCGCGGAACATCGCGTCGACGAGCGGCTCGTCGCCGAGCTTGCGGCCCCAGCGCAGGTCGGTGGCGAGGAACGGAATGCTCGACATGTGCTCGCTGCCGCCGGCGAGCACCACCGCGCGGTCGCCGGCGCGCACGGACTGCGCGGCGCTCACGATGGCCTGCAGCCCCGAGGCGCACGCCTTGTTGATCGTGTAGGCGGGCACGGCATCGGCGAGCCCGGCGCGACGCACCACCTGGCGCGCGAGGTTCGGGCCGTTGCCCGCCTGGCGCGCGTGGCCGATGATCACTTCCTCGACCGCCTCGGCCTGGAGCCCCGCGCGCTCGATCGCCGCGCGCGCCGCCGTGCCGCCGAGGGCCGCCGCCGAGGACGCGGCGAGCGCGCCGCCGAAGTTGCCGATCGGCGTGCGCACGCCGCCCGCGAGCACGACGCGCGGTGCGGCCATCAACGATCGTCGCGCTTCGTCGACTTGCGCGCGGTGCGGCGGGCGGCGGAGCGCCCCGAGGCCGCCTTCTTGGCCACCGGCTTCGCGCGTGCCGAAGCGGCGCGCGCCGAGGCGGCCGGCGCCGACGGGCGCTTGCGCGCGCGGCGCGTGCGCGACTCGTCCTGCTTGAGCCGCTCGCTGGCCCGCCGGGCGCGTCCCGCCGCGGTCTCCTCGCGCGCGGCCGCGGCCCCGCGCGGTGCGGCGGCGTCCTTCGTGCGTTCGCGCTTCGTCACGGGTGCCACGCCGTTGCCGGCGGCACGCTTCGGCTTGTACTCGGGCCGGAGCGCCACCCAGCTCGCGTGGCGCACGGCCTTGCGCACGGGATTGCGCATGGCGATGTGGCCGGGAATGTCGTCCTCGTAGGCCTCGGCGAGCCGCTCCTCGAGCGACTCCTCGGAGATCGGTTCGCGCACGACGACGACGTTGCCCTCCGGGTCGACGACCTCGGCGGTGAGCCCCATGCCGTGATCGATCGGCGCGCTCGCGAACGGCACGCCCCGCTCCCGTGCGCCCTCGAGCCAGGCCTCCAGATCGGGGACGGTGAAGCCGAAGCTCACCGGCTGGCGGTGATGCGGCTCGGTCGCATTGCGATCGCGCGTCGCATGCAGCGCGAGCTGGATGTCGCCGGTGTCGAACTGCACCCAGGCCGGCGAGTCCACCGACACGTGCAGGCCGAGCAGGTGCGCGTAGTACGCGCGCGCGGCCGTCAGGTCGCCGCAATTGACGATGGCGGTCGACAGCCGCGCCTGGGTCGCGGACGGATCGACCACGGCGACCGGCATGCGGCCCGCACGCTCGCCAGGCGCACCCGGCTCGTCGTCACTCGAACGGGACCCGCGATCGCGCGCGGCCGTGCCGGGCTGGAGCATCGACAGCAGCTTCCCCTCGGCATCGCGGAAATGGATCACGCTCCCGAAGGCGAGGTGGCGCAGCTCGTCCGCGAACTGGATGCCGCGCCCGCGCAGCCGGTCGACGGCCGCGGTGACGTCGTCGGACTCGAAGCACAACTCGACCTCGGTCTTGGTCTCGGATCCGACCGCGAGCAGCACGAGTCCGCCGTCGTGCGCGAAGTTCACCATGAACGGCGTGTTCGCCCCGACCGAGAGTCCGACGCCATCCCGGTAGAACGCCTTGCTGCGCTCGATGTCGGTCGTGAAGGAGATGACGTGCAGGAGCCGCTTCATCGTTCCCCCTACTCCCAATTACTCCAAATTGACCCAGACGCTCTTGACCTGCGTGACGTCCCGAAGGCACTCAGGGCCGAGGTCGCGCCCGAAGCCCGACTGCTTGGTGCCGCCGAACGGCATGCCGGCGTCGTAGAAGTTGTACATGTTGATCCACACCGTGCCCGCCTGCAGCCGGCGCGCCACGGAATGCGCCTTCTTCACGTTCTGCGTCCAGATACCCGCGGCGAGGCCGAAGTCGGTGCCGTTCGCCTTGCGCACGGCGTCGTCGACGTCGTCGAAGCGCACGACGGCGAGCACGGGGCCGAAGATCTCCTCCTGCGCGACGCGCATCGCGTTGTCGACGCCGTCGAGCACGGTG
>JANLWK010000409.1:0-13759 GCA_031364505.1 Candidatus Eiseniibacteriota bacterium | reverse complement strand
CGAGTATCAGCCGAGCGCCCCCGAGACGATCGCCTGCCTGCTCGATCTCGGCCCCAGGTTCCCGCGCGTTCCGCTCTCCGCGGTGTCGGCGCTGCAGGCGCCGGGTGCCCAGTGCGTGCTCCAGCCCGACTCGATCAGCTTCGGCTCGCTCGCCGTCGGGCAGCGCGTCGCCGCCGAATTCCAGATCCACAATGCCGGCACCGAGCCGCTGAGGGTCGATCCCGTGTCGAGCTGCCCGGACTTCGTGGTCGAAGTCGGTGGCGGCGCCGGCGACGTCGCGCCGGGTGCCACGCGCGCCGTGCGTGTCGCGTTCGTACCGATCGAGGGCGGCCCGGCCGCGTGCATCGTCGAGATCGGCCCCGCGTGCCCCACCGTGCGCGTCAAGGGCTCGGGGACGACGATCTCGCTCGCGAGCGACGTCCGGCCCGCCCTCAATGTGTGCCAGGGCTGCCACGATTGGAACAACCCCGTCTTCGGCTATTCCGAGATGGTGAATGCGCCGACGGTCTACGGTTCTCCGGTCATCAAGCCGTTCGAGCCCGAGAATTCGGTTCTGTACGTCAAGATCACCACGTCCGGGTCGGGCCGGTTCGGCGGCCAGATGCCACCCACCGGCGCGCGTGTGTCCGCGGCAGGCAAGGAGAAGATCCGCACGTGGATCCTCGAAGGCGCTCTCAACAACTAGGCTGCGCGTGAGTCGACCAACGATCGGGCTCCGGCGCGTCATCATGCTGCTGGGTGCCGCGGCGCTGGCGCTGAACGCCGCCGCGGCGTTTCGCGCGATGGCGCTGCCCCGCTACCCCGCGCGCTACGAGCAGAAGTGCGGCCTGTGCCATGTGAACCCGACTGGCGGGGGCTTGAGGGGCAGCTACGCGACCCGGCAGCTCGTACCGGACGAGCTGGCGTCGACGCGACGCGGGTTCGCGGCGGCGGACTCGATGCTGCCGCCCGCGTGGGCGGACCGCGTCCAGATCGGCACCGACTTCCGCGAGCTGTTCGTCGGCTCCGACGCATCCGCGGCACCCCCGCACTTCTTCCAGATGCAGGGCGACCTGTACTTCGACTTCCAGCTCGAACCGCGCGTGTCGCTCTACTACGACCGCGGCATCTCGAGCAGCTACGAGCTGTTCGGCCTCGGCTACGTGCTGCCGAAGCTGTACGTCAAGGCGGGGAGGTTCACGCCGTCGTACGGCTGGCGGTTCGACGACCACACGATGTACGTGCGGCGCGAGCTGGGATTCGAGCCGCCGGCGAACACCGACGTCGGGCTCGAGATCGGCGCCTCGCCCGGGCCGGCCGATCTCCAGCTCGGCGTCGTGAACGGCAACCGGGGCGGGACGCTCGACAACGATACGCACCTCGCGGTGATCGGGAACGCCACGGGGCGCACGCGGTTGGGACCGGTCGGCGTATCGGGCGGGGTCTCGGGATACCACCGCGGCGGCGAGAGCGAGGACTTCGACTCGGGCGGCCTGTACGGCTACCTGACATGGAACCGGCTGACGTGGCTCGGCGAGGGCGACCTGTTCTGGGATCACCTCGGCGGTACCACGACGGCCGGACTCGTCACCTCGCACGAAGTTTCGTGGTTGCTCCGGCAGGGCGTGGACCTCAAGCTCACCTATGACTTCCTCGACCCCGACCGCGATCTGACGACTGGGGCGCGCACGCGCTGGGGCGGTGGCGCCTACGCGATGCCGGCGCCGTACGTGACGGTCGAGGGCCTGCTGCGCCGCACGACGTACGAACGCGGCCCCGCGTCTTCGGGACCGGACGAATGGGAGACGGTGCTGCAACTCCACCTGATGTACTGAGACGTAGTGGCCGGGCCGAGTCCGCCGTGGGAGGCGTGATGAACCGCATGCTCGCAGGAATGGCGCTCGTGGCGCTGATGATCCCGTCCGCGGAGCCGGCGGCCGCGGCGGAGTTCAAGGTGAAGCCGGGCGGCGAAAACCGGGTCGTGTTCACCTCGCGCGCGACGGTCGAGAGTTTCCACGGCAAGACGAAGCACCTGGCCGGGTCGATCGTCGTCGACCCGCAGGCGGTAGGCGACTCGATCCAGGTTCACCTCGAGGTCGATCTCACGACGCTCGACACGGGGATTGCGCGGCGCAACCAGCACATGCGCGTGAACCACCTCGAGACGGCGAGCTACCCCAAGGCCGTGTTCGACGGCGCGGCGGTGCTGGGGCCCGGGGGCGCGAAGCTCGCGGCCGGGTCGCCAGTGACGTTCGACTGCGAGGGCACGTTCAGCCTGCACGGCGTCAGCCGCCGCATCCACATCCAGGTCGCGGCCACGTACGCGGCGAAGCCGGGCGCGGGATCGATCCGGTTCGAGACGACGTTCCCCGTGGCGCTCGCCGACTACAAGATCAGCCGGCCGCAGTTCCTGTTCCTCAAGCTCGCCGACACGCAGGAGGTGAAGGTGACGGGGGTCGCGGTCGCCGGTTAGGCAGCCTCCCTGTTGCGCCGGCGCAGCCAGTCGATGGCGACGCCGAGGACGACGGCGCCCAGGCCCGCGAGCAGCACCCACGCCGGCAGCTTGAACTTGTTCCCGATCAGGGCAAGCACGAAGAAGTACGGCGCCTGGCCCAGGAAACACGCGAGCGCGTAGAGCCAGACGGAATAGCCCACGACGGCGGCGACGATCTTGAGCGGTGCATCGGGGAGCGGCGTCGCGCGCGCGACGGCGATCGCGAGGAACGATGCCGAGGGAAATTTCTCGAGCGCCGCCTCGACCTTCTGCCGCGACGGCGTGAACCGGCGCATCCAGGGCTGGCCCGAGTGGAGCGCCCAGCGCAGCACGAGCAGCTGGACGGCGCTGCCCAGGGCGCTCGCGGCACCCCCCAGCGTCGCGATGAGCCACGGCTCGTGGTAGCGCCCGTAGGTCAGGATCAGCAGTGTGGATCCGGCGGCCAGCGTGGCGCCGTCCACGAACAGCAGGGCGCAGAGGACCGGCAGCGACTGGGGCGTCAGTCCCGCGAAGCTCAGGGCAGGGTCCTGGGGCGAGGGATTACGTCTCGGAAAACGCGAACGGCGGAGGATCGTGCGATCGATCCTCCGCCGCTCGTCGTCAGGGCGTCAAGCGATGTGAGCCGGGGGCTCGGGCGGCGGCTGCGGTGGTGTCGGAGGCGGCGGCTCGAAGGCTGACGGCGGCGACGGTGACGGCGGCGACGAAGCCGGCGGACCCGCGGGCGGCACACCGTAACCCGGAGACTGTGACGGTGACGGCGACGGCGAGGTCGACCCATAGCCCGGGGACGGGGACGTAGGCGGCGGCACCACGTCGGCAACGGTTCCACCCGTGGGCGGAACGGGCGGCGTCGGGGGAACGGGCGGCGTCGGCGGAGTCGGCGGGCGCCGGCGGATGACGAACCGCTGGAACGTGCCGTTGATGATCTCGTTCCGGAGCAGCGCCCCGGCGCCGACGGTCATCGCGACGATGCTCGCCATGATCGCCAGCACGCGGATGAGCGTGCCCAGGCCGTGGAGCGGCCCGCCCTCGCCGAGCGACTGGAACAGGTGCCCGACGAGCGAGGCGCCGGTCAGCGCCAGGATTCCGAACATGACCGTGCGCATGGTCGTCGGTGGCGCGGGCTCGATGGCGGGCACGGTGGACGCCATCGCGGCCGACTGCTGGCGCCGGGCGATGTTGCCGCCCAGGAACGCGGCGCCCACCGTGAAGCCCCACAGCGTGAGCACGGCGAGGAACAGCACGTAGCCGACGAGGGCAGCCAGCGCGAGCGGGATGCCGATCAGCGTGATGCACAGCAGGGCGACGACGAGCGCCAGTGCGATCACCGACGGGATGATCAGCGCCCACACGAGCGAGCCGATGCCGAGCGCCAGGCCCGGCTCGCGCCGCAGCGTCTCGACGGCGGCATTCGTGCGGCGCTCGAGGAAGCGCGCGAACACCCAGCCGAAGAACAGCATCATGAGCAGCCACACGAGGCCCTTCGCCACGTGGTCGCTGGCCTCGTGCGTGCGCTCGTGATCGTTGAAGCGGCCGCGCAGCCCGTGCCCGGCGGTCACCTTCTGGCCGCTGACCTCCGAGCCGGGCTCCTCGGTCAGCGTCCCGCCGAGGCACACGACGTCGCCGTCGACCTTCGCGGTGGACTTGAGCAGCACGTCGCCCTTCATGGCGACGACGTCGCCTTCGACGTGGCCCTCGATCGTGATGTCGCCGTTGATCGAGCTGAGATCGCCCTCGATCACCTCGTCCTTGCCGACATGGATGTCGGTGGAGATACGCATGATGCTGCCGGAGCGGTCGACGATCCCGGGCGGCGACGGGATCGCCGGCTCGTCGGGCTCATCGGCCTCGTCGGGCGTGTCGGGCGTGTCGGGCGCGAGGATCGAGTCCCGGGTCGCCTGCGGGCGCCGTTGGACACGCATCCGCTCGAAACGCGACACGCTCTCACGCGGCACGGGCTTGAACTCCAGCACCTGCTGGGCACACGCGGTCGTGGGCAGCACCTGGCGCGCGACGGCGTGCACGGCGATGGCGCCGGCCCGCGCGACGGCGCGGGAGGCGGTGCGCATCGAGTGGCGCAGCGACTCGGCCGGCACCACGTGCGTGGCCTGGAGTCCCAGACCGGCGAGCCACAGGGCCGCCAGTCCCAGCATGATCGTGGTGATGCGTCGTTGGTTCATGGCACTCCCCCTAGATCGACCGTTCTACGATCCCACGTCCACGCTGCCCGAGGCGCTGCGCACGATCACGCGGCGGCTGCCCCGGCCGATGGTGCCCTGGATCCGATGAGTGCCCGTTCGGGTCAGGTCCATCGGGACGTTGACGTCCACTGAGCCACTCGATGTTTCGGCGTCGATACGGCAGTCGGGATGCTCCGGCAACCGGAGTTCCACGTCGCCGCTCCCGGTGCGGATCTCGGCGTCCCGGAATCGCGGCGTGAGCCCGAGCTGAACCTCGCCGCTGGACGTCGAGACACGGATGCTTCCGCCGGCGCGCGCCGTCACGTCGCCGCTGCCGGTCTCCACGCGGAGCCCGCCGCGGGCGAGCCCGACGTGGATCTCGCCGCTCGACGAGGTGACCGAGACCGAGTCGTCGGCCGATTCCACGCGGATGTTGCCGCTCTGCGACTCGGCCCGTAGCGGCCCGCGTGACGACACAACGACCACTTCGCCGCTCGTCGTCTGGACCCGGGCCCCGGCCACGTCTTCGAGCTGCGCGTCGCCGCTGGTTGTCTCGACGTCGAGCGAACCGCGGGCACTTCCGACGGTGACGTCGCCGCTCACGGCGTGCAGCACCTGCGCGCCCGTGAAGCCATCCGATTCCAGGTCCCCGTTCGACGTCTCGAGATCCAGCGCGAACGTCGCGGGCGCCTCGATCGACAGGCGCACCTCGGCCTGGGCGATCTCGATGCCGTGCATCAGGTCGAGGATGCCCACGCGGATTTCGCGGCGCTGCGGATAGGTGACGTGGATCCACAGCCGGTCGCCGGTCCGCCCCGCCTCGACGCGAGTCTTGCGCGCCAGCTCGGCCGATTCCGCCGGCCGCCCGTGCCGGACGAGCTTGAGCGCCACGAGGTGGATCCGCCCGTCGCGGCTGGGCGTCAGCGAGACGAGCCCCCGGGCATTGGACACCTCGATCCGGGAGATCCCGGCGGCGTCCCAGTCCCGGCTGCTCTGCTCGCGGAGTTCCGCGGAGCGGGCCGGGCCCGGCGACAGGGCCAGGACCAGGACCAGCAGGGCGGCCAGTGTGATCGGCGTTCTCATGTGGGTTGATCCTCCCTCGTGCTGCGACTGCAGTTCCTTACGCGGGAGGCGGCACGCGGGTTGCGGGGACCACCCGATTCACCCGGGTCCCCGGGACACCGGACGGGCGTCTCGGCGCCCGAAACGCGTCGGGGGAAGCACCGATTCGACGGTGGCTTCCCCCTCGCAAACTGCAATACGACGATGGAACTACTTCGTCATCATCGTATCCATACCCATGTGGCTCATGCTCGTATCGGCAACCATACCCGTGTCGGCCGGCATGGTCTGATCCATCGGGGGCGTGGTTTCCGTCGTCGTCGTCTCAGTCTTCTGACCACATCCC
This sequence comes from Candidatus Eiseniibacteriota bacterium, assembly GCA_031364505.1. Lineage (GTDB taxonomy): Bacteria > Eisenbacteria > RBG-16-71-46 > RBG-16-71-46 > RBG-16-71-46 > JANLWK01. The sequence continues at coordinate 7,698 of JANLWK010000409.1, read as the reverse complement.
ACCGCGGCGAGAGCAATGGTCAGCGACAGAACCGCCACCATCGCGAGAGCGAACAGCTTACGCATCTTCACGCTTCACCTCCTCTCAAACTCGCCGCGACCCATTAGCAAGCCGCGGCCCGTAATTTTTCCTACGTTCACATGAACAAGGACACCACAAAGATTGCGGTGTCCGAAGATCGCTGCCTCCTTGAGCGGACGTATTTCGTACTGCTTGTCGCACTCCCGAGGGCGCGCATCCAACCGAACGCCACCTGGCAAAATGCGCGCGCTAGGCTAGGGACGACCGGGGCATATGTCAAATGCCTTTTGCCATCGGAGGGCACCCTCGGGCCACGCGGGAAACCAGCGACAACCCGATGCGGCTAAATACTTTGCAGTGCCTGATCGAGGTCGGTTTCGAGATCTTCGACATCCTCGATTCCGACCGACAGGCGCAGCAGCCCGTCGAGGAACCCGATGGCGAGCCGCTGCTCGCGCGGGACGGAGGCATGCGTCATGGACGCCGGATGGCAGACGAGGCTCTCGACGCCGCCGAGGCTCTCGGCGCGCGTGAAGAGTTTGAAGCGGTCGAACACCCGGCGCCCCGCCTCGAGCGAACCGTTGCCGGGGATGAACGAGATCATGCCGCCGAAGCCGCTGGCCTGCCGGCGCGCGAGCGCGTGCTGGGGATGGCTGTCGAGCCCGGGGTAGTGCACGGCCGACACGTTCGCGTGGCGGACCAGGTGGGCGGCGAGTACGCGGGCGTTCTGCTCGTGGCGCTGCATCCGCACCGCCAGCGTCTTCGTGCCGCGCAGGGCGAGCCAGCAGTCCATCGGCCCCGGCACCATGCCGGCGGCGTTCTGCAGGAACCGCAGCTCCTGCGCCAGGGCGGCGTCGTTCGTCACCAGCGCCCCGCCGATCATGTCACTGTGGCCGTTCAGGTACTTGGTCACCGAGTGGAGCACGACGTCGGCGCCCAACTCGAGCGGGCGCTGGAAATACGGCGTCATGAAGGTGTTGTCGACGACGAGCTTCGCTCCGCGCGCATGCGCGAGTGACGCGGTCGCGGCCAGGTCGGTGAGCTGCATCATCGGGTTCGTCGGGGTCTCGACGAACACGTACTTGGTCTCGGGGCGCAGCGCCGCCTCGATGGTCCGCGTCTCCGACGCATCGACGAACGCGAACTGGAGCCCGAAGCGCTTGAACACGCGCTCGAACAGGCGGTAGGTGCCGCCGTACAGGTTGTTGCCGGCGACCACGTGGTCGCCGGACGACAGCGTCTGCATCAGCGTGGTCGTCGCCGCGAGGCCCGAGGCGAAGCACAGCCCCTCGGCGCCGCTCTCCAGTGCCGCGAGGTTGCGCTCGAGTGCCGCGCGCGTGGCGTTGTGCGTGCGCGCGTACTCGTAGCCCTTGTGCTGGCCGAGCGCCTGCTGGGCGTACGTCGACGTCTGGTACACGGGGATCACGACGGCCCCCGTCGTCGGATCGGGCTCCTGTCCGGCATGGATCGCCCGCGTGCTGAAGCCGGCCGTCTTCTCGAGCACCGAATCGCCTCCCATCACTGCCCTCCCGCGATGAACTGGAGCACGTCGAAGCGCGTCAGGATGCCGATGAGGACCCCGTCCTGGCGTACCAGCGCCGCGGGCGTGCCGCTCGTCAGGAGCCGCGTCACGTGGTCCACCGAGATGTCGCTCGGCACGACCGGCAGCGGCGGCGCCATGAGCGTCTCGGCGGGCTGGTCGAGCACCCGGGCGTCCGTGAGCGCCGAGCGCAGGATGTCGCTGTCGTAGAGCGTGCCGACGACCTCGGTGCCGCGGAACACCGGCACCTGGTTCACGTCGTACTGCTCGATCAGCGCCAGTGCGGCGCGCAGCGGGTCGTCGGTCTTGACGCTGAGCAGCCGCGGCAGACCGCGCGACTTGACCGACACGGCGTCGGCGGCGCGCGTCACCGTGGGGTCGAGCAGGTGGTTGTCGCGCATCCACTCGTCGCTGTGCACCTTGCTCAAATAGCGCTCGCCGGTGTCGGGCAGCAGCACGACGACCAGGTCGTTGGAGTCGCGCTCGCGCGCGACTTCCAAGGCGACCCAGGTCGCCATGCCGGACGACCCGCCGACGAAGATGGCGTCCTCGCGCGCAAGGCGGCGCGTCAGGTTGAGCCCGTCGCGGTCGTTGCACGCGATCACGCGGTCGATGACCGAGAAGTCGGTGGCGCCCGGAATGAAGTCCTCGCCGACGCCCTCGATCTTGTAAGTGTGGCCCTCGGACATCTCGCCGGTTTCCTTGTAGTGCTTGAGGATCGAACCGACCGGATCGGCGCCGACGACCTGAATCTTCGAGTTCTTCTCCTTGAGATAGCGCCCGGTACCCGAGATCGTGCCGCCCGTCCCCATGCCGGCGACGAAGTGCGTGATGCGCCCGCGCGTCTGCTCCCACAGCTCGGGGCCGGTCGAGGCGTAGTGGGCCTCGGGGTTCGCCGCGTTGTGGTACTGGTTCGTGAGGTAGGCGCCCGGGCGCTCGGCCGCGATGCGGCGGGCCACGCTGTAGTACGACTCGGGCGAGTCCGGCTCCACCGCGGTCGGGCTCAACAGCACCTCGGCGCCGAACGCCTTGAGCAGGTTCACCTTCTCGATCGAGACCTTGTCGGGCATGCAGAACACGGCGCGGTAACCGCGTACTGAAGCGACCATGGCGAGCCCGAGCCCGGTGTTGCCGGACGTGCACTCGACGATCGTGCCACCGGGCTTGAGCCGGCCCTCGCGCTCGGCCGCCTCGACCATCGCGAGGCCGATCCGGTCCTTCACGCTCCCGCCAGGATTGAAGAACTCCATCTTGGCGAGCACCGGGCAGGCGATGTCCCGCGCGACGCTGCGGAGACGAACGAGCGGGGTATGGCCGATCGTGTCGAGAATGGACTCAGCGTACTCGACGCCCTCGAGAACCTTGGTCACGGTGAGGATGCTCCGCCTCCGTTGAGGGACCCCGGATATCCCCAGGATGCCCTCGGGGCGCCCACGGCACCGCCCCGGCCGGGGCGGCGAGGGACGCCGTCGACCGACATTAGGTGCGCACTCGCGCGAGCGTCAAACGGCGACGCCCTCCGCGGCATCGCGGAGGGCGTGGTCGTCGTTCACTCGAGCGGCGGCTCCGGACTATCCGCTCTTCCCGGGCGCCGGCGCCGACTTCACGTCTGCCGGCACCTTGAGCGTCTTGTGCTGGATCGTCTCGCCGCTCGTGTTCGAGTGCGTGACCTTGGGCAGCGCCGTCTCGAACTTGAAGTTCGGGTCCATCTCGCCGTGGTGGCAGGTGATGCACATCTGCGCCGTCGGGCGGTGCTGGGCGTCGGCGAACTGATCGTGCTCGGTGCCCATGCCGTGGCAGTTCTCGCACTGGACGTTCGCGAACTGCGGCGTGCCCGCCCCGGTCGTGAAGCCGCTCGGCCTCTGGTAGCCGAGCACGTGGCAGCTGATGCACTCGGGCTTGGTGTCGGCCTTGCTGTTCACCAGCGTCGCCCACGCGACGGAGTGCGACGTCGTCTTCCACTGCGCGCCTTCCTTCGCGTGGCAGCGGATGCACAGCTCGGCGCCGAGGAAGTGCGACGGGTTGTTGTCGGCGTTCTGCGCCTTCGCCTTGGCCTCGCGCTCCATCTCGCCGCGGCGCAGCTTCTCGTTGAAGCCGTCCTCGAAGCCCTTGACCAGCGTCGCGATCTCGGGGCGCTCGCCCACTTCGGGCGACAGCATGACCGCCTGCGCGTCGGCCGTGGCGAAGTGCTTGTTCGCGTCCAGCACCACCTCGGTGCGGCACACGTACTGGCCCTGCTCGCCGCCGTAGCACGCCACGGTGTTCTTCACCATGCGGCCCTTCTGGAGCACGACGGTGTTGCGCCCGACCATCACGGCGTCGATGCCGTCGACGGCCGAGACCAAGTCCTCGCTCTCGATCTTGCCGAGCTGGGACAGCAGTACGACGACCTGGGCGCCCTTGCGCTTCATCTCGACGACTTCACGCCGCGCGGTCGCGAGCGGCTCGTCGACGACGAGCGAGTCCTTGCCGGGGCCCAAGTCACCCTTGTCGGTGATGAGCCCGAAGACGCCGACCGTGACGGTCCCCACCTTCTTCAGCAGGTACGGGGCGAACACGGGCTTGCGCGACTTCTTGTCGAGCAGGTTCGCGCTGACCATCGGCAGCTGGTCCTTCCTGGCGCGCTGCTCCAGGAACGCGCGGCCGAATTTCAGGTCGCGCTCGCCGACGTTCACGGCGTCCAGGCCCAGCGTCTTCATCATGTCCATGAGGAACCAGGCGACGTCGCGATGCGTGTCGCCTTCCTCGGGGAAGAAGCCGCCGTTGTCGACCAGCAGGACCTGGCCGAAACTCACCCGCGTGCTGTCCACGTAGCTGGCCCGCCGGGCCAGACCCCCCTTGGGGGTATGTCAGCCGCAGGGCCCGGTCTTGCCCTTGACGTCGGTGGTGCTGACGATCACCAGCTTGCTCGGCTGGAGGACGGGGCCTTTCGAGCCCGCGCCGGACACCAGCACGACGAGGATCGCGAGCAGGACGGCCGCGAGGAGGCGCGACATGGAGCGCTTCATGAGTCTCCCGGGTAGCTACAAATCGTGACGTGCGCGGCGGGGTTCGGCGGCACCGAGTTATCGGCACCGAACGGAGAAGTCTAGAGACGGCCCGCGAGTGCCGTCAAGAATGCCCTAACCGCGCCTTCCGGACATCGTGGGCGGCTTGTCGGTCGGGCCCTTGACGGTCTTCTTCTGGATCGTCTCCCCGCTCGTGTTCGTGTGCGTGACCTTGAGCAGCGCCGTCTCGAAGTTGAAGTGCGGATCGTTCTTGGAGTCGTGGCAGGAGACGCACATCTTCGCCGACGGGTGGTGTTCGGCGTCCGAGAACCGGTCGTGATCGGTGCCCATGCCGTGGCAGCTCTCGCACTGAACGTCCGCGAGGAACCCCGTCGTGGCCGCCGTGGTGAAGCCGCCCGGCCGCTGGTAGCCGGCGACGTGGCAGCCGAGGCACTCGGCCTTCGCGTCCGACTTTGTGTCGACCAGCGTCTTCCACGCCACCGCGTGCGCGGTCGTCTTCCACTGCGTGCCCTCCTTCGGGTGGCAGCGGATGCACAGGTGGCCCCCGACGAAGTGGGACGGGCTCTCATCGGTGACCTCGGCCTTCGCCTTGGCCACCTTTTCGATCTCCTTCTGGCGCAGCTTCTCGTTGAATCCGTCGTCGAACGCCTTGACCGTGGCGGCGATGTCGGCGCGCTCGCCAACCTCGGCGACCAGCGTCACCGCCTCGGCTTCCGCCGTGGCGAGGTGCTTGTTCGCGTCGAGCGACAGGATCGAACGGCACGCGTAATGCCCCTGCTCGCCGCCGTAGCAGGCGATGGTGTTCTTGATCATCTCGCCCTTCAGCATCGGCAGCGGATTGCGGCCCACGACGACGGCGTCGATGCCGTCGACGGCCGACACGAGGTCTTCGCTATCGGGCTTGTCGAGCTGCGACAACAGCACGATCACCTGGGCACCTTTGCGCTTGAGCTCCGCGACCTGGCGACGCGCCGTCGCGAGGGGATCGTCGATCACGAGCGAATCGCCCGCCTTCCCCAGCTCCGCCTTGTTCGTGATGAGCCCGAAGATGCCCACCTTCACCGTCCCCACCTGGGTGACGATCGCGGGCGGGAACACGGGGCGCCGCGAGCGCTTGTCGAGCAGGTTCGCGCTGACGACCGGCAGCCGGCTCTGCTTCACGTTCTGCTCAAGGAACGCCCGGCCGTACACGAGGTCGCGCTCGCCGACGTTCACGGCCGTGACGTTCAATTTCTTCATCATGTCCATCAGGAACACGGCGACGTCGCGATGCGTCTCGCCGTCTTCTGGGAAGAAACCACCGTTGTCCACCAGCATGACCTGGCCGTAGTCGGCACGCAGGCTGTCGAGATACGCCGCCCGGCGCGACAGGCCGCCCTTCGGGATGTGACAGCCGCAAGGGCTCGTCTTCCCCTTCACGTCGGTCGTGCTGACGAGCACCAACTTGTCGGGCTTGAGCACCGCGTCGCGGGACGCCGTGGCACCGGACAGGACGACGGTGAGGGTCGCGAGCGCGGCCGCCGCGAGCAGGCGCGACACCGTTGGCTTCATGAGGCTCCCGGCAAAGGACATGGTGGTCATCCCGGTGATATGGCGCCGCCCCACAGGCGGGATTAAGTGACGATAGAGTCTAGAGATGGCGAAACACGCGGGTCAAGAAAAGGGATGGTCAATTGTGCCCGGAAGAAACGCACCCGGCGTTCCGCCCGCTATCACGTCGTATGAGCATGCGCGCATGTTTCGCGCTGCTCACTCGTCGATGCGGTAGGTGCGCAGCTGGGCGGCGAGCGGCACTCGCCGTCCTGACCCCGCATTGACGACTCGTACCTGGAATCCGTAGCGATCGAGCCCGAAGTGCCGCTCGATCTGGCGCACGAGGCCTGCCACCGTGGCGTCGGCCCGGATCGTTCGACCCTGCCGGCGCTGGCCGTGGGCACGGGTGAGGCCGGCGTCGTAGCCGGACTGGTAGGCGTCGCGCACCACCTTCTCGAGGCCGCGCCAGTGGGACCGCCGGAGCCGCTTGAGCGTCTGGGTCAGCGTCATCGGTGCCTCCTTCAAGACGGGGAAACGGGGCCCGGCGAGGGCTCGGAAGCGCGCGGCCCGAGACCCCGCGTACAGCCTGCGCTCACCATTCCGCGCAACACAACTGGGTATCTGGTATTCCTCCTCTCCCATGGCCTACGACACGCTGACGGAATCCGAGTGGGACCAGGTCCAGAAGGTCTGGGACCTGATCGAGGACGGGCAGCTCGAGACGTCACGCGGCCGGCTGGACGCGCTGCTCACGGCCCGGCCAGGGCACCCCGATCTGCGCATCGTCGATGCCGCGCTGCGGCTCGAGGAGGGTGAGCCCGCGCAGGCACTCGACGCGCTGCGCGGCGCCGAACAGTCGGCCGATCCGGCCGTGTTCTTCCATCTGCGCGGCCTCGCGCGGCATGACCTGCTCGACTTCGATGGCGCGCGGCGCGACGCCGAGCAGGCGCTGGCGATCCGGCCCGACATGCCGGAGGCGCACGACCTGATCTCGCGCGTGCTCGAGCACCTGGGCGACTGGGCGAACGCCGAGACGCACGCCGAGAGCGCGCACGCCGTGGATCCCGAGCGCTACCCGCTGCCGCTCGAGCTGACGGACGAGGCGTTCGATCTCGAGGTCGAGCAGAGCCTCAAGGACCTGCCACCCGCGGTGCGGAAGGAGCTGGACGAGATTCCGGTGCTGGTCGAACCGCTGCCCCGCCGCGAGCTGCTCGAGGGCGAGAACCCGCCGCTCGCACCCGACCTGCTCGGATTGTTCGTCGGCCGCCACCTGCTCGAGCGCACGCACATGGACGTCGCCGGCGCCCCCGGCGCCATCTACCTGTTCCGGCGCAATCTACTCCGCATGTGCCACACGCGCGAGGAGCTGGCGAAGGAGATCCGCATCACCGTCCAGCACGAGGTCGGCCACCTGCTCGGCTTGGACGAGGACGATTTGGAGCGCTGGGGCCTGGCCTAGTAGCGCCGCGGGAAGCGGTGGCGATCGGCCCACCACGCCCACGCGACGAACAGCCAGCAGACGAGCGCCGAGACCACGAGCGCCTTCACGCTCGGCGGGGGCGGGCCGAAACGGGCCATCACGTAGAGCAGCCCGAG
>JANLWK010000405.1:0-4329 GCA_031364505.1 Candidatus Eiseniibacteriota bacterium | reverse complement strand
ATCGCGTGTCCGGCGCCGTGATCACGGCGTTCGGCGTCGTCGCGCTCGCGAGCTTGTTCCGGGCATAGCCGGCAGCCCGAGTCCCGCGGGTCAGCGCGGCGGGAGTTGCTCGAGGTAGCGCTCCATCCGGAGGGCGAACGGTTCGTTGCCGCGGGCTCGCGCGATCGCGATCGCGTGAACGAATCCGGCGCGGGCGTCCTCGGTCCGCCCCAGCATGGCGCGGCAGATGTTCAGGTTGAGCAGCGCCTCGCAGTCCTCGGGCTGCCGCGCGAGCACGCGCAGGTACTCGGCGAGCGCCGGTTCCAGGTCGCCGTCTAGGAACAGGAACGTCGCGAACTCGCGATGCAGGGCGTCGTCACCGGGGTGAGCGCGCACCGAATCGCCCAGCGCGGCGAGCCCGCGAGCCGCGTAGCGGTTCAGGAAGTCCGGCAAGGCGCCGTCCACGAACGAGAGCGCCGGGAATCGAGCCGACGCGCGATCGAGTCCCTGCGGGAGCAACGCGAGCAGGAACGTGTCGGGCGCGACTTCCGCGGCGTGGAACGGGAACTGGCGCAGCCCGAGGACGAGCGGCTGGGGCGAGGTGACCGGCCACAGGAAGTGGACGTCGTGCGCCGCCCACAGGTCGACGCCGCGCGCGCGACCGTATTCGATCGTGGCGGAACGATCGTGCGCCATGACCCGCTCGGACTGTGCCGCCGAGCGCGCGACGGTCGAGTCGGTGAGGCCGAGTCGGTCCAGGGTGCGCAGGTCGGAGTAGTACGGCAGCGCGCCGACGGCACCGGTCGCGATGTACGTGTCGGCCGGCAGCCGGCCCTGTTCGACGAGCACGCGGAGCCGCCGGCCCTCGGGAACCATCGTCGCGAGGAAGCGGGCGTGTTCTTCCTGGCGCACGCCGACGAAGTGAACGCTCAGCCGGCGGAGTAGCGCCAGGTGCCGCGCCGCGATCGCGCGCAGCCCGGGCGAGCGGTAGAGCGGATCGCGCTCGGGCGCGAGGAACGACCTCCGCTCGGGCTCCGAGGTGACGCCGCCCGGGAAGCCCGGCAGATACCGCGATGGACACTGTACGTGCGACTGCCACGGAAGCTCCGCCGCGAGGGCGATCGTGGCGATCACCCACAGCAGCGCCACCGCGGTCGCGGCGACCGGCCGCCCCGGCCGGCGCTCCGGCATGCTGCCGCGCGCGACGTGATCGACGCCGCCCGCGGCGAGCAGGAACAGCAGGGGCAGATAGAGGTCGAACGGCCGGTACTCGAAGTGATCGCCACCGATGGCGACGACGTACAGCGCGTGAGGGATCACGAGTGCGGCCGTCAGCACGACGAAGACCGGGCGGCCACGGCGCACGCAAGCCCACGCGCCGATGAGCACGAGCGGCAGCCACGCCCACGCGGCGTATTCGAGCGCGAACGCCTGCAGATAATCGAATCCGGCGTCCCACCAGAACCGGCCGCCGACCTTGGCGTAGTACGTGTTCGGCAGCCAGACGCCGTAGTACCAACGCCGGAACGCGAAGTGCCCGCCCACCAGCAGCATGTATGGCAGCCACGCGCGCACGTGCCGGACGACGTCAAGGCGTCGCCGCCACGCGAGCATCGCCGCGGCGGCCGCGAAGGCCATCGCTGAGAACAGCAGCCCATCGGGACGCGTCAGGGACGCGAGCGCGAACCACCAGGGCGCGATGGACCGCGTGGGGCGTCCGTCGAGGCGAGCTTCGGTTTCGGCGGCAAGCCGCAACGCCCCGACGACGATGAACAGCTCGAACAGGCGGGTCTCGAGACCGCTCGTCGCCCACACCGCGAAGCTGCGGTTCGTGGCGAGCAGCCAGGGCGCCACGAGCGCGGTCCATGCGAGCCCGCGGCCGAGCGGCGACCATCCGGCGCGCGCGACCCAACCCCACAGCGCGAGCGTGGCGGCGATCGACAGGAGCGGCGCCCCCCACTCGGGGAGCACGCCGACGCGGAACAACCCCGCCATCAGCAGCACCCAGAGAAAGTTGCTGTAGCCCTCGACGCGCTCGGCGCCGGGGTTGAACACGAGCCCGTGGCCCTGCGCGAAATTGCGGGCGTAGCGGAAGGAGATGAACGCGTCGTCGCACAGGAAGGAATAGACGCGGATGTGCCACGCGAGCACGACGAGCGCGGCCAACAGCCCGACCACCACGAGGACGCGGGAGATCGTGGATCGGCGAGAGGTTGCCATTCCGCGATCATGGACGATCGCGCGCCGTTGCGGGAAACGCCGGCGGTGCGGTGTACTGCGGCCATGCTCGCCCGCCTCGGTCGCACCCGGTCCACGCTCCTCCTCGGCCTGCTGGCGATCGCGATCGGCGTCGCGGGCGCCGTCCGGTTCGCGTGGACGGCGGACGACGCGTACATCTCGTTCCGCTACGCGCGGAACCTCGTGAACGGCCTCGGTCTCGTTTACAACGCCGGGGAACGCGTCGAGGGCTACAGCAATTTCCTGTGGACGCTGTGGTGCGCGGTCGGGCTCCGCTTCGGTTTCGCCGCCGAGACGTGGGCCAACGCGTCCGGCATCGCGTGTTTCGCCGCGACGATCGGACTGCTCGCGTGGCTCACCGCCCGGCGGGCGGGCGCGGGCGGCGCGTGGGCGTTCCCGCTCGCGGCCTGCGCGCTGGCCGTCGAACGCGATGCGTGGGTGTTCGCGACGAGCGGGCTCGAGACGGCCGCCTTCACGCTGCTCGCCGTGGCCGGCTACGCAGCGCTCGTTCCGATCGGCGGCACGGGAAGCCCAGAGCGGGCCAACGATCGTCGTGCCGCGCTCGCGGCGCTCGCGCTCGGCATGGCCACGCTGACGCGGCCCGATGGCGCCGTGTTCGCGGTGACCGGAGGCGTGTGGGTCGCGTGCGTGGCGCGATCGCGCCTCCGCACGACGATGGCGTACGGGGCAGTGCTCGCGGTGATCCTGGGCGCCTACGCGGCATGGAAGCTCCAGGTGTTCGGCGCGTTGCTGCCCAACACGTATTACGCCAAGTCCGCAGGTGTCGCCTGGTGGGATCAGGGCCTCGCCTACGTCGCGCTCTATCTGCGCAAGGTTCCCGTGCTGGCGGTGGGGCCGTTGCTGGCCACGGGGTTGGCCGTGTGGGAGTGGCGGCGCGGGCGCTCCGCCGAGAGCCGCGAGCGCGAGCCTTCGGCGTCCCGGCTCGCGCCCGAGGCGCTGTTGGCCGTCGCGTTCGCGGCGGCACATACGGCATCAGTCGCACGCGTCGGCGGCGATTTCATGTTCGCCCGGTTCATGATTCCGGCGACCCCGTTCTTGGGCGTCGCACTGGAGCTGGCGTTGTCGATGCTGGCGATGCGGCTCGGCGCCGGCAGGTCGTGGGTGCCGGCGGCACTGGCCGGCGTGGCACTCGCCACGATCGCCTTCGCGCCGGATCCTCTGCGCGGCCGGGACTCGGTGCGCGGCATCGTCGACGAGCGCGCGTACTACCGGGACGCCGAGCGAGCCGAGCGCCCGCGGATGGCCGCGGACCTGCGCGAGCTGGCGCGCGACCTGCCGCTGCGCATCGTCATCTCGGGCGGGCAGGCGATCGTCGGCTACGTCTCGGACGTGCCGGTCGTGATCGAGGCCAGCACCGGGCTCACGGACTCGTTCATCGCGCACCAGCCGCTGGTCGCGCGCGGCCGCGTGGGTCACGAGAAGGCGGCGCCGATCCCCTATCTCATCGAGCGTCGCCGCGCGCATCTCGAGATCGGCCAGAGCAGGATCTTCAGCGACACGTTGGGTGCCTACGTTCCGGTCCTGCTGCTGGAGTACAAGTCCGTGCGCGCGACGCTGCTGACATGGGATCCGCCGATCATGGCCGAGCTGCGGCGGCGGGGCGCGCGGTTCGACGACTTCCCCGCGCTGCTCGACGACGTGATCGCCCGGAGCCCGGGCCTCCCCGACTCGGTCGTGGCGCTCGTCTACACCCAGGCCCGGCGGTTCTACTTCGACGGCGCGAGCGACCCGGCACGCGAGGCGGCGTTCACGGCACGGCTGCGGGGGGCGTCCGCACGGGCGGCGGATAAACCGGGTGCGCACGAGTCGATGCGAACTGTCCCCGGGGACAGTTTTGTTCATTCGAGATGAACACGAATCGAAGCTGCGATTCACCGATGTCATCGAATCGCCATGCCAACTCGTCCCGGGACGAGTTGGTACATCAACGCATACGGGTGCCTACGTCGCGCTGTCGAGCGTCTCGCGGACGCGGCGGACGAGGACGTCCATCGCGAACGGTTTCCACATGAGCGGGCCCGTCGGTTCGGGGCCCTCGGGATCCGCGCCCGAGCGGTCGGCGTAGCCGGAGATGAACAGCACGCGCAGATC
>JANLWK010000401.1:0-2537 GCA_031364505.1 Candidatus Eiseniibacteriota bacterium | reverse complement strand
CGTGATCCAGAGCACGGCGGCCTCGAATCTCGACAAGCTGGCCGATCACCTGAAGCGGTACGACGACACGAATCTCATGATCGTCGGCCACACCGATGCCGTGGGTCGAGACGCGTACAACCAGAGCCTCTCCGAGCGGCGAGCCAGCGCCGCCATGCGATACATCGCGAACCAGGGCGTCACCCGGCACATCGCCACGGCCGGCCGGGGCGAGCGCGAGCCGATCGCGTCGAACGACACCGAGTCGGGCCAGTCGCAGAACCGCCGCGTCGAGGTGGCGATCTATGCGAACGCGAAGCTACAGGAGGATGCCCGGCGACAGGCGGGGAACTGAGGAGCCGACGCCCCGCGGGGGGGGGACGTGGCCGCTCTAGCGGCGGAACGCCGACCCGAAGTAGAAGTCGAGCATCGCCGTCAGCGGCGCCGCGTCGCCACGCAAACGGCTGCGCAGCGCCGCGCCTTCCCAGCAATCCACGAGCAGGCTCGCCATTCTCGCCACATGGGTTCGCGCGGGGATGTCGCCGCGCCGGCGAGCCAGCTCGAGACACGTCGCGATACGCCCCGCGATCTGCCCGAAGCAATCCTCGATGGCTCGCCGAAACACCTCGCTAATGCCGGACAACTCCTGCCCGAGTCCGCCGAGCAGGCAGCCCATGTAGCCCTGGCTGCGGTACTGGGCTTCGACCGTCTCGAAGAAACGGCGCACACGCTCGAGAGGCGGGCGGCGCTCGTCGCTCAGGCACACGTCCAGCACCGCGTGCACCTGGCTCATGTACTGCTCGATCACCTGGAGGGCGAAGTCCTCCTTGTCCTCGAAGTGGTGGTAGAACGAGCCCTTCGGGGTTCGCGTGGATTCGAGAAGGGCCTGGATGCCGAGATCGTTGTAGCCGTGCTCGAGCAGCATGCCCAGTCCCACGTCGAGCAGCCGCTGCTTCGTGGGGTGAAGCGCGAGCGGCGACACGGGCGGAGGCGCACCGACGCGCCTCCGCCGTGCGGTCGTCGTCACGCCGTCGCCTGTTGCACCTTGCGGATCATGTGCTCGATCACGTGGGTGTGCTCGCGTTGCGGGCTGAACATGACGATCTCTGCGTCCGCGTCGACGTGAACGTTGTGGCCTGGCGGCCAGTAGAAGAGGTCTTCGGCCTGCACGGTCTCGCGTCGGCCGCGTGTATCGGTCGTCGTCAGGCGCCCCCGCACCACGAAGCCCCAGTGCGGGCACTGGCACGCGTTCCCGTCGAGCCCCTGGAATAGCGGGGCGGTGTCCACGCCGGCCGCGAGCGTGAAGTATTCACCGCTCATCGTGCCGAACCCATTCGCCTCGCCGAAGTCCGTCCTTTGACGAATCACGGCACCCGGAATCTCCATCCTGACGTCCACGTCGCGCATGGGAACTCGCATCGTCCGCCTCCTCGTTCGGCCGGGGCCACACAACTAGACCGTTCGGTCTAGTCCCGGCATGATACCCTTCCACTCGCGCCCGTCAACGGGAAACCGGAGGACTAGGCGAACGCGCGGAGCGTCTTCTCGGCGAGGACGTCGAACGCCCGGACACACAGTTCGAGGTGATCCCTGCGGGTGTCCTCGATCTTGTTGTGGCTGATGCCGTGGAGGCTCTGGACGAACATCATCACCGTCGGCACGCCCGCTCGTCCGACCTCCGCGGCGTCGTGCAGCGGGCCCGACGGCAGTCGGTGCGCCTTGCCGCACGTCTCGACGATCGCCTCATCGCACAGCGTGACGAGGCGCGGGTCGAACAGCACGGGCTCGATGCTCCACAGCCGGTTCCATTCCACGCCGACGTTGCCGGCCTTCGCGAACCGTTCGCTCGCCGCGCGCGCATCGGCGTAGAGACGCGCGAGCGCCGCGGCGTCCAGGTGGCGCTGGTCGAGCGTGATGCGGCACTCCTCGACGACGCTCGTGACGATGCCGGGCTTCGTGGTGCACGAGCCGATGGTGCCGACGCCGCCGTGCCGCTCGGTGATGCGGTAGATCTCGGGACTCATCTGCGCCGCCGCGAGGAAGGCGTCCCGGCGGCGGTTCATCGGCGTGCTGCCGGAATGCGCCGCCTGGCCCCGGAAGGTGATGGCGTGGCGTTCCACGCCGAACGTGCCGAGCACCACGCCCAGCGGCAGGTCGAGGTCGAGCAACACCGGGCCCTGCTCGATGTGCAGCTCGAGGTAGGCGGCCGCGTGCTTCAACTCGCGGCCGCTGTCCTTCACGCGCTCGAAGTCGACGCCGACCTTCGCGAGGGCGTCCGGCAGCCGGATGCCGTCCTTGTCGACGAGCCCGCGGGCCTCGTCGAGATCGAGGTTGCCCGAGCACGCCGAGGAGCCGAACAGGCTCTTCCCGAACCGTGCCCCCTCTTCGTCCGCCCAGTCGACGAGCCGCACGGTCATCGGCGGCTTGTGCGCGTACTGCGCGTCGATGCGCCGGAGGACTTCCAGCCCCGCGAGCACGTTCAGGCACCCGTCGAGCCAGCCCCCGTTCGGCACGGAGTCCATGTGCCCGCCGATCAGCAGCGCCTTCTCGGACTCGCC
>JANLWK010000311.1:0-2290 GCA_031364505.1 Candidatus Eiseniibacteriota bacterium | reverse complement strand
AAAGCCAAAGCCTTCATGTACGCGCAGCCGGCCGCGTGGCACCGCCTCTGCGATCGCTTCGCGCGCGTCGTGGCCGACTACATGCGCGCGCAGGTCGACGCCGGCGCGCAGGCCATCCAGATCTTCGATTCGTGGGCCGGGCAGCTGTCGCGCGCCGACTACCGGGAGTTCGCGCTGCCGCACACGCGCCGGATCTTCGAGACGCTGGCGGGATCCGGCGTGCCGACGATTCACTTCGGCGTCAACACCAACGCGATCCTGCCCGACATGATGGAAGCGGGCGGCGACGTCATCGGCGTGGACTGGCGCGCGCCGCTCGACGAGGCGTGGAGCACAATCGGCGAAGACCACGCCATCCAGGGCAATCTCGATCCGGTCCGGCTGCTCGGTCCGGCCGATCGCATGCTGGATGCGGCCGACGACATTCTGCGACGGGCCGCCGGCCGTCCGGGCCATATCTTCAATCTCGGCCACGGCATTCTTCCAGCTACCTCGCTCGCCCAGGTTCAAGAGCTCGCTCGTCACATCCATGGCTTTAGGCTTTAGGCTTTGGGCTATGGGGGCCTTAGGCTAAGGCCACCTAAAGCCCATGGCCCAAAGCCCAAAGCCTGAGGTCATCGTCATCGGCGGCGGCATCACCGGTCTCGCCGCCGCGTACGAGCTCACCCGGCGCGGCTGCCCGCCGCTGGTCCTCGAGAGCTCGTCCCGGGCGGGCGGGTTGATCCACACGGAGCGCGCGGACGGCCTGACCATCGAGGCGGGGCCCGACTCGGTTCTCGCCTCGAAGCCCGCGGCACTCGACCTGGCGCGGGAGCTCGGGCTCGAGACGTCCATCCAGAACGTGCGGCCGCCGGGCGGCGCGTTCGTGCTGCGCGGGACGACGCTCTATCCCCTGCCGAAACCGTCGGTGCTGGGCATCCCGCAGACCTGGGCGGGGCTGGCGCGCTACGCGCTGTTGTCGCCCGCCGCGCGGGCGCGCCTGGCGCTCGAGCCGCTGGTTCCGGCGCGGCGTGGCGATGACGAGTCGATCGGATCGTTTTTCCGCCGGCGGTTCGGCGCCGCGTCGGTGGATCTCATCGCGCAGCCGCTGCTCGGCGGCATCCACGCGGGAGACATCGAGTCGCTCTCGATGCAGTCGCTGTTTCCGCGGCTCCTCGATCTCGAGCGCAAGCACGGGAGCATCCTGCGCGCACCGATCGACCCGCCGCCCGTGGGGCCCGACCTTCAGGTCGGGTCAACTCCAGCCTCCCCTTTCCGCTCGCTCCGTGGCGGGATGGGCACACTCGTCGCCGCGCTCGAAGCCCGGCTCGAAGGGGCGATTCGCTGCGACTCCCCGGTGCGCGGCATCGAGCGCGTCGAACAAGGCTGGCGCGTCGGCGATCAGATCGTCCGCGCGGTGATCGTGGCAGCGCCCGCGTTCGCGGCGGCGCCGCTGCTCGCGCCGATCGACGGCGAGGCCGCCGGCCTGTGCGCGCAGGTGCCCTACGCCTCGACGGCCAGCGTCGCGCTCGCGTGGCCGCGGACGGCGATCGCGCATCCGCTGGCCGGCACGGGCTTCGTCGTCGCGCGGCGGCCCCCGTCGAGGGGCCAACAGAGCGACGTGCGCATCACCGCGTGCACGTGGGTCTCGTCCAAGTGGGACGAACGCGCGCCGGAGGGCACGGCGCTCCTGCGCGCGTTTCTCGGCGGCGCGCACGATCCGGACGTCCTGTCGTTGACGGACGAGGCGATGGTCGCCGCGGTGCGCGACGATCTGGGACGCGTCCTCGGCATCAGCGCGGCGCCGTCGCTGGCGCGGGTCCACCGCTGGCCGCGCGCCGGCGCCCAGCACCTCGTCGGCCACCTCGCCCGCGTCGAGGCAATCGAGCGCCGCCTCGCCGGGCACGGCGGCCTCTTCGTCGCCGGCAGCGGCTTCAGAGCTGTGGGCATCCCAGACTGCGTGGCCGATGCACGCCGCGTGGCTGCGGACGCGGCGGCGTACGTGCGCGGGTGAGACGGAGACGGCGGATCAGAGACGGAGGCCGCGGAGGCTACGGAGGCCACGGGACAAGACTTGCACACGGAGGCGCGGAGCAACGGAGGTGAGCCGGTTAGATCTTCAGCCACAGCATGCACGGAACACACGGACGAGATGGATGAGACGGTCCGCCTAGCTGCGCTTCGCGCGGCTGCAGGGAGCACGTCGCCGGTGAAGCTCCCTCCGGCCGACACCAGTGACAGCAGCCCGAGGCCAGCTGCGAGCACCGTGAGCCCCACGCTCAAGGTCGACCGGAAGCCGAAGCGTCGCACC
>JANLWK010000368.1:0-16863 GCA_031364505.1 Candidatus Eiseniibacteriota bacterium | reverse complement strand
GGCGACCTGTCGCGCAAGATCACGGTGAACGTGAAGGGCGAGATCCTCGAGCTCAAGAACACGATCAACACGATGGTGGACCAGCTGTCGTCGTTCGCGGCGGAAGTGACGCGCGTCGCGCGCGAGGTCGGCACCGAGGGCAAGCTCGGCGGCCAGGCCGACGTCCGCGACGTGGCCGGCACCTGGAAGGATCTGACGGACTCCGTGAACTTCATGGCGTCCAACCTCACCGCCCAGGTGCGCAACATCGCCGAGGTGACGACCGCCGTGGCGAACGGCGACTTGTCGAAGAAGATCACCGTGGACGTACGCGGCGAGATTCTCGAGCTAAAGGACACGATCAACACGATGGTCGACCAACTCCGTTCCTTCGCCGCGGAAGTGACCCGCGTGGCGCGCGAAGTGGGCACCGAGGGCAAGCTGGGCGGGCAGGCCGACGTGAAGGACGTCGCCGGCACCTGGAAGGACCTCACCGACTCCGTGAACTTCATGGCCTCCAACCTCACAGACCAGGTGAGAAACATCGCTGAAGTCACTACGGCTGTGGCACATGGCGACCTGTCGAAGAAGATCACCGTGGACGTGCGTGGCGAGATCCTCGAGCTCAAGGACACCGTCAACCGGATGGTCGACCAGCTTCGCTCCTTCGCCGCGGAAGTGACCCGCGTCGCGCGCGAAGTGGGTACGGACGGGCGGCTCGGCGGCCAGGCCGACGTGCACGGCGTCGCCGGCACGTGGCGCGACCTCACCGACTCGGTGAACTTCATGGCGTCCAACCTCACCGCCCAGGTGCGCAACATCGCCGACGTGACGAAGGCCGTGGCCAACGGAGACCTGTCGCGCAAGATCACGGTGGACGTGAAGGGCGAGATTCTCGATCTGAAGGACACCGTCAACCGCATGGTCGACCAGCTGTCGTCGTTCGCCGCGGAAGTGACGCGCGTGGCGCGCGAAGTCGGCACCGAGGGCAAGCTCGGCGGGCAGGCACAGGTGCAGGGCGTTTCCGGCGTGTGGGAAGACCTCACGGACAACGTGAACTCGATGGCGTCCAACCTGACGGGCCAGGTGCGCGGCATCGCGCGCGTCGTGACGGCCGTGGCGAACGGCGACCTGCGCCGCAAGCTGACGCTGGAGGCGAAGGGCGAGATCGCCGAGCTCGCCGAGACGATCAACTCGATGATCGACACGCTCGCGACGTTCGCCGACCAGGTGACGACGGTGGCGCGCGAAGTCGGTGTGGAGGGCCAGCTCGGCGGCCAGGCGCGCGTGCCGGGCGCCGCCGGAACGTGGAAGGACCTGACCGAGAACGTGAACCAGCTGGCGGCGAACCTGACGACGCAGGTGCGCGCGATCGCCGAAGTCGCGACCGCCGTGACCGAGGGCGACCTCACGCGAGAGATCAACGTCGACGCGCGCGGCGAAGTGGCGATCCTCAAGGACACCACGAACGAGATGATCCGCAACCTGCGCGACACGACGCTCAAGAACTCCGAGCAGGACTGGCTCAAGACGAACCTGGCCAAGTTCAGCCGCATGCTCCAGGGCCAGAAGGACCTGCTCACCGTGGGACGCCTGATCCTGTCCGAGCTGGCGCCCGTCGTGAACGCCCAGCGTGGCGCGTTCTACCTGATGGACGCCAACGAGGAAGGGGCGCGCCTCCGGCTGCTCGCCGGCTACGCGGTCGACGCGGTCGAGAGCGCCGGGTCCGAGTTCCGGCTCGGCGTGGGCCTGATCGGCCAGAGCGCCCTCGAACGGCGGAAGATCCTGCTCCACAACGTGCCCCAGGACTACGTCCGCATCTCCTCGGGACTCGGTGCCGCGACGCCGATCAACGTCATCGTGCTGCCTGTCGTGTTCGAGGGCGAGGTCCGCGGCGTGATCGAGCTGGCATCGTTCGAGCGGTTCAACCCGACGCACCAGGGCTTCCTCGAGCAGCTCACCGAGACGATCGGCATCGTGATCAACACGATCGAGGCGAACACGCGGACCGAGGACCTGCTCAAGCAGTCGCAGTCGCTCGCCGCGGAGCTGCAGCAGACGAACCTGGAGCTGCAGGAGAAGGCGCAGCTCCTCGCCCACCAGAACGCCGAGGTCGAACGGAAGAACCAGGAAGTCGAGCAGGCGCGCCAGGCCCTCGAAGAGAAGGCGGCGCAGCTCGCGCTGACGTCCAAGTACAAGTCGGAATTCCTCGCCAACATGTCGCACGAGCTGCGGACGCCGCTCAACAGCCTGCTGATCCTGTCGGACCAGCTGTCGAAGAATCCGACCGGCAACCTGACGGCGCGCGAGACGGAGTTCGCGAAGACGATCCATTCGTCCGGCAACGACTTGCTGAACCTGATCAACGACATCCTGGACCTGTCGAAGATCGAGTCCGGCACGGTGGTCGTCGACGTCAGCGACGTCCGGTTCACCGAGCTGCACAACGTGGTGGATCGCATGTTCAACCATGTCGCCGAATCGAAGGGGCTGTCCTTCCGGGTGCAGCTGTCCCCCGAGCTGCCGCGTTCGATCCAGACCGATGCCAAACGCCTGCAGCAGGTCTTGAAGAACCTGTTGTCGAACGCGTTCAAGTTCACCCGCCAGGGCGCCGTGTCCCTCGAGATCTTCCCCGCGCCGGCGAATACCCGTTACGAGAACGAGGCGCTGCGCGGAAAAGAGTCGGTGCTGGCGTTCTCGGTGTCGGACACGGGCATCGGCATTCCGTTCGAGAAGCAGCAGATCATCTTCGAGGCGTTCCAGCAGGCCGACGGCTCGACGAACCGCAAGTACGGCGGCACGGGTCTCGGCCTGGCGATCAGCCGCGAGCTGTCGTACCTGCTCGGCGGCGAGATCCACCTGGAGAGCGCGCCCGGCGAAGGCAGCCGGTTCACGCTCTACCTGCCGGGCGCGACCCCGCCGGTGCCGGCGCGCCGCCTCGCCGCGCCGGCCGCCGCGCCGCGGTTCACGCCCGTGCCCGACGCGGTCGCGCTGCGCGAGCCCGAGACCCCGGAGCTGGTGGACGAGGCCGGTGACGACCGGAATTCGATCGAACCCGGCGATCGCGTGCTGCTCGTCGTCGAGAACGACTTCGCCTTCGCGCGCATGATCGCGGACGCCGCGCACGATCATGGGTTCAAGGCCATCATCACGAGCTTCGGGGCCGCGGCGCTCAGCCTGACCGAGCAATATCATCCTTGCGCCGTGACGCTCGACATCTCGCTGCCCGACATGAGCGGCTGGCGCGTGCTCGAACGGCTCAAGCACACGGCCGGTACGCGTCACGTTCCCGTCTACGTCATCACGACCGAGGAGTCCCGCGAGCGCGGATTGCGCTCGGGAGCGGTCGACGTGGCGCAGAAGCCCATGCAGTCACGCGAGGGGCTGGACGAGGTGCTGAAGCGGCTGGCGTCGCTCCAGGAGCCGTCAGAGCGGGATGTGCTGCTCGTGACGCCGAGCGACGAACGCCGCGCCGAGTGGAAGGAGTTGCTCGAGTCGGGACTCGTGCGGGTGCGTGAGGCCGCCTCGGGCGCCGAGGCCATCGAGCTCGCGGCGGCACGCGCGCCCGACGCGCTCGTGCTGGATCCGGCGATTCACGACATGCCGCTCGGAGAGTGGGCCGAGCGCCTGGAGTCGACGGTGGCGCTGGCCGACCTGCCTGTGCTCGTGCACGGGACCGACCCGCTGACGGACGCGCAGACGACGGCGCTCCGCCGGGTCGCCCAGAAGGGACGCATGCGCGAGGTCCATCGCGCCGAGCGGCTGCTCGACCTCACCGCCCTCGTGCTCCACCAGCGCCTCGAAGACCTGAACGACGCGCAGCGCAAGCGCATCTCGGCACTGCACGACGGCGACGCCACGCTCATCGGGCGCAAGGTGCTCATCGTCGACGACGACATCCGCAACATCTTCGCGCTGACGAGCGTGCTCGAGCAGCACGGCATGACGACGGTCTCGGCCGAGAACGGCCGCGATGCCATCACGACGCTGGAGTCCGGGTTCGAGGTCGAAGTCGTGCTGATGGACGTGATGATGCCCGAGATGGACGGTCTCGACACGACCCGCGCCATCCGCGCCATCAACGGGTTCCGGGACCTGCCGATCATCGCGGTGACCGCGAAGGCCATGAAGGGGGATCGCGAGAAGTGCATCGAAGCCGGGGCCTGGGACTACCTCTCGAAGCCGGTCGATCCCGACGAGCTGCTCGCGATGCTTCGGGCGTGGCTGGTGCGATGACGCGGGAGCGCGGCGGGATCCTCGTCGTCGACGACCTGCCCGAACAGCGGATGACGATCGAGGTCGCGCTGTCCGACCTCGGCCAGCCGATCGTTTCGGCGTCGTCGGGGCTCCAGGCGCTCAAGTACCTGCTCGAACACGACGTCGCGGTGATCCTGCTCGACGTGAACATGCCCGACATGGACGGGTTCGAGACCGCCGCACTCATCCGGCAGCGGCCCCGCAACGCGAACACGCCGATCATCTTCCTCACCGCGGATCACGATACGATGCAGGCGTCGCGCGGCTACGCACTCGGGGCCGTCGACTACATCACATGCCCGTTCCTGCCCGACATCCTCCGCACCAAGGTGGGCGTGTTCGTGGCGCTCGACCAGGCGCGCGAGCGGATTCGCGAGGAAGGCGACCGCCGCCTCGTGCTCCAGCGCGAGCAGGTCGCACGCGCGGCGGCCGAGGAGAAGAACCGCCAGCTGCGCGTGCTCGGCGAAGCGGGCATGATCCTCGCGGGATCGCTCGAGGGCGAACCGTTCGAGACCACGCTGCTGAACCTGTTGATCCCGTCGCTCGCCGCGGAAGCGAGCCTCCGGTTCGCCGAACGGAGCGACGGCGACACGACGATCTGGGTCCGCGGCACGAACGGCGACGGAACGCAGGCCGGCGAGCCGGCCAGCGACGGCTCACCCGCGCTGGCGTCGCTGTGCCAGACCGCGCTCGCGAGCCGCACGATCGCGGCCGCCGACACCGATGTGATGGACCGGCCCCGCCAGATCGCCCTGCCACTCGTTCTTTACGACCGCACGGTCGGGACCCTCGCGGTGGCGCGCGACGGCGGCGAGCCCGGGTATACCAGCGACGAGCGCGAGTTGTTGCGCCTGATCGCGGAGCGCGCCGCGATGGCGCTGGACAACCGGCGGCTCTACCGCGAGCTGCAGGAGCGCGACCGGCGCAAGGACGAGTTCCTCGCCATGCTCTCGCACGAGCTGCGGAATCCCCTCGGGGCGATCACCGCGGCCGCCCATGTGCTCCACCTGCTGCGCCTGCCGGACGACAAGGCGATGCGCGCATCCGACGTGATCTCACGCCAGTCGGCATACCTGTCGCGCCTGATCGACGACCTGCTCGAGGTGTCGCGCGTGACGAGCGGCCGCATCACGCTGCGCCGCACCGTGCTCGACATGCGCGAGCTCGCCGATGCGACCGTCGAGGCGTTGCGATCCTCCGGCCGCCTCGACGGGCGCGTCGTCACGGTGGCCGGCCGGCCCGTGTGCGTCGAGGCCGATGCGACGCGCATGGAGCAGGTCGTCACGAACCTCGTGATCAACGCCGCCAAGTACACGGATCCCGGCGGCCAGATCACCGTGGAGATCGACTGCGACGCCGACCTCGCGTACCTGCGCGTCAGCGACGACGGCATTGGCATCGCCCCCGATCTGCTGGAGAACATGTTCGACCTGTTCGTCCAGGGCGACCAGTCCCTCGACCGCGGCCAGGGGGGTCTGGGCATCGGCCTCACGCTGGTGCGGCGGCTGGTGGATCTGCAGGGTGGCTCGGTGCGCGCACACAGCGAGGGCGCGAATCGTGGCAGCACGTTCCAGATCCAGCTCCCCCGCGTCGGCAACGTCGCACCCGTGCAGTCGAGCGAGACGGGAAGCGCGCGATCGCGCAAGCGCCTTCGCGTGCTGCTCGTGGACGACAACGAGGACGCCCGCATCATGCTGCGGTTGTTCTTCGAGACCCGGGATCACGACGTGATCGAGGCATCGACCGGCCCGGAAGCCGTCGAGGTGGCCCAGCGCGAGCGGCCGAACCTGGCGCTCGTCGACCTCGGGCTCCCCGGCTTCGACGGCCTCGAGGTGGCGCGCCGCCTGCGGCAGGACGAGCGCACACGCGACATCGCGCTGGTCGCGATCACCGGGTACGGCCAGCCCGAGGACCGCCGGCGCTCCGCGGAGGCCGGGTTCGAGGCGCATCTCGTGAAGCCGGTCTCGGTGGAACGGCTGGACCAGGCGCTCACGATCGCGGCCGACCGCATGAGCGGCACCCGCCGCCTCACCGTCCGGACGGCCGCGACGTGAGTAAACGCGGCGGCACGGTCACGCTGGACGGTAAGCACTCGCGGGCGTGCTGACCGGCGGACGCTCCGCAGCGCTAGTCTCCGGATTCGCCCCTGGCAGCTTCCAGCCGCTTGATTCGCTCGGCGAGGCGGGCCATCTCGGCGCGGAGCTCGGCCACCTCGGCGCGCAGGTCTGTGCCCGGCGCCGGGGCGGGGACCGCCGCGGGGCGCACGTCGCGCTCCCCCGCAGCCGCATCCGGGCGGAACGCCTGCCCGGCCCGCTCGCGCAGCCCGGTGAGTTCCTCCGGCAGGTACAGGTTGTGGCTCACGATCTGGCCGCGCCCCGGCGGCGTCAGCTCGATCATGAGCTTCCGTTCGACGAGACCGTCGACGATCTGCTTCAGGGCCGCGAGATCCTCGATGACCTCCATACGCGAGGCGCGGGAGCGCAGCTCCCCCAGCGCCTGCGCTCCCCGGAGCAGCAGCTCCGCCATGACGGCGAGCTCGACCGGCCGCACGCCCAGCCACGCGTACGCTTCGTGCTTGTACTTCGGAATCCGGCCGACCCAGTCGATCTCCTTGACGACACCGAGCACCTGGAGCTCGCCCAGCGCCTTCTCGACGTCGAAGTCGTCGTACGCCGTGACGGGATCGCGATTGTTCTTCTGATTGCAGCCCGTGACGACGGAGTTCACCGTCATCGGATAGCCGGCGGGGGTCGTCTTCGCCTTCTCGATCAGCACGCCGAGCACACGGCGCTGGGGCGCATCGAGAGCCTGCCAGCGGCGCGCGGGCGCGGAGTCCGGTGCGTCCGTCATACCGATCCTCCTCCTGAGGGGCGCCATGGGAGCCATGGGCCGTCGCCTCATCGGGCGCGGCGGCGCGATGGACTCAAGGTGGCGTCGACTTCGGTCCAGGTCAAGCCCACCCGCTCCGGTGCTATGCTGCGAACGATCGAAACGACCCTCGCAGCGTCCGCGGACACGGAGGATCACGATGGCTGCCAAGCGAACGTTCCCGACACGCAACAGTCTCCCCGCGGCGACCCGTTCGAAGGTGGTCGCGCTGCTCGACCGCCTCCTCGCCGACGTGGTGGACCTCCAGAGCCAGTGCAAGCAGGCGCACTGGAACGTGAAGGGGCCGCACTTCATCGGCCTGCACAAGCTGTTCGACGAGGTCTACGAGGCCGTCGAGGAGTACACCGACCTCCTCGCGGAACGCCTCGTCCAGCTCGGAGGGGTCGCGCACGGCACGGTCAGGATGTCGGCCGCCGCCTCGGAACTGCCGGAGTATCCCGAGTCGATCTCGGCCGGCGACGAGCATGTCAGGGCCCTCAGTGTCGCGCTCGCCGGATTCGGCACGCGCATCCGCGCCGCCATCGACCAGGCGGACAAGCTCGGCGACGCGGCAACCTCCGATCTCTGCACCGAGATCACGCGGGGCATCGACCAGTGGCTGTGGTTCGTCGAAGCACACGGGCAAGCGAAACGCTGAAGCTCCTGCGGCAGTTCGAGCGCGCCCGCTGCGCTCCGTGCGTCGACCCGTTCCGCTAAGGAGCGGCCGGGTCGGCGCGGCGAGCCGCCGCGGGATCAGGAATTCAAGGACGCCAGCACTTCGTCCACGTGGCGCGCGATCAGGTCGCGATCGAGCAGCGCGAGGTGGTGCACGCGCTCGATGACGAACGAGTCCTCGGTGAAATCGTCGCCGAGCACGTTGTTCTCGAGATGACGCGCCAGCAGCGCCTCTGCGGCCGGCGCCTCCTCGTTCGAGAACACGAGCCGCACGCGCGGCACGTGGCGCTTGGCGCTGCGATACCAGTCGGCGAGCGGGTCGCCGGGCTGCTGGAACGGGCGCACCAGGTCGGCGGCGTAGCGCCGGATCGGCTCGAGATCGGTGCCGAGCTTGATGAACATCTGCGCGAAGTAGCTCTGGACGACGAGCCACGATTCGAGCGTATCGATGTGCTCGGCGAGTGTCTTCAGGATCGCCAGCGTCCCGGCGGGATTGTCGGGATCGATCTTCGCGTAGAGCCGCGTGGCGAAACAGGTGTCGAGGCTGACGTTGGACCCGAGTGCCAGCAACCCCGCGATGTCGACGCCAGCGCCGTCCTCGTCGTGGAGCATGCGTAACAACTGATCGGCGCCCGAGGAATGGCCGACGAGCAGGGTACGCTTCGGCTTGCAGTCGGCCACGAGTTCGCGCAGCAGCAGCTTGAGCACGCGCGAGTGGTCCTCGACGCTCAGCGTGGGCCGCTTCTTCTCCGGCCGGCCGAAGCCGATCAGCGTGATGGCGACCGCGCGGTGCGGGGTGGTCGCGAGCACGTCCTCGAACCGCCCGCCGTCCGCCCCCACACCGTGCAGGAACACGATGAGCTGGTCGGACTCGACCTGGTTGTCGATGTAGGTGAGCGGGTAGCCGACGAGGCGCGGGTTGCGTTCAGCGAGCTGCCGGACGTGGGCCGCGGTGAGCACGAAGGGGCGCTCGACGAGCGCTCGGCGCGGCCGATCGGGCGCCCCGTCCCTGCCGGCCGCGGGCCAGCGAAGCGCGAGCGCCAGGTCGTGGGCGTTCTGCCAGCGCTGATCCGGATTCTTGTCGAGACATGCGCGCACGATGCGGTCGAGGGCGAGCGGTGTCATCGGCACGACCTCGGCCATGGGGCGCGGCTCGTCCTTCATAATCGACGAGATGAGCGAGACGGGCGTTTCGCCCTCGTACGGCCGACGCCCCGTCGCCATCTCGTAGAGCACGCAGCCCAGCGCCCAGAGATCGCTGCGCGCGTCCGCCTCACGCCCCTCGAGTTGCTCCGGGGACATGTACTGGAACGTCCCGACGATGGTGCCCTCGACCGTCAGGGGTGCCGCGATCGTGGGTGTCTGGGTCAGGGCCGCCGGCGAATGGACACCACTGATCGCCGGCCGCGCCGCCCGTGCGAGACCGAAGTCCATCAGCTTGGCGCCACCATGGGCGAGCATCACGTTGCCCGGCTTGAGATCGCGGTGAACCATGCCAGCGCGATGCGCGCGGTCCAGCGCATCCGCGATCTGGGACCCGTAGAGCATCACCTCGGCGGTCGAGAGCGGACCCCGGCGCAGCCGGTGCTCGAGCGACTCGCCATCGACGAGCTCCATCACGAGGTAGTCGATGTCTCCGTCGCGGCCGATGTCGTGGAGCACGCAGATGTTCGGATGGTTGAGCGACGACGCCATGCGAGCTTCGCGCTCGAAGCGCGCGCGCAATTCCGGGTTCGCCGTCAGGGCCCCGGGCAGGACCTTGACCGCCACGTCCCGCCCGAGCCGCGTATCGCGCGCGCGATAGACCTCTCCCATCCCGCCCGCACCGAGCGGCGAGACGACCTCGTAGGGGCCGAGGCGGGTGCCCTTGGTCAGTGGCATCCGCGGAGTCTACCGGTCGACGCCCTGCGTGTCAGGCCGCGGCGTCTACCGTGGATCGGAACGCTCCGCCATGAACCGTCGCGCCGCCTCGGCATCCGGCCGGTCGCCGTCGCCGTCTTTCGCCAGCGCGAGCAGGTCCTGCGCGTACCGGCGCGCCTTCGTGGCGTCATTCGCCCCGCGCGCGGCGCGCCATGCGCCGGCGAGGGCGTTGAAGCGGCCCGGCGAGTCCCGCAGCACCGTCTCGTAGGCGGCGAGGGCGTCCGCGTATCGATGCGCTTCGAGCAGCATGTCGCCGAGCAGCTCGCGGGCGGGCAGGACGGCGCCGGGCGTGACCGGGCGCTTCTCGGTCGAGTCCTCGATCGCCGCGGCCGCGAGCATGCCATCGAGTGCAGCGACCCGGTTGCCCTCCGCCCACGCCAGCCATGCCTCGACGGTACGCCGCTGCGACTCGACCTGGGACGCCCAGAAGCGGGCGCCCGGGTTCACGATGCCGTCGCGGGTCGTGGCGAGCCGCGCGATCGACCGGCGCGCCATCGCGGCCTTGCCGCTGCGCGCCGACCCGAGACCTCGCGCGAACTCGAGCGTCGCTTCCGTCCACGGGTAGCGGCCCCAGGTCCAACCGTCGGGAAGCTCGAGTAACGCGGCATCCTTCCACGCGTGATGTTCGAGCGCGTAGCGCGCGGGCACGGCGGTGAGCGCGTAGAAGAACGATTGAGTCTGGTGGCTCACGCGCCGGATGGCGCGCACACTGTCGCGGATCGCGCGCGCCTTCGCGTCCTGGGCCTTCTGAAGATACGCGTATTCGAGATAGTCCCAGGCATGCACCGCGTCGTAGTAGACGCCGGTGCCACCGTGCGATGCGGAGTACTCACGCCCCGCCTGCGCGGCCGCGAGATTCGACGCGATGGCGTCGTCCCACATGCCGAGCCGCGTGAACGTGTGCGACGGCATGTGGAGCGCGTGCGGCACGTGCGGCGCGATGTCGGCGTAGTGCCGTGCCATCGGCAGCGCCTGCGCGGCGAGACCGGGGAAGTCGTAGCTGTGGATGAGGTAGTGCGCGATCCCCGGGTGGTCGGGTTGGACGACATACAGCGGCTCGAGGATCCGGCCCGCGCGCCGCTGCTGGGCATACGTCTTGTCGCCATACGACAGCGTCGCGTTCAAGGCGAGGGCATAGAAGATCGCGGCCTCGCTGTCGGCCGGATATTGCTCGGCCACGCGCGCCATCGCGTGCTCGTACGCGACCGCGCGCGTGCGATGGTCGGTGCGGCCCGCATTTCGGTAGAACTCGGCCAGGGCGGCGATGTAGGCCCGCTCCCGCTCGCTGCCCGCCCCGATCGAGTCGGCGCGCTCGATCGCCGCCACGCCGCGGGCGAGCGCCACCGAGTCCGGCGGCTCCCACAGCGGGTGCCACAGGCTCATCGCGATGCCCCACCACGCCATCGCGCACCGGGGATCGCGCGCGGCGATCTCGGCGAACTGGCGCTCGGACTCCTCGTAGAAGAACGAGTGGAGGACGGCGACCGCGCGGTTGAAGTCGGCCTGCAACTCGGGTGCGCACGACACCGGAAAGTGCGTCGTCCCCACCCGGTCGAGGTCCGCCGCCTCGTGCCCGTGTTCCCCCTGCGCGCGCGCGACGACGGGGAGCAGCAGTGCGATCGCGAGCACGATCCCGCGCATGCACGGGGTTAGCATAGTCCCTCCACGAGGTACAGGTTCGAGACGACGCGCATGAAACTGTAGGCGTAGCGGCGTGCGTCGGACGAGACGATGGGCTTGGACATGTACAGCACGCCCATCGGATGCGGCGGGCGAAGCGTGCGCCAGGGGGTTCGCTCGCCGGTCGCGAGGTCGAGCCGGTGAATCTCACGGGCGCGGGCATCGCCGCTCGTCACGTAGAGCGAGCGCCCGGACGCATCGAAGCGGATCGGCGTCTGGCCCGGTCCGAGACCCTTCATGGGTTCGACCGCGTTCGCGCGGACCGAGTAGGACACGTACTCCCCCGTGTTCCGGCGCAGCACGACGCGGTCACCGTCGGGCGAGATCGGCAGGCCGACGAACCGGTCGAAGTCCACCTCCTCGTCCCATAGCAGGCGCGGCGCGCCTCCCGCGATCGCGATCTCGTACAGGCGCCGGGGCCGGTCCGGCGACGACGCGACGACGAACAGCCGCCCGCCGTCGGGATGGAACCCCGCCCACCACACGCGCTCGAGCGCCAAGAACGGCACGGCACGCGCCTCGCCAAAGCCGGTGGGGTACAGCATCAGCTCGTGCGCCGGGTGCGTGACGACGCTGACGACCCACTGTCCGTCGGCCGACAGCCGGCTCACGTTGCCGCTGCCGAGCCGCACGGCCGCCGAGCCGTCGTCGAGCTGGCGGAGATAGCACGCGTAGTGCGGATTCTCGGCCTCGGCGACTTCGATGAACAACACCTGGCTGCCATCGGCCGTGAAGTCGGTCGCGACCGATCCGTCGAACCACGACATCTCGCTCTCCGGCGCGTCGCCGTCCCCGCTGCCGATGCTGAGACACGTGTGCAGGTCGTCGATGCTCACGAGTGCCGTGCCATCGCGGCGCACGTCGAGCAGCCGGACGCGAACGGGCGAGACGTACACCTGGCGCTGGGAGCCGTCGAGGCCGACGCTCCAGATGCCGTGGAGCTGGCTCGCGCTGATCCCCGACCACCAGACGCGGTCGCCTTCGGGCGACCACACGATGCCGTTCAGATTCGTCGTGCCGGGCACGAGGACTCGGCACGATCCCGACGCGTCGACGACGCACAGGTCGCCCTCGCCCTCCCCCGACCGGTGATGCCGGCTGAAGGCGACGTGGCGGCCGTCCGGGGACACGCGGCAGTACCCCAGCCACTCCTCGACGTCGACGAGTACGTTTCCCGGCGGGTATTCGAGCAGGCAGTGGCCGTCTTTGTAGCGGATCATGGCCATGCTCCGGCCATCGGGCGACCAGTCCGCGTGTCCGACGTCCTTCTGCAACGGGCGCACGCCGCCACCCGCGAGGGCGACACGCGCCAGCGTGCCCGTGACCTGGAGCCAGAACGGATGGTGGTACCCGAGCGAGACGGCCATCTCGCCGGCGGCCGACATGGCGAGCAGGTTGCCCGCCGGCAGCCCGAGGCCGCGGGACTCGGGACTGCCGATGCGCGACGTGAAGATCTCGTGCGGGCGTCCGTCCCACGCGGCGCCGTAGACGATGCTCGCGCCATCGGGCGTGAATCGCGCGCCGGCGACGTGGCCGTTGCGGAAGGTGAGCCGGCGGAATGACGGGACGGTGGGCGCCGTGGCCCCACCTTCGGTGGGCGCCCCCGGCGACGATGCGGCCGCCGGCGCGGACGCGCCGGAGCCCGACACGGCTTCGAGCGCGAAGGCGAGATCCGCCGCCGAACGGAAGCGCCCGGTCGGATGTTTCTCGAGGCAGCGCCGCACGACCCGGTCGATCGCCGGCGGCACGTCCCGCGCAATCGGCGCGAGATCCGGCGGATCCTCGCGCAGGATCGCGCTCATCGTCTCGGCCGGCGAGTCGGCGTGAAAGGCACGGCGGCCCGACAGCATCTCGTAGAGCACGGCACCCAGCGCGAAGATGTCCGAGCGCGCATCCGCGCTCTGCCCGCGCACCTGCTCGGGCGACATGTACCCGACCGTTCCGAGGACGACGCCGGGCTCCGTCGCGGCCAGCGTCGGTGCCATGCTCTGCGACCCCGCTCCGGTCTCCTCGGTTCGCCGCGCGAGCCCGAAGTCCAGGATCTTGGCCCGGCCATCGGGCGTGACGACGACGTTCTCGGGCTTGAGGTCGCGATGGATGATGCCGCGGTCGTGCGCGGCCGCGAGACCATTCGCGATCTGGACGGCGACCGAGACCGCCCGCGACGCCGAAAACCCGCCTCCCTGGAGCATTTCGCGCAGGGTCTGGCCTTCGACGAGCTCCATCACGGCGAACACCGTGTCGCCCTCGGCGCCGACGTCGTGGATGGCGAGCACGTTGGGATGCGAGAGCGCCGCGATCGCCTTCGCTTCGGTCTCGAACCGCGCACGGCGCTCGGCATCCTGAGCGAACGCGGCGGGCAGCGTCTTGATCGCGACCTCGCGGCCGAGGCGCGTGTCGCGCGCGCGGTAGACCTCACCCATCCCTCCCGCGCCGAGCGGGGCGAGGATCTCGTACGGACCGAGTCGTGTGGCGGGGGCCAGAGGCATGGGGCGAATGTACCACCGGCCCACAGGGGCCCTCGTGGGGCCGAAAGGAAGCGATGAAGGGGCGCGCCGAAACGACGCGCCTCGCCCTCTACTCGGGCAGCAGCACGACTCGCGTGATGCGCGAACCGTCGCCCGCGCGCAACCGGGCGTAGTAGACGCCCGCCTCGAGTGCGGAGCCCGTGGCATTCCGCCGGTTCCACCGTAACTCGTGATGCCCCGCCGCGCGCGCGCCCGAACCCACTGTCGCGACGAGGCGACCGGCGGTGTCGAACATCTCGAGATCCACCGTGGCCGCCCGCGCGAGATCGAACGCCAGTGTCAGCTCGCGCGACGCCGGGTTCGGGCTGCCCTGGAGCGCGAGGACGGCCCCGGGGCGATCGGGCCCACTGACGTCGAGCGTGGTCTCGGGCGGCGGGAGCGGCGCGATCGTATGGCTGCCCGTGATGACGAGCGTCGGGAACGGGCCGGGAATCGAATCCACGTCCGTCCCCTCGATCAACACGGAGCTGGGGTCGGATCCTGCGACCCGCAGCACGGCGAATCCCTGGCCCGACGCGGTCGGGATGGGCGGAAAGCGGAACGCGATGTTTCGCGGTGATCCGCTGCCCCCGCCGTTGCCGAGCTCGTACGTACACGGCGCGCAGACGGTGCCCTGGCTACTCGTCGGTGCTCCGTTCTCGTCGAAGAGATACAGCTCGACCGTGGCCCCCGTGCCCGCGGGAACGCTCCCGATGCCACCCATGTAGGTCGCGTTGAATATCGCCCAATCGCCGACGTTCCATTCGGTAGCGCCGCCCAGCGTGGGTATCACATACGATTCCGGAATGTCGCCGTTCTGGAAGACGTCCTTGAGCTCGGGTCTCGTCTTGATGGGGCAGACCGTCGGCTGGCCCGGTGTACCGTGCGTCGTGCCGATGCGGACTTCCGCCGCGAGGCGATCCGCCTCGTTCGGGACGTCGAGCACCATGAAGCCCTGCCGCGGATTCGTACTGGTCCCGAAGCCTCCGTGAGCCACGATGAGATCCTCGATCGAGATGGTCCTGCGGCGGGGCGACGATCCGCCGGTCTCGAACAGGCACGGTGCGCAGACGACCGCTCCCGTCCCCGAGGTCAGCGGCTCGCCGGACGAGTCGTACAGGTAGAGCGCGGAGGTGACGCCCGAGCCGGAGGCCGTGCCGGCGAGACCACCGATGTACGTGAGCAGGATGTCGGTGTCGGTGGCGTACGGCTGGTTCGTCGTGCGCCCGGGCCCCTCCTGGAAGAACGACTTGAGCACCGCCCGGTCCACGATCGGGGCGCCCGCGGGAGTCCCCAGCAGGAGTGCCACGCCGAGGACGAACAGTGCGGACGAGCGGGGGCTGGGTGCGACGGCATGCGCGAATCGAATCATGACGGCCTCCATCGTGAGGCAGCATTGTCCCACAGGATGAGCCGCGTTGTGCCCGCAAAAACTGAGGCGGTGATGGATGGGCCGCCGCGCCGCCGCAGCTACTGGAGCAGCAGGCCCCGGCGGGTGGCGCGCGAATCGCCGCTGCGCAGGCAATAGAAGTAGACGCCCGCCCGCGCCCGTGATCCGTCGGCGCGGCGCCCATCCCACACGGCCTCGTGGCGTCCGGCGGGGAACGCGTCGCGGGCGATCATCTTCACCAGCTGCCCGCGCACGTCGAACACGCTGATCGTGGCGAACGCGGCCCGGGGCAGCCGGAACGAGACGCGCGTCTCGTCCCGGCCCGGGTTCGGCACCGGGACACCCATCGCCGGGCGGTCAGGGTCGAGGCCGGGAACGCCCGCCGGACCCGTCGCGATCGCGTTGAACGTCTGCGGGCTGCCGGAGAGACCGGCGCCGGTCGCCGTGAGCGCGTTCGGTCCCGCCGCGGGCCCGAGCGTCCACGAGCCCACTCCCGCGATGCCGCTCGCGTTCGTGCTCGGGTTCCCTCCCGCCACCGAGCCGCCGCCCGTGGAAACGGTGAATCCGATGGCGAACGACGGAAGGGGGTTCGAGAACGGATCGTCGGCATGGACCGCGGGCGGGATGGGCACGCTGGTGCCGGCGGGCGCGGTCTGGTCGTCTCCGGCGCTCTTCAGGAGTCGCGACGGGAGCTGCTTGAACCAGCGCAGCGCGCCCGACGCGTTGTCGTCGTCGGTGAAGAAGGCCCAGTGGTCGCCGATCGCCTGGGCTTCGGTCAGCGCGGGAGTGGCGGCGAAGCCCTCGATGTTCGAGCCGCTCGGGACCTGGATTTCGTTCCGCGTCGTGAGCCGGCGATTGCCGGCCACCGCGGTGGACGTCAGGTCCGTGATCTCGAGCAGGTTCCCATCGATGTTGTGCAGCACGTACATGAGGCCGAGCGACGCATCGAACGTCAGCTCGCAGCTCTCGGTGCGCGACGTCAGGTAGCGCCCGACGAAGACATACGTGCCGTCGATCTTGAGATCGAAGGCGTACACCCAGCCCGACGTCTGGACGGCGACGAAGACGAGCCCGCCGAATCCATTCGCCCCATGGACGCTCTGCGGATACGCCGCACCCGTCCCGTCGACGAAGCCGCGCTGTGTGAGCCACGCGTCGGGCACGAATGCGAGTCCCTCGGGTCCCAGGTTGCCCCAATCGGTGATCGTTGCGAGGAACCAGGCGGTGAGCGCCACGCCGTCCGAGACGCGATACGAGCGGATCGTCCGTGCCTGCTCGTCAAGCACGAACACGCGGTCCGGGGCGGCGTCCGTCTGCGTAATGGCCTCGAGATCACCCGTCCCCGTGAATGCCTGGTCGATGGCGAATCCGCCGGCACCGTTCTCGCGCAGTGACCAGAACTTCGCGGGACCATTCGTGCAGACCCACAACCCGCGCGTGGCGGGGTTCCAGTAGGCGCCGCTCAGGTTCGTCGCCCACTCGGCCGCGGCGAGTGAGGTGAGATTCGTGGCGGCGCTCCACGTCTCGCCGGGCCATGGAAGGGCCGCCGCACCGACCGACGGGCCGGCGCACGCGAGCAGGATCACC
>JANLWK010000164.1:0-1599 GCA_031364505.1 Candidatus Eiseniibacteriota bacterium | reverse complement strand
GTCGGGGAGAGCCTCGCCCGGGTTCGCCGCGTCGACCATCACGCGCACCGTGTGCGCGGGCTGCGCGAACGCGGCCGCGGGCGCGGCCGCGAGCGCCGCGGCGATCATCCAGGCGCGCGCCTCAGGCACGCGCGAGCACTTCCTCGAAGACTCGCACGTGCTCGGCGGCGACCTTCTCCCAGGCGTACACGTCGCGGACCTTGCGCCGGTTGCCCGCCTCGAAGCGCTCGCGCAGGGCGCTCGCGTCCGACCGCAGCAGGCGCGCCACGTCCCCGGCATCGGCGAAGTACAGCGCGTTTTCCTCGAGCACCGTGCGGTTGAACGCGTTGTCGTGCGCCGCGACGAAGGCGCCGGTGGCCATTGCCTCGACCAACGAGGGGTTCGTGCCGCCGACCGAATGGCCGTGGAAATAGAAGGCGGCGTGGCGGCGCAGCGCACTCAGCACGTCGTAATCGTAGATGCCGCCAAGGAAGCGCACCCGCTCCCGGCCCGCGAACTTGCGCACCATCGCCTCGCCGAAGCGCGTCGTGGGCTTGCCCACCACGAGGAAGGGACGCTCGTCGCCGGAGGCGAGGTAGCCGTCCAACACCATCTCCACGTTGTTCTCGGGCTCCATGCGTGCGATCAGCATGGAATAGCCCTGCGGCTGCAGGCCGTAGGCCGCGAGGTGGGAGGCGGGCGGCTCGGCGACGGGTTTCGCGCCGTACGGGATGAAGTAGCTGTGCCTTGCGTACTTTTCCCTCAGGTAGTCGCGGATGGCTTCGTTATCGGCGATGAGTGCGTCGCTGAAACGCGCGCCCAGCTTTTCGGTGAGGAGCGCGAATCGTTGCAGGAAGAAATTCCACTTGCCGCGCTTCCACTCGAGCCCGTCCATGTTGGTCACCAGCCGCGCGCGTCCCGCGCGCCGCAACGGGAAGAAGATCGCCGCCGGCACATAGCCCAGCTCGAGGATGATGTCGAAGTCCGAGCGCAGGGCGTCGCGCAGGCACAGGTAGTCATAGATGAGCGTGCCCCAGATTCCCAGACGGCTTTCCTGGTTGTACACGTGACGCAGCTTCACGCCGTTCCATTCGGGCTCCTGGTAGGGGTGCTCGTCGGGGCTGTACACGGTGACCTCGTGTCCGAGCCGCAGCAGGATGGGCCCCATGAACTCCGCGTTCGCCTCCGGGCCGCCATAGTTGTTGGGAATGCCGCGCGTGCCGAGGATCGCTATCTTCATGCTAACCGCGGCACGATCCCGCGTCCGATCACGATCAGGGTGGCCGCGTTGGTGAGCAGCGGCGCCTGGCAGCAGGCCAGAAGAAGGACGTTGCGTTTCGACAGGTTCATGGCACGATTACAGCATGAACTATCGACGACTCGGCCGTTCCGGCCTCAAGGTGAGCGAGCTTTCCTTCGGCTCGTGGGTCACCTACGGCAACCAGCTCGATACGACCGCGGCGCGCGAATGCATGGCCGTGGCCTGGGACCAGGGCGTCAACTTCTTCGACAATGCCGAGGTGTACGCCGCCGGCAAGAGCGAGGAGATCATGGGGGAGGCGCTGAAGAAGCTCGCCTGGCCGCGCCTGAAGGTGATCGTATCGACCAAGTTCTTCTGGG
>JANLWK010000347.1:0-41047 GCA_031364505.1 Candidatus Eiseniibacteriota bacterium | reverse complement strand
CGCGCTGCCGCGCTCGCGCCCGGAGCAGAAGCAGTTCTACGTCATGCAGCGTTCGTTCGACGCCGAGACGGCATTCCTTCGCAACACCCAGGCCGACCTGCTCGGCCTCGGCGTCGCCGCGGTGCTCATCGCGCTGATCGCGGGGTTCCTGGTGGCCGAGCGGATCACGGCCCCGGTCCAGCGCCTCGTGCGCGGCGCCGAGGAGATGGAACGCGGCAACTACGACTATCCGCTGGGCGTGACGAGCCGCGACGAGATCGGCGAGCTGGCGGCGCGGTTCGACGACATGCGGCGCCAGCAGCGCGAGTACGTGCGCAGCCTGCGCGAGACCGCCCGCACGCGGAAGGAATTCATCGCCATCGCCTCGCACGAGCTGCGGACCCCGATCACGGTGATCCGGGGCTTCCACGAGCTGATGTCCGAGGGCGGGCTCGGCGAGCTGCGCCGGGAACAGAAGGTCGCCCTCGAGGGCATCGAACGCAGCGTCACCACGCTCAGCCGCATCGCCGAAGACGCCACCCAGATGGCCCAGATCGACGGCGACCGGCTGGTGCTCGACCGCACCGAGTGCGACATCAGCGACCTCATCGAGCGGACCCTCGAGATGGCGCGCCAGCGCGCCAGCGGGCGCCGCGTGGACCTCGTGGGCGAGATCGCTCCCGGCAGCGGGTCGGTGTCGGTCGACGTGTCGAGCCTGTCGCAGGCATTGCTCAACCTGGTGACGAACGGCGTCCGCTTCACGCCCGACGGCGGCCGGGTCGAGGTGCGCGCGTCCCGCAGCGGCGGCCGCGGCGGCGACTGGCTGGTCATCGAGGTTCGCGACACCGGCGTCGGCATCGAGGCCGCGCGCAAGGACCATCTCTTCGATCACTCGATGAACGCGCGGCCGTCCTCGCACCACCACTCGTCGAACTGGCTCGAGTTCAACTCCGCCGGGCTCGGGCTCGGCCTCCAGATCGCGTACGGCATCGTCGAGGCCCACGGCGGGCGCATGACCGTCGACAGCACGCCCGGACTCGGCAGCCGGTTCACCATGTGGATACCGGCCGGCGACGAAATCCAGGTCGCCGAGGCCGCGTGAGCCGAGCGGGACCAGCGCCGCGGTCCTCACGCGGGCGTTGACCGCCGCACCGTCGACGGCGCAAGTGTCCGTCCCGTTCTGAGGCCGTACGCCGTACGTCGCGCGCCGCGGGACCGGCAGATCGGGTAGCATGACGCACATGGTCCGGATCCCTCCCGCCGAACGCTCCGACGACCCACGCGTCCAGGCGGAGCTCGATCGGCAGCGCGCGGCGCACGGCCGCGTCACGAACATGAAGCGCACGCTCGCGCATTCAGGGCCCGCGCTCGACGCGCTCATGACCTGGTATCCGCTGCGGGACGCGGTCGCGGCGCGGATCGGTGACCGGGCGACGACGCTGTTCGTCCACGCCGTCTCGACGGAGACGGACTGTCTCGTCTGCTCCACCTACTTCAGGCGCACGCTGGCCGAGGCGGGCGAGGATCCGGACCACCTGGCGCTCGATGCCCGCAAGGCCGCGATCGTCGAGTACGGCCTGGCGCTGACCCGCGACCACGCGCACGTTCCCGACCCGGCCTACGCGAGCATCGCGGCGCTCCTCGACCCGGGGGATCTCGTGGCGCTCACCGCACTCGGAGGCATGATGATCGCGACCAACGTGTTCAACAACGCGCTGCGCGTGGACCTCGACGGGTACCTCGAACCGTACCGGCGGCCCGGAGGCGCGCGATGACCGACCGCGGCGACACGACGACGCGGGACCTCGAGGGTCGCGTCGCGTTCGTCACCGGCGCCGCGCACGGGCAGGGCCGGGCGGCCTGCCGGGCGCTCGCCCGGGCCGGCGCCCACGTCGTCGCGTTGGACGTGGCGAAACCGCTGCCCTATCCGAGCTACGGCATGGGCACGTCCGAGGACCTCGCGTCGCTCGAGCGCGAGATCGCCGGCTTCGGCGTCACCGGCCTCGGGCTCGTGGCCGACGTGCGCGACACGCCGGCGGTCCGCGGCGCCGTCGAGCGCACGCTCGAGCGCTTCGGCCGCATCGATGTGCTGTTCAACAACGCCGGGATCTGCGCCTACGGCCTCAGCCACGAGCTGAGCGAGGACGAGTGGGACGCCATGCTCGACATCAATCTCAAGGGCGCCTGGAACGTCGGACGCCACGTGATTCCGCACATGATCGCGCGGAGCGCCGGCGTCATCATCAACAACTCGTCGGTCGCCGGGATGCGCGGCATGAACCGTCTGAGCCACTACGCCGCGAGCAAGTGGGGCCTCATCGGTCTCACGAAGTCGTGGGCGATCGAGCTGGCGCCGCACCGTATCCGCGTCGTGTCGATCCATCCGACCGGCGTGAACACGCCGATGAACGACGGCCTCGCCGCGATGGAGGGCAAGACGACGCGGGAAATCGCGGAGTTGTCGGCCGGTAATCTGCTCGCCGTGCCGTGGATCGAGCCCGAGGACGTGGCGGAGGCCGTCGTCTGGCTGGCCTCCGACCGCGCGCGCTTCGTCACCGGCTCGCAGCTCGTGCTCGACGCGGGGCTGCTGACGCGCTGAGCGCGGTCGGGGCTCCATCGCAACGGTACGCGCGCCGATAACGAGACCATGCGCATCCGCGAGCAGGTCCTGACCCCGGCGGCGCCCGAACAGGCATGGGCGCTGATCCGGGACCTCGCGCGTCACCACGAGTGGAATCCCAAGATCACGGCGACGGAGGTGTCGGGGTCGGGCGAGCCGGGCGTGGGAACGCGCTACCGCATCACCTACACGATGTCGGGCCGCGCGAACGAGTACGAGGCGGAAGTCACCGAGTGGAGCCCGCCGCATGCCTTCGCCGCCCGGCTCGAGGAACGCGTGAAGGGCGACGGCCGGAACGCCGCGCGCTACATGCTCGAGCGCTACGACGTGACGCCGGTGGGGGCGCGGACGCGCGTCGTGCACGACGTGCGCGTCGTCCACTCCGGCATTCCCCTGCCGCTGCGGATCCTGATCTGGGTGATCATGCATCTCGGAAGGCCGACGGAACCCACGGTCATGCAGACCTTCGCCGCCCTCGCCGAGAAGGAGTCCGCCGCACCCACCGCGCCGGCGTATACTCCGATCGGTTAGCGTCACTCGTCGATCGGAGGCCGCATGGCGGATTTGGACACCCCGGCCGCGAGCCGGAACTTCGGGCTCGCGCAGTCCACGCTGCTCGCGCTGTACGCCGCGAGCTACTTCCTCGATCGCACGCGTCCGCTGCTCGGCGACGCTCCGGCCTGGGGCGCCGCCGGCTCGGCGCTGTGCCTCGCTGGCCTGGTCCTCCTGGTCGCCGCGATCGTGGCGCTCCGGCAGGTCGTCCAGGTGGCGCCCGAGCCGCGCCCGGGCGGGCATCTCGTCACCTCGGGCGTCTACGCATGGCTCCGGCACCCGATCTACACGGCGATCCTGATCGTCGTCGCCGGATTGTTCCTCAAGCGACCGACGCCGCTCGTCGCGTGCTCGAGCGTGCTCGTGATCGCGTTCTTGCTCGTCAAGGTCCGCTACGAGGAACGGTTGCTGGGCGAGCGCTACCCCGGGTACGCCGACTACACGCGGCGAGCGTGGGGCATCATCCCGGGATTCGGCCGCCGCGGAGATTGACCCGTAACGCATCGCGCCGCGGGGCGCACGTTGGAACCCGTGCGGAGTCCGCGGCGCGAGATCGAATCGACGCTAGACGACGGCGACCTTGACGCAGTGAATCGGCGGCAGCGCCTCGAACAGGCAATCCCACGCCTCGCCGCCCTCGCGACCGATCCACAGCTGCCCGGTGGTCGTGCCGAAGTAGAGCGCCGGTGAGTTCGTGCGGTCGACGTCCATCGCGTCGCGCTGAACGGTGAAGTAGCCCTGCTTCTTCGGCAGGCCCTTCGCCACGCGCTTCCACGAGTCGCCGCCGTTCTCGCTCCGCCACACGGCCGGGGCGCCCCCGGGGCACGTGCGCGTCATGGGCTCGAGCGGCATGACGTAGACCACGTCCGGGTCGTCAGGATGCACGACAATCGGAAAGCCGAAGTCGGACGGCAGGCCGTCCGCGATCGAGCGCCACGTGCGGCCGTGGTCGTCGCTGCGCAGAACGCCGATTCCGGGGCGCGGCCCCCCCGGCCCGTCCCAGTTCGCCCATCCACCGTGGTTCTGCATGTACAGGCGGCCCGGTGCGTCGTCGTGGCGCGCGATCTTGTGCACGCACTGGCCGAATTCGGGATACGGATCGGGCGAGAACCCGGCGCCCACGCCGGTGTTCGAGGCCGCGAACGTCTCGCCACCGTCCTCGCTCAGGTAGTGTCCGCCGGTCGAGATGCCGAGGTGCACGCGATTCCCGTCGCGGACGATCGTGTGCATGCACAATCCGCCATTGCCCGGATGCCACTTGCGGGCGTGATCGTGATTGCTGATGCCCTGCACCATGTCCCACGTGTCGCCACCGTCACGGCTGCGGAACAGGGACGCGGGTTCGACGCCGCACCATAGCTCCTGCTTGCCATCGCCCGGCTCGAGCGACCAGATGTTCGCCAGCGCGCGCCCGTCGTCCTTGGGGAATGCCGGCGCCGACTTGGTCTCTTTGAACGACTTCCCCAGGTCGGTCGAGCGCAGCACCTTCATGCCGAAGAACGGATTGCAGCTCGACGCGTAGATGCGCGGCGTGCCGCGTGCGTCGATGAGCGTCGAGTACACGGCCACGCCCGGGCCAAACGGCCCGCGCAGGTCGAACCGGCGCCGGGACGACGGCGCTTCCGCGATGAACAGGCCCTTCTTGGTACCGATGGCGACCACGACACGCCGCGGCATGCTCAACCTCCTGATACGGCAGGCAGGATCGTGAGCGTGTCGCCCGGGG
Organism: Candidatus Eiseniibacteriota bacterium; assembly: GCA_031364505.1. GTDB lineage: Bacteria > Eisenbacteria > RBG-16-71-46 > RBG-16-71-46 > RBG-16-71-46 > JANLWK01. The sequence continues at coordinate 36,170 of JANLWK010000347.1, read as the reverse complement.
CGAGCTCGGTGTCGAGGCCCCGCGCGTCACGCACGTTGGACGAGTTGACCAAGACATTGATGTGACGGCGGACGGCGCCGGTCTCGTCGCAGACGCCGCGGTACAGATCCGGGAAGCGGCGCTCCAGGTCGTCGAGCGCCGCGCGAACGTTCGGCGCCGACACCGGGAGCGTCCGCGCGCCGCCGCAATATTCGCGAAGCGGGCCCGGAACAAAGACGGTGTTGGTCATGATCGTTGTCCCAACGGGAGGCGGCCCCAGAGCGTAGAACAAAGAGGAAACGGGATCGGCGGACGCCACGACCCCGTCGAGGACCATACTCGCGCGCCACCGGGGACGGCAATGCCCGCGTTGGATCGGCGACGAACGCGGGGAGAAACGCCACCCGTCGCGCGAGTTCCGCGCTCGTCGGCACGGTCCGCTTCACGCCTCCCTAGAACCGCGCCTGCACCTGCCCGATGAAGGAGTCGCATCGGAGCTGCCTGGCGCCGGTGATCCGGCGTGAGAATTCGAGCAGCAGGCGCACGCGATTCGGGGCGACGTCGATGTTCGTCCCGTAGGCCAGTCCCCGCACGCGGCGCACCGCTCCGAAGATCGGGCGCTGGAAGTCCTCCTGTCGCGCCACGAGCTGCAAGTACGGAAGCACCCGCGCGGTCTCGAGCACGGTCCAGCCGAAGTCGTCGCGGTTCCGATCGCGGCCTCGCCGGTGGCGCGTCATGTACTCCGCGCGCACCACGGCGCCGAGGTACTCGGCGGACACATCGACGCCCCAGCGCAGGCTGTCCTTGCCGTCGCGCGTTCCGCTCGCGCCGAGGCCCAACTGCGGGATCGGACGCACGGTCACGCGGGCCACCCACAGTACGGTCGAGTCGCGGTTCGCGATCGCGTTGGCGCCCTCCCCGTTGAACACGCCGAGCGACGCCGACGCCAGCGCGCCGAGCGTGTACGTCGCCATGAGCCCGACGTCGTACTTGGGCGCGATCGAATCGACGGCCGTCGCGAGGTCCGCGACCTCCAGCTCCGGCACCGGGATCAGGTATTCGCGCGTGAACGGCGTCTTGAATTCACCGGCCATGATGCTGAACGGCGCCGGGTTCCATCGCACGATCGCCTCCCGCAGGCTCACCGTCGCGGGGGCGTTGCGTCCCGCGGACGCCTGGCACTCGACCAGCGCCCGGTAGCTGAACTTCGAAGGCAAGGCCCCATCCGCGGACAGGCGCGCTCGATTCAGGAACGTCGTCAGGCTCGCGCGATCCGATGCGACGTTCCGCACCTGCAGGTATCCGCCCAGGCGGGGCGGCGGCAGCGTGAGTGACGACGCGGTCGTGACGGGCGTCGCGAGACTGTCGATCGCCTGCGCGGCGGCAGGCGTACAGGGCCATCCGGCAGCCACGACCACGACGATCACGATACCGAGGAGGGCGAAGCTGGCTCGCGGGCAACGATCGACGGGTGCTTCCATGGCGCTCCTCGCGGAGCTACGAGTGGCGTCTATGTGACCTTATATTCCTGTTCAGGTAATCTAGACGACCGATTGGAACGGAACAAGGAGACCCCACATGGACATGCTCGACGCCGACCAGGCCGCGAAGCTGCTGCACCTGAACGTCAAACGCATCCAGAGTCTTGCCCGCGAGGGCAAGCTCCCCGCCGCGCGCGTGGGCCGGAAGTGGCTGTTCCGCCGTGACGAGCTCGAGCGGCTGCTCGGTACGCCTCGCACCGCGCCCGCGCCGGGCTCCGTGACGCTGAGCGCACGCAATCACCTGCGCGGGCGCATCACACGCATCGTCGTCGACGGGCTCATGGCGGAGGTCCAGCTCCGCATCGGCGACCAGGACCTCGTCGCCGTGATCACGCGGTCGTCGGCCGAGCGGCTGAAGCTCGCGGTGGGTGACGAGGCACTCGCGGTAATCAAGTCGACCGAAGTGATGCTGGGCAAGGAGGAGTCCGCGGCATGAAGCGAATCGTGGAGCTCCACGGCATCGTCGTCGTCGCACTCGTCGCGGCGGCACTCGCGCCGGCCGCTCCGCGCGCCGCACCGGGCGCGCGCACGTCGACGCTGAGCGTGTTCGCGGCCGCCTCGCTGTCCGACGCGTTCGATGAGATGGGACGCAGCTTCGAGGCCGCGCATTCTGGCTGGAAGGTTCGCATGATCCTCGCGGGCTCGCAGCAGCTCGCGACCCAGATCGAGCAGGGCGCTCGGGCGGACGTGTTCGCCTCGGCGGACGAGCGATGGATGACGTACGCGCGCGATCGCGGGCTGATCGACGGCGACGCCGCGACGTTCACGCGCAACCGGCTCGTCCTCATCGTGCCGCGGACGAACCCGGCCCGCATCCGGCGCCTGCAAGACTTGTCGCGGACCGGCATCAAGCTCGTCGTGGGGGCCGATGCGGTTCCCGTCGGCCACTACAGCCGGATCGTGCTGCGCCACCTCGCGAAGGACCCGGCCTATCCCCCGGACTTCGCGACACGCGCGCTACGCAACGTCGTGTCCGAGGAGGAGAACGTGAAGTCCGTGGTCGGCAAGGTGCAGCTCGGCGAGGCCGATGCCGGCTTCGTGTACCGATCGGACGTCACGCCGGCGGTGGCGCGCTACGTGCGCGCGTTCGAGATCCCCGACGGCGCCAACGTGATCGCCGAGTATCCGATCGCCGTCGTGCGCGGCACCGCCTCGCCCGCCGAGGCCCGCGCCTTCATCGACCTCGTGCGCTCACCCGAAGGCCAGCAGATCCTCGCGCGCCACGGGCTCATGCCGCTCGCCGCGGCTCCGTGAACCGCGTGGCCGCTAATCCTACTTCCAATTGCGGTGCGCATCGACACTCCACGGGCCCGGCCCCGCCGCCGAGAAATACAGCCACACGAAACAGAACAGGGCAGCCGCTCCGCCCTGATTCTCGACGAGCCAGAAGCCTCGCGGCGCATGGAACTGCCAGTAGGCGACGGCCATTTCGCCGGAGAGGATGAACGCGACTGGGCGCGTGAACAGGCCGAGCGCCAGAAGCCCGCCGCCGAACACCTCGAGCACGCCGCCGATCCACGACTGCGTCATGATGGCGGCCGCGCCACCGGCCGGCGGGACGCCGACGGGGAATGCGAACAGCTTCATCGCGCCGAATTGCATGAACATGATCGCGGCCATGATCCGCAGCACGCTGCCCATCTGAGGCCCCCAGCTCTGCCACTTCGCGACGATGCCGCTCATTTGGCACTCCCTCCCGTTCGGTCGGAACGTCCGCTTCGGCTATCGTGCGGGCTCGGGACAGCATAACGCAGGGGCGACCGATGGTGCCGGGGCGCGCGCCCAGCGGCCCGACCCCGCCCGGGTCGCGAGACACCCACCGGGTATGACGACCCTCGGCCGAAGCGTGGAGGAGCGGACGTGACGGATCTGAATCCCCAGGAAAAGATGATGGCGGACGAGTCGATGGTGCGGAACCTGGAGGCCCAGGCACAGGCGATCTGGCCGCAGGAGCGCGAGCTGATCCGCCGCTATGGCTTCGCCGACGACATCCGCGTCCTCGATGCGGGTTGCGGAACGGGCGAAGGGGCCTCGCGGCTGGCGGAGATGTTCCCGCGTGCGCAGGTGCTGGGGGTCGATATTCTCGACGGCCATCTCGAGCTCGCCCGCGAGCGCCACGCCCGGTTCGGCTCGCGGCTCCGTTTCGAGAACCGGAGCATCTTCGAGCTCGGCCTGCCGGACGCCACGTTCGACCTCACCGTGTGCCGCCATGTCATCCATTCGATTCCGCACGCGGACCGCGTGCTCGCCGAGCTCGCGCGCGTGACCCGGCCCGGCGGCCGGCTGCACTTGATCCCCGAGGACTACGGAATGCTCCACTTCCCGGTCCACGGGCTGGACGTGCGGGAGTTCTGGCACGACTCGCCGGCGCGGTTTGGCCGGGCGACGGAGACGGATCTGTACGTCGGCCGCCACAGCTACACGCACCTGCGCGATCTCGGGGTCGAGGACCTGACGGTCGACTACGTGATCGTCGACACGCTGCGCGTGCCGCCCGATACGTTCGCCCGGATCCTCGAAGCCTGGCGGGACGGCTATGCCGAACCGATCGCGGAGCTCGGCCGCTACACCCGCGCCGAGGCCACGGCGCAGTTCGATCAGATGATCACGGACATCCGCGATCCGCGGCGCTATTCGGTGTGGATGGTGCCCGTCGTCGCCGGCCGCATCCCGGGCGCCCGATAGGCGGTTTCGCCGCGTTCGTTCGGCCATCACGCCGCGACGCGCCCGCGGGACGCTGGCGCACGTGATTTTGCGCCCGCTTGACGACGTTTCGCCGTCCAACGATAGGATCGCTCGCTCTCGCCGTTCGCGGCTCCCGACCGGAGCCGAAGCCAAGTCGCGCCGTAACGGTCACGCATGACCGGAGGAACCATGGGGATTCAGACCGACGAGATCCGCGCCGTCAACGAGCGGATCGAGCGTGAAGGGGTGGTCGTCCAGTCGATCCTGGCCGAGGTCTCGAAGGCGATCGTCGGCCAGACGTATCTGCTCAACCGGCTGATGGTGGGGCTGCTCGCGAACGGCCACGTGCTGATCGAGGGTGTCCCCGGGCTGGCCAAGACGTACGCGGTGCGCTCGCTGGCGGCCGCGATCCGCACGCGCTACCAGCGCATCCAGTTCACGCCCGACCTGCTGCCGTCGGACATCATCGGCACGATGATCTACAACCAGAAGACCGGCGAGTTCGTGACAAGCAAGGGGCCGATCTTCGCGAATCTCATCCTGGCCGACGAGATCAACCGCACCCCGCCCAAGGTCCAGAGCGCGCTGCTCGAGGCGATGCAGGAGCGCCAGGTCACGATCGGTGAGCAGACGTTCAAGCTCGACGACCCGTTCCTCGTGCTCGCGACACAGAACCCGATCGAGCAGGAAGGCACCTATCCGCTGCCCGAAGCGCAGCTCGACCGGTTCCTGCTCAAGATCCGCCTCACCTACCCGAGCAAGGAGGAGGAGCGCGAGATCGTCGAGCGCATCGCGATCACCGGCGAGCCGAAGATCAACGCCGTGGTCGACCCCGCTGACATCATCAAGGCCCGCGAGCTGTGCCGCACGGTGTACATCGATCGCAAGCTTCGTGACTACATTCTCGACCTGGTCTTCGCCACGCGCGAGCCCGAGAAGTACGGCCTCCCCGAGCTGAAGCCGCTGATCCGTTTCGGCGCCTCGCCGCGAGCCTCGATCAACCTGACCCTGGCCGTGCGTGCGATGGCGTTCCTCAAGCGGCGCGGATTCGTGATTCCCGAGGACGTGAAGGAGCTGGCCGCCGACGTGCTGCGTCACCGCATCCTCCTAACATACGAGGCCGAGGCGGAGGAACTGTCGACGGACGACGTGATCCAGAAGATCCTGGCGTCGGTCGAAGTACCCTGAACCCGCTCCGGCTCGCCCACGCGGTGTCGCGCCACCCGGTCCTGCCATGCTCTCGCTCGAATTCCTGAAGAAACTGCGCCAGATCGAGCTCACGACGCGCAAGGTGATCAACTCCACCTTCGTCGGCGAGTACCGGTCCACGTTCAAGGGCACCGGCATGGAGTTCGTCGACGTGCGCGAATACACCGTGGGCGACGACATCCGCGCGATCGACTGGAAGGTCACGGCCCGCATGGGCAGGCCCTACGTGAAGAAGTTCGTCGAGGAGCGCGAGCTCACCGTGATCCTGTGCGTCGACGCGTCGGGGTCGGGCTACTTCGGCACGCGCTCGCGGTTCAAGCTCGAGCAGTCGGCGCAGGTCGCGGCGACCGTGGCGTTCTCGGCCGTCACGAACAACGACAAGGTCGGGCTGATGTTCTTCACCGACCGTGTCGAACGCTTCGTGCCGCCCCGGAAGGGCAAGCAGCACGTCCTGCGCCTCGTGCGGGACATCCTGTCGTTCGAGCCCGAGGGGCGCGGCACGGCTCCCGCGGCGGCGCTCGAATTCGTCATGCGCACGCAGAAGCATCGCGCGATCGTCTTCCTGCTGAGCGATTTCCTGGGCGCGGGATTCGCCGCGCCAGCGGTGCGGATCCCGCTCGGGATCGTCGCGCGCCGGCACGACCTCGTCGCGGTCCCCATCAGCGATCCCGCCGAGACCGAGCTGCCGCGGGTGGGCCTCGTCGACATCGAGGATGCGGAGACGGGCGAGATCGTCACGATCGACACGTCGAACGCCGGGCTCCGGACGGCCTACGCAGCGCACGTCCGCGCGCGCGTCGCCGAGCGCGACCGGATGTTCCGCCAGCTCGGCATCGACACCATCCCGTTGCGCACGGACGAGGATTTCACGCCCAGGCTCCACGCGTTCTTCCAGCTTCGGGCCCGGCGGTTCCACTGAAGCTCCCATGCTCCTAGCACTCGTCCTCGCCGCCGCCCTCGCGGCACCCGCTCCGGCGCCCGGCCAACCGTCTGTCTCTCTGGGCGTCGCCACGCGCGTCCGCGTGCCGGCCCGGCTCACGGTCGGCGACCGGTTCCAGGTCACGCTCGTCGTCACGACGCCGAAGCGGAGCCTCGTGACCGGCCCGCTCGCCGACACGATGGGCGTGTTCGTGGTGGCGTCCGAGAAACGCAAGACGGCCTCCCGATCGGACACGGACGTGACGACCTACGACCTGAGCGTCGCCGGGTTCCGCGCGGGCCGCCACCGGTTTCCGCCGCTCCGGTTCCTCGTCCATTCCGGCGATCGCAGCGACACGCTGCAGAGCGACACCGCGTCGGTGACCATCATGAGCGTGCTGCCGCCCAAGATGGCGGACATCCACGGGCTCGCGCCGCACGAGACGTTCCCGAACCGGCTGCTGTGGATCACTCCCGGCGCGATCCTGCTGCTCTTAGGCCTCGCGTGGCTCGCGCGCCGGCTGCTCCGGCGGTGGCGCGAGATCCGTGCCGAGGCCGCCGCCCCGCTCCCGCCGTGGGAGGAAGCGCTCGCCGCTCTGGACGCGATGCCGTGGCGCGAATGGCTCGCCGGCGGCCAGGCCCAGCGCTACTACTACGCGCTGTCCGAAGTGCTCAAGCGGTATATCGAACGCCGGTTCGAGTTCGGCGCCGTCGAGCAGACCAGCTCCGAGATGCTCGCCGCGATGCGCGTGCACAGGACGCCGTTGCGCGACGAAGTGAGCCGCTTCATCACGCGGGCCGACCTCGTGAAGTACGCCAAGTGGATGCCGCCGGCCGATGAAGCGGAGTCCGCCATCGAGCAGGTGCGCGACATCGTCCAGCGGACGCGCCCCGTCGAGACCGCCACGCAAGGTCCCACGGGACCGGCGAACCCCCAGGGTCCGACGGGTGGGACGCTCGCGGCCGAAGGGAGCGCCTGACCGTGCGCTTCGCCTCGCCCGCCTACCTGCTGCTGCTCGTCCCGGTCGCCGCGTTCGTCTGGCTCGAACTGCACAAGCGATCGGCGGCGGTCCGCTTCCCGGACGTCGCCTTCCTGCGCACGCGCCAGGGCTTCGGTCGCTGGCTCCGGCCCCTGCTGCTCGTGATCAACACCGCCGCCCTCGTGCTCGCCGTGGTCGCCCTGGCCCGGCCGCAACGCGGGCGCGTGTACGAAGAGATCGAATCGCGCGGCATCGACATCATGCTGTGCATGGACGTCTCGGAGTCGATGTCCACGCCGGACCTCCGGCCAGACAGGATCTCGGCCGCGCGCGAGCGGGCCGCGGAGTTCGTCTCGACGCGCGACGGCGACCGCATCGGGCTCTCGGTGTTCGCGAACGGCGCGATGACGCTCTGCCCGCTCACGTCGGACCGCGCGATCCTCCAGTCGATCATCGCGCGGCTCAAGCTCGGGCAGATCGAGTCGGCGCGCACGGCGATCGGCATGGGACTCGCGAGCGCGGTCAACCGGCTGCGCCACTCCGCCGCGAAAAACAAAGTCGTGATCCTGCTCACCGACGGACTCAACAACGCCGGCGAGATCGACCCCATGACCGCGGCCCGCCTTGCCCAGAGCTACGGCATCCGCGTCTACTGTATCGGCGTCGGATCGCAGTCGCCCGTCACCGTGATGGTGAACGACCCGATCTGGGGCGCGCGCCCGCAGACCGTCGCCGCCGACTTCGACATGAAGGCGCTCGAGGCCATCTCGGGGCTGACGGGCGGGCGCGCCTACGTGGCGTCCGACGACCAGGCGCTCAAGGGGATCTACGAGGACATCGGCCGGCTCGAGCCCACGCGCTTCAAGACGGCGCGCCACACGCTGTACGCCGAGCAGGCCAGCCTGTTCCTGCTGCCGGCGGCGTTCGCCTTCCTGCTCGGCCAGGTGCTACCGCTCCTCGTCTGGAGGCGGCTGCCGTGATCCGTTGGGGTGCGTCCCAGTGGCTGCCGTTGCTGCTCGCCGTGCCGGCGCTCGCGCTGCTGGCCGTGATCGGCGCGGCGTTCCGGCGCCGAGCGCTCCGCCGCCTCGCCGACCCCGGCCTCGTGCCGCGGCTCACCGACAGCCGGAGCGGCCGCCTCGCCGCGGTGAAGACGGCGTGCGTGCTCACCGGCCTCGCGCTGCTGCTCGTCGCGGTGGCGCGGCCGCAATGGGGCGAGAAGCTCCAGGTCTACAAGGGCCGCGGCATCGACATCGTGTTCGCCCTGGACGCGTCGAAGAGCATGCTCGCGGGCGACGTGCCGCCGAGCCGCCTCGCGCGCGCCAAGAGCCAGATCGCCGCACTCCTCGACAACCTGACCACGAACCGCGTCGGCATCGTCGCGTTCGCCGGCGAGGCGCAGGTCATGTGCCCGCTCACGCCGGACGTCGAGGCGGCAAAACTGTTCCTCGACATCATCGATCCCGGCAACATGCCGAAGCCCGGCACGAACATCCAGCACGCGGTCGAGGCCGCCGCCTCGCTGTTCGACCCGGGTCCCGGGCACTCGAAGGCGCTGGTGCTGATCACCGACGGCGACAACCTCGACGGCGATCCCGGCGTCGCGACGCAGATCGCCGCCTCGCAAGGGATCCGCATCTTCGCCGTCGGCGTGGGCACGCCCGAGGGCTCGACGATTCCCGAGTCGGGCACCTCCGGAACGAGCTACGCGAAGGACGCCAACGACCAGATCGTCGTGACGCGTCTCGCCGAGCGCCTGCTGCTCGTGATGGCCAAGGCGACGAATGGCCGCTACTTCCGCTCGGCCAGCGTCAACCTCGACGAACTCGTCGCCTCGCTCGACCAGATGCAGAAGAAGACGATCGGCGGCGGCGAGTACGTCGAATACGAGGAGCGTTACCAGGGATTCCTGCTCGCGGGGTTCGTGCTCCTGTTGCTCGGCCTGGTCCTGAACGACCGCCGCGGCGAGGCGTTCGGATCGTGGTGGCGCGCGCGGGCGCGCCGCGGTCCTCGGTCCGCTCCGGCCGCCGGCATCCGCACACGCACGGCCGCGATCGCGACCGTCGCCATGATCGCCCTCGCGGCGTGCGCCCATGCCGACGTGGGTGCGAGCATGCGGCGCGGGCTGGCGCTCGAGAAGTCCGGCAAGTACGACGAGGCCGTGCGTGCCTACCAGGAGGCGCTCGTGCTCCAGCCCGACAACGTGCGCATCCACTACGACATCGGTCGTGCGCTCTATGCGCTCCAGCGCTACCCGGAGGCCTCGGAGCACTTCCAGCTGGGCTTGCTGACGAAATCGAAGAAACTCCGCGCGCGCAGTCTCTACAACATGGGCAACTCCCACGTCCGCCAGCGGCAGCTCGACGAGGCGATCGCCGCGTACACCCAGGCCCTGCTGCAGCGGCCCGGTGACCGCCAGGCGCAGGAGAACCTGGAATACTGCTGGAAGCTCAAGGATCAACCGCAACAGCCCGACTCGTCGCAACAACAGAAGCAGCCGCAGAATCAGCAACAACCGCAACAGCAGCCACAACAGGGCGGGCAGCAGCAGTCCCAGGCCCAGCCCCAAAAGGGCGCCATCAGCAAGGAGCAGGCGGATCGCATGCTCCAGGCGCTCGAGGGCAAGGAGCAGGAGACGCTGAAGCGCCAGCCCAAGAAACCCCAGGCGTCCGCCGGCGCCGGAGGCAAGGACTGGTGAGCCGCCGCGCGTGGAGGGCCGCCCGAATTGTGCCGCCGCTCGCGCTGGCGTTCGCATCGGCGTTCGCATCGGTGGCGGGAGCGGCCGAGCTCCAGTTCTCGGCGTCGGTCGACCGAACCACGGTCGGACTCGGCGAGCCGTTCCAGTTCGTGCTCACCGTCCAGGGCGAGGACATGCTGTCGGTGCCTTCCCCCGTGCTGCCGCCGCTGCCGGACGTGAACGTGCTCGGCAGCTCTTCGTCCCAGTCGACGAACATCTCGATCGTCAATGGCCAGATGAAGCGGCAGGCGACGGTGAGCTTCATCTACGCCCTGGCCGCGAAGCAGCTCGGCAAGGTGACGATTGCCCCGTGCCGGCTCACCTACCAGGGCCGCGAATACCAGACCGCGCCCGTCGAGATCACCGTGGTCAAGGCGCCGCAGGCGCAGGCGGCGCCGCAGCCCTCGTCGTCGTCGCCCGGATTGCCGGCGCAGCGGTCGCAGTTGCCGGTCGACGGCAATCTCACCCTGTCGGTGACGCCGAGCCGCCGCAGCGTGTACGTCGGCGAGCCGCTGCTGCTCGACGTCTCCCTCCTCACGCGCTTCCAGATCAGCAACGGCGGCTGGGCCGAGGTCCCCGCGTTCGAAGGGTTCTGGGTCGAGAAGGTGTTCGATGCCGAACGGTTCGACTTCCAGCGCCGGACCATCGACGGCAAGTCGTTCGCTGTGGCGCCACTCAAGAAGTCGATCCTGTTCCCGCTCTCCCCCGGTGTTGCGACGATCAAGCCGATGAGCTTCAACGTCTCGGTAGCACAGGCGCCGCGGGACTTCTTCGACGCCTTCGGGACCAGCCAGGCGGTTCGCATCCGATCGAAACCCGTGACGATCCAGGTGCTCGACCTCCCCGAACGCGACCGGCCCGCGGAGTTCTCGGGCGGCGTCGGCCAGTTCGACTGGGCGGCGAACCTCGACCGCGCCGCTACCGCCAACGGCGAGCCCGTCAATCTCGTGGTCCGCGTCTCGGGCACGGGCAACGTCCGGATGATCGACAAGCCGCGGATCGAGACCGTGGCCGGACTGCGCATCCTGCCGCCCGAGACCAAGGACGAGTCGCGCGTCAGCGGTGACGTCGTACGCGGCAGCCGCACGTTCCGGTTCCCGATGATCCCGCAGCGCGACGGCCGCTTCACGGTGCCGGCGATCGCGCTCGCGTACTTCGATCCGAAGGCCCGCGCCTATCGCACGCTCCACGCCGGGCCGTTCGAGTTCACGGCCACGGGATCCAACGTCACCGCGTCCCCGGTCGCCGAGGCTTCGGGTCTCCGGGTGCTGGGGAGCGACATCGGCTACATCAAACCGGACCTGCGCGCCCTCGACACGGCCCCGCTCGCCCCGCCGTTCTGGCCCAACCTCGTCTACCTCCTCTCGTTGGGCGTGCTCGGCGTCGCGTTCGGCTACCGTGGCCACTCGGAGCGACTCGCCTCGGATCGCGGCTACGCGCGCAAGACCCGCTCGTCGGGCCTCGTGCGGCGACGGCTCAAGGACGCGGAGTCGCGGCTCCGCAAGCACGACGAGCAGGGTTTCCACGCGTCGCTCACCCAGGCCGTCTCGGGATACGTCGGCGACCGCTTCGACATCGACTCGCACGCCATGACGCGCGACCGGCTGCGGGCGGAGCTGGAACAGCGCGCGGTCGCGCCGGAGCTGGCGGCCGAGCTGATCGCGATCATCGACCAGTGCGAGATCGCCCGCTTCTCGCCGGGACTGCTCGACGCGCATGACCCGCGCGCGCTGTTCGAGCGCACGCGCGACGCGCTGGGCCGGATCTGACCGTGCGGCCGCCGGGAGTCCGCTCGTGATCGCCGTGCTGCTGTTGCTCGCGACGGCCCTCCGCCCGGTCGATGCCTACAACGAGGGCAACCGCCTGTATGCGGCGAAGGACTTCAACGGCGCCGTCTCGGCGTACCAGGCGGCGTTGCGTGGTGGGGCCAGCGCGCCGGCGCTCTACAACCTCGGCAACGCCGAATTCAAGTCGGGCCGCATCGGCCAGGCGATCCTCGCCTATCGCCGCGCGCGGTACCTCGCGCCGCGCGACGCCGACATCGCGACGAACCTGGCGTTCGCGCGCGCCTACCGTGCCGACAAGACACTCGGGGCACCCGGCCCGCTGGCTCTCGCGCTGTACGACGCGCTCCACGTCCTGTCGCACCGCGAGTCCGCGCTGCTCGCCGCCTTCGGCGTCCTGCTCGCGACGCTGGGCCTCGGCGTGTGGATCGTCCGGCGTTCGCGCCTCGCCGTCGCGGCGGCCTCGGTGCTCGCGGTGGCGGCCACCTTCGCGCTGGCGACGCAACTCGCGTGGAGGGCCGAGATCGACGCGCGACCCGCGGCCATCGTGGTGCCGCAGGTCAGCGCGCTGAGCGGCCCGAGCGACGACGCCAAGGAGATCCTGCTGCTCCACGACGGCAGCGAGGTGGCCGTGCGCGAGATGCGCGGGGACTACGTGCTCGCCCAGCTGCCCGGGGGCGGCGGCGGCTGGATCCGGCGCGATGCGATCGAGCGCGTGTTCGTCGCGGTGCCGCCGGCCCGCTGATCCTTCCGCCCGCTAACTTCTCCTTGGCCGGGGGGACCGGGAACCGCGCATGACCTCCGGGGCCGCGGCGCGCCTACGGTACAAAGTTTAGCGGCCCCTCCGGTCACGCGCGGTTCCCGGTCCTCCGGCGCCGCACATCGCCTACGGTACAAAGTTTGGCGGCCCCTACGGTCACGCGCGGTTCCCGCTCATTCCCTCGCGGCATCTAGGGCACGACGGTGAACGCCGCCTTCGCGCGGGTCGCCCACCAGTCGAACACGAGCATGCCCCCGGCGTTCCCGGGCGTGAACGAAATCGTGAACCGCTCGACGGGGTACGTGAGCACCTCCGACGTCATCGGAATGCGGTAGAGGTCCTTCTCGGACTTGTGCTCGGTGCCCCACTGGCCCGTCTCGCTGTTCACGAGCAGCGTCCAGCCGCCCTCGGTCGGGATCGACCACAGCGTGTAGAAACCGGCCGGGACCTCGACATCGCCGAAGCGGAGCGCGCGGTCGGTCTTGAACTGCGTCGCCGCGTTCGCGCCCGTCCGCCACACCTCGCGGTACGGCACGACGTTGCCGAACAGCTCACGCCCGCGGCGCGCCGGCCGCCCGTAGTCCACCCACAGGTGCGCGCCGCCCACGTCCGCGCGAACGGTGTCCCGCGGCGACAGCACGCCGACGCCCGAGCCGGCCTTCTCGCGCTCGGCGAACGCATTCGCGAACGCGTCCAGGTCGAGCGAGGCGACGCGTTCGACGCTGAACCTGCCGGTGCCATGGATGGGCAGCACGCCGAGCACATGGCCGTCGTGATCGACGCGCGCGTGGTAGAGATCGCCGGCTTCGGTGTGGATCTCGACGGAGTCGGCGGACAGCCGGCGCATGCCGATCTCGAACGCGTTCGAACCGCCGAGGAAGTACACGTGGCCGTGCACGCTGTCGGACTTGCTGCGCGCGAGCACCATGAGCTGGCCTTCGTAGACGGACCACAGGCTGCTGAGGGGTGCGACGAGCGTTCCCGGCGGCAGGGCGACGGCCGTGCGCTGCATCGGCGCCGTACCGCTCTGCACCGTGCCGACGAGCGAGTCCGCCGTGCGCGAGGCATCGATGGTCTGCGACGGCGCCTTCGCGCCGGCCGGCGTGACGACCATCGAGAAGTGGCGGAGATCGCCACCCGCATACGTGTATTCGAAGCGGCGGCGCATCACGCGCGGCGTGCGGGTCACCTGGTCGACGACCACGCGGTCGGGCTCGCGCGACACGCGCTCGACGAACACGGTGTCGCTCCCGAGACGGATCACGAAGTGGCTCGTATCGGAGGCCGCGGCGGAAGCGGCAAGCGTCGGGGCCAGCACCAGGGCCAGCACCGGGGCGAGCAGCAGGGCGAGCACGGCGAAACGTCGGTGCATTCGAGGACTCCGGGGTGGAGGAACGGGATCGCGGCCCGCAAGCGACGGCTTCAGACTACGGTATCAGCGTGCCGGAGCGCGACGCGCCAGCGAATCGAACCACGCGATCACCGGCTCGGCGAGCGGGCCGTGGTCGGCGCCCGTGACCGTCCGGACCGGGCGCGGCAGGAAACCATGGGCACGCGCGTCCGCGACCGCGCGGTCCGTCTGGTCGCGAAGGAAGTGCATCGCCTGTGCGAATTCACCGGTCGGGGACCCGCACCAGAACACCTGGATCGGCAGCGTCGTCCGGGACGTATCGGTCGAGAAGGTCTCGTGCGAGAGTCCGCGACCCTGGTAGTTCGGCGTCACGGGCGCGACCGCGCGCCAGCGCTCGGGACGTCGAAGCGCCTGTGCCCACACGGTGTGCCCGCCGGCCTCCCAGCCGGTCAGGAACGCGCGCGGCTCGCCTCCCCACCGCGAATGCACCTCGACCAGCACGGCCGCCAGACCGCGGTCGTCGAACTCGGCGTCCGTCGCCTTGCGCGCGGCCTGCCAGTCGGCGGGCGTATAGCTGTAGGGCGGCGTCGTGAGATCGCGCGTGCCGCCGCAGGTCAGTACCTCGGGCGCGATGAGGATGAACCGACGCGCCGCCGGGACACGGGCGAAGCGGCGCATGTTCTGCGTGAAGTCGCGATGAGCGTCGGCGACGACCACGACCACCGGCCAGCTCGTCCCGGCGCTCCAACCTGCCGGCAGGATCACGTGGTAGCGCATGGGGTGACCGGCCGCCTGGTGGGGACGAGGCGATGGCACTGGACGCGGGAGATCGGGAGCGCCTTCGCCGTGGGACTCGAGTTGCGTGATCTCGGTCACGGGCGCCGCCGCGGCCGCGGCGCCCGCGATCCCCCCCGCGGCGACGACGCAGACGACCAACGCGCGCATGGCATTCATGCTGTTCATGGGGCGACACTGTACGACCCCTGCCGGCCGGCGTTCCACCCGGATTCCGCGTGCTCCCGCCGCCCCGCCTGCAGGCCACCCGCGCTTCCCTGCATGAGCCGTGCGAACCGGCCGCGCGACGGGCACCACTCCGGGGGCGGGCTCGAGCCCCGATCCCGTGCGGGCCACGGTGATAGACTTCGTGCGTTCGTGGTGGGTGTACGGGAGGTGTGACCCTCATGCGGGGACTGGTGACGCCGATGACCGACTCGACGCCCGCGCCTCCGACCCCCGCGATCGCCTCCGAACCGGCCCACGCCCGCCGCTCGGCCGCGTCGATGCGGCTCACCGCCGTGCTCGTCGTCGCCTTCTGGGTCGCCTTCGCGATCTTCGTCGGACTCCACACGTACCTGTCGATGCTGTCGCACCACCATTCGCTGCCGCGCATGCTGGCCTGCGAGGTGCTGGTGTTCCTGTACTGGGCGGCAGCCGCACCGCTCATCGCGTGGCTCGCGCGACGGTATCCGCTGCTGCCGCCGACGGCGCGCGCCGTCGCCATTCACGTCCCGGCGGCGGCCGCGCTCGCGACGGGGTTCATCGCGTGGCTGTGCGCCATGCTCGTGCTGCTCCAGCCGTTCGAGCCCATCGATCGCATGCGCTTCGGACGCGACTTCTTCCGCTACTTCGGCGCGCACTTTCCGCTCCAGGTCCTCGTCTATGCGGGAACGGTCGGCGTCATCTACGCCATCGACTTTCACCGCCGCTCGCGCGAGCGCGCGCTGCGCGCATCCGAGCTCGAACGCGAGCTGGCGCGGGCGCGGCTCGACGCCCTGTCGGCTCAGCTCCAGCCCCACTTCCTGTTCAACGCGCTCCACACCGTCTCGGGGCTGATCCGCGGCGGGGAGCCGCAGGCCGCGATCACGACGCTCGCGGGGCTCAGCGATCTGCTGCGCTACGCGCTCGACTCGCGCGGCGCCCCCGAGGTCGCGCTGCGCGACGAGCTGGACGCGATCCGGCGCTACGTGGCGATCCAGGAGCTGCGGCATCGCGACCGCCTGTCCGTGTGCCTCGATGCGGACGCCGAGACACTGCCGGTGCGCGTCCCGCGGCTGCTGCTCCAGCCGCTCGTCGAGAACGCCGTGCGTCACGGCCTCGGCCCCTCGGCGCACCCGCTCGAGGTCGCGCTGCGCGCCCGGCGCGTGAACGGATGCCTGCGCGTCGAGATCGCGAACAGCGTCTGCGCGACGGCTTCCGAGCCGGCCGGGTTCGGCATCGGGCTCGACAACACGCGCGAGCGGCTCGAGCGCCTGTACGGGAAGGCTGCGCGACTGGACGTCGCGCGCACGCCGGATCGCTTCGAGCTTCGCATCGACCTGCCGTGGGAGACCGGGGGCACACGAACCGACGGGGCGACGAATGGCTGACCCGATTCGCGCCATGGTCGTCGACGACGAGCCGATCGCCCGGCGCACACTTCGGCTCATGCTCGCCGCCGACCCGGAGGTCGAGTTGGTCGCCGAATGCGATGCCGCCGAGGCGCTCGAGCGCATTCCGCGCGAGCGCCTGCACGTGGGGACGCGGACCCACCTGGTGCGCCAGACGATGAACGAGCTCGAGCGCCAGCTCGATCCGGAGCGCTTCTTCCGGCTCCACCGCTCGAGCATCGTGAACCTCGAGCGCATCCGCGAACTCCTGCCCGACGGCGACGGGGGCCACTCCGCCGTTCTCGACGACGGCGCTTCGCTCGCGGTCGGGCGCGGCCGGTTCGAGTCGCTCAGGCGCCGCCTCGCCACCTGAGGCGGGTCCCCGTCACTTCCCGAGCAGCTTCACGACGCCCGTCGACATCTGCGGGAAGTAGGTGATGGCGAGCACGCCGGCGCCGAGGATGATCAGGAACGGGACCACGTGCCGGTACAACTGCGGTAGCGGTGTGCCGAATCGCGACGACGCCAGGAACAGGTTCAGGCCGGCGGGCGGGAACAGGAACCCCAGTTCCAGATTCGCGAGGAACACGACGCCGAGGTGGACGGGGTCGATGCCGAAGGCGGCGCCGATCGGCGCCACGAGCGGCGCCAGGATGACGATCGCCGAGTAGATCTCGAGCACGCTGCCGAGCACGAGCAGCACGACGTTCAGGGCGAGCAGGAATACGTGGGGCGAATGAATGCGCGCCTGTACCGCCGTGAGCAGCCGGTCGGGGATCTGGGCGTCGACGAGCCAGCCGGTCAGGCCCAGCGCGCTCGACAGCAGGATGAGCACCGCGCCGCACAGGATGCCCGCCTTGAGGAGCACGCCGGGCAGGTCCCGCGTGGGATGGATGTCGCGCGTGATGAAGCACTCGACCACGATCGCGTAGGCGAAGGCGGCCGCGGCGGCCTCGACCATCGTCGCGAGCCCGCTCGTGAACAGCACGACGACGATGATCGGGACCGACAGCTCCCACTTCGCGCTCCACGCCGAGGCCAGCACCTCGCGCCCCGAGAACGCCTGGGTCGGTGACTGGACGCGGCGTCCCATGTGGATGCCGTAGATCGCCACGATCAAGATGAGCAGGAGCCCGGGCACGAGGCCGGCGATGTAGAGCGAATCGGCGGGCACGTTGGCGACGACGGCGTAGAGAATGACCGGCAGGCTCGGCGGCAGCAGCAGCCCGAGGCTGCCCGAGGCGGTGACGAGGCCGAGCGAGAAACCTTCCGGATAGCGGTCCTTGAGCAGGATCGGGTACAGCAGGCCACCGAGCGCCATGATCGTGACGCCCGAGCCGCCGGTGAAGGTGGTGAACAGCGCGCACACGGCCGCCACGAGCACGGCGACGCCGCCCGGCATCCAACCGAACACCGCACGGAAGAAGCGCACCAGGCGGTGCGAGGCGTTCGATTCGGCGAGCACGTAGCCGCACGCGGTGAGCAGCGGTACGGCCGGCAGCGTCGGCGACACCATCAGGCGGTAGATGTCCGCCGTCACGGCCGAGACGGGCACGCCGTCCTTGAAGAACAGCACGAGCGCGATGCCGCCCATCGCGACGAACACCGGGGCGCCGATCAGCGCCGCGCCGATGATAACGGCGATCAGGGGGAACGCGAGCGCGTGCGCCGCACCCGGGGCGAGTCCGATTGAGAACGCGACGCCGATGGCGGCGAGCGCCACCAGGCGTCCCGGCCACCGCTCCGAAGCGCCCCACGCGACGCGCAGCGCGATCAGGGCGAGCGCCACGGGCATGATGCACTCGCTCACCCAGGTCGGGAGCCCGATCGGCAGCACCTGCCCTTGCTCGCGATCCGCCGCCACGACGCCGAACGCCGAGTAGGCGAGCACGCCGCACACGGCGGCGGTCACCGCCGACCCGAGCAGCGCGGCGGCATTCCGCAGATGCACCTTCTCGATCGCCTCGGCGGTCGACAGCGTGAGGTGCTTGCGCTCGCGCGCCGCGACGAGGCCGCCGAGCAGCGCGAGCCACAGCGTGAGCTGGGCGCGGTAGGAGCCGGCGCCGGGGATCGAGAAGCCGCCGAGGGGGCGACCGATGGCATCGATCAGCGGCAGCACCATCGACAACAGGAACGCGGTGACCAGCACCCCGCCCTCGACGCCGTGCAGGGCGGCGGTGAAGCGGCTCGGCCGTCGTTCCGAACTCACGCGCGCGAATCCCGGTCGCTCGTACGCATCAGGCGGCGCACCTTACCCCGAATGCCGGCTCAATACGAACGCGGCGCGGATCGAACCGACCCGCGCCGCGTCCTGTTTCGTCCGTGCGCTCAGGCCGCGCGGGCCTGGCTCACCTCGTCGTCGGCATCGTCGTCATCGTCATCGTCGACATCGCGTCCCACGGCCACCGCGGTCCGCACGCGCGACGACGTCTCGCGCTCGCTGCGCATGCCCTCGATCGTCGCCTCGGCCTGCTTGACCAGGAACTGGAGTGATCCCGCCTTCTCGATGGCCTGGTCGACCAGCGACTTCTGGCCCTGCAGCGCCTCGAGACTGGTCTGGACGTCCACGAGCAGCGCCTCGGCGCGGGCCAGCCGCTCCTCGGCCTTGGTCATCTGCCGCTTGCGCTCGTCGAGCCCCTGCACCGAGTCGCGCACGCCCTCGAGCCGCCCCTGGACGTCGCGCAGCATCGTGCGGCTCTGCTCGACTTCCTGCGTCGCCGAGGTGATCTCGCGCACCTGCTGGGTCGTCGTTTCGGCCACCGTGAACATGCGGTCGAGCTCGGCCTGCAGCGCTTCGACCGTACCCAGGCGCGAGGTGATCTGGTCGAGTGACCGGTGGATCTCCTTTTCGACGGGCTCCCAGGTCTCGAGCCGGGTCTCGAAGTCGCCCAGCCGCTTCTCGACGAACCGGAGATTCGAGGCGCGTCCCTCGAGCTGCGTCGAGAGCGCCGCCACGTCCGCGGTCTGCTGGCCGGCACGCGACACGGACTCGGCGAGCTGGGTCGCCAGAGCCTCCAGCTCCTGCGCGGTCGCCGCCGATTCCTTGCGCAGCGCGGACGCCTTCTGGAGGTCCTTCGCGGCGTCCTTGAGCGCGTTCTGCCGCTGATCGATGTCGACCTTGAGCGCGCGCGTCTGTTCGGCCAGTGCCTCGACCGCCTCGCATCGCTCCGAGGTCCGCGTCACCTGCTTGAGCGCCGCGTCGGCATGCCGCTCCGCCTCGGCGACACTCGCTCCGACGGCGGTCACCGCCGCGGTCAGCCGCTCCGTCTCCTCCGCCCGCTGGGCGAGTCCGACGAACCGCTGCTCCGCCGCTTCCATCCGCGACTGGAGCTGCCGGTCCCGCTCGTCGAGCCGCGCGCCGAGCGACGACAGGTCGGCCATGCGCTTGTGCAGGTCGTCCACGAACTCGCGACGCGATTCGACCGCCGCGAGCGAATCCACGAGCCGCTGGGCCTGGCGCTGCACCACCTCGATCGTCGGCGTCACCTGCTGCAGCTCACCCACCTGCTCGCGGATCCCGCGCAGCGATCCCTCTGCTTCGGTGAGCCACGACCGGGCCGCCGCCTGGGACTCGTGCAGCCGCTCGATCTCGGTGCCGGCCAGCCGCGCCTGCTCGAGCGCGTCCTGCACCGACGCGTGAGCGGCGCCGAGCTGGCGCAGATCGCCGAGTGCCGCCTCCACGACCGGCCGCGCGTCGACGAACTCGCCGAGGCGGCCGCCGATCTCGCGTGCCGTGCGAGCGGTCTCGTCGAGATCGCCGCGCAGCGTGAGGAAACGCGCCATGTCCTGGTCCGCCTGCCGCACCGCCTCGGTGAGGGCCTGCACCTGCTTCGCGAGCTGCTCGGACTGGGCCCTGAGGCTGCCGACCGACTGGCTCGGCTCGGCGAGTGCCTTGAACCGCACCTCACAATCGGCGAGCGCGGCGCGCAGATCGGCGACCCGCTGGCTGACGGACTCGAGACCGCGGCCCTCGAAGTCGAACCGCTCGACGGTCTTCTTCATCTCGTCCGTGACGCCGGCCAGGTCCTGGCGCGTGGCGCGGGTCTGCTCCTCGGCTTCGCGCTGGAGCTGCGCGATCTCGCTCGATCGCTCGAGCACGGACTCGTGCAGCGACTTGAGGGCGTTGAGCCCGTCGTGCAGCGCACCGAGCGACCGCTCGTTCTCCTGCTGCTGACGCACGCCGGAGTCGAGCTGGCGCATCGCCCGCTCGAGATTCTCCGACTGCGCGAGCGCGCGATCGACCGCCTCGCGCTGGGCCTCGAGGGCCGCCGCGCGCTGGATGACCGCGTCGCCGAGCGCCTTGAGCGTGCCGATCTCGCGCCGCACGCCGTCCACGGAGTGCTGGATGCCGTCGAGCCCGCGCACCGCCTGCTCGACGCTTTCGACGCGGCGCTCCTTGTCCTGCAGCGAGCGGCCGAGGTCGTCGCGACGCCGGTCGAGCGCTTCCATCTTCTGCATCGCCAGCTTGTGGGCGTCGATGAGCCGGTCGTGCTGCTCGCGCAGCCGGGCCACCTGGTCGCTCGTGCCCTCGACCTGCCCGCGCAGCGTGTCGGCGTCGCCGCGCAGCTCCTGGAACGGCTTGTCGACCTCGAGGAAGGCGGCCAGCCGGTCGCGCAGCTCGAGCGCCTGGGCCACCTGGTCGCGCACGTTGTCGAACGTGGACGAGATGCTCTCGGCATGCTGGAGGGTGCCGCTCAGCCGGGCTTCCGCGTCACGCTGGCTCTGCTCGAACGCGCCGGCGCGCTCGGTGAGCCCCGCCAGCTGCTCGGAGATCCGTCCGATCGAGTCGAGGGTTCCGCCGAGCGCCTCGACGCGGGCATTCATGGCGTCGACACGTTCGCCGGCCTGGACGACGGGCTCGCCCAGCTCTTCCAGCCGCTCCGTGGCGCCCTGAATCTTCTTGAGCAGCGCCTCGTGACGGCTGCGCTCCTGCTGGATCTCGTTGAGGATGCCGCGCAGCTCTTCGGCGACTTCGCGGTCCTTCGTACCCTTCCCGAACAACGAGGCCATGTCACGCTCCTTTGAGGACGCTCCGGGCGATGCCCCTGGTGGGCCGCCGGTGTCACGCAGACGATCAGGTCGGATCCACGCCGTGTGCCCGCGTGGAAACGGATGGATTCCGGGCGATGCCCGGGAGATTGCAAGACGCGGGCCTTGCCGGGCGGGCCGGAAACCGCTGGGAATGCGTGGGATCGCGCCGGGCGGCAGGAGGCGTGGCGACCAAATCCGAGCCGTGGCCGGCTCGTAGCGAACCGTCGATCAGGTATTCCTGATCAGGCTCCCCATCAGGCTCCAGAGACCGTCAGGCCGTCGAAACGAATGCCCTCCGGCCCGAGGTAGTCCCCGCGGAACACCTGCTCCTTCGCATAGTGGGCGGCTCCCAGCGCCGAGAACACGCTGCCGCTGACGCTGCCGCCCTTGATCGGCGTTCGCACGCCCTTCTCGTACAGGTAGCCGACGCGGACCTCGCTGCTGAAGTTGCCGCGCTGCTGGTCGGGCGTGAGCCATGAGAACGAGCGCACGTAGAGCACCTTGCCGTCACCGTTCTTCAGGGTCTCGAGCGGCGTGTTGCCCGTCGGGATCTCGAGGTTCGCGAACCCGCCGGTGGGTGTCATATGCAGGTAGTCGGCGAACTGCTTGGTCGCCCACGGCTGGGTGAACACGCCGTCCTTCACGATCTGCACGCGCCGGCCCGCCACGCCGTTGCCGTCGAACACGTAGCTCGTCAGTCCGTAGGGCGCGATGGCGTTCGAGTACATGTTGAACGACTCGCCCTTCGCCGCCTCACCCGGCAGCGGCTTGCCGACCTCGAAGCGCGACGACTTCTGGTACAGCCCCTCGCCCGAGGCGTTGGTCTCGATCGGCGCCATCAGCCCCACGATCTCGTCGGCGTCGATGATCACGCCGTACTGGCCCGACGGCGGCACCACGGCGCGCGTGAGATCCCGGGCCTCCTCCGCCGCGCGGCCCACGATGTCCTTCACGTCGAGATCGCTGGCGCGGCGTCGCTCGACCCACGAGTAGCGCTCTGACGGCTTCGAGCCCTCGCCGAGCAGCAGCGTGAGCAGGGAGATGCGCGTGGCGCTGCCGTGCGCCACGAGCCCCGCCGAGTTCTCGAGCGTCGTCCACTCCTCACCGCAGAACAGCTCCATCGACGACGGCCGGACGCCGGGATGCGCGGCCGCCTCGGCACGCCACGCGTCGGCGACGGCACGGGAGGTGGCGCGCGCCTGAGCGGCGGACAGGGCCGGGTCGAAGATCTGCACCTCGGGCCATTGATCCGCCGTGGGGAGCGTCCAGGGCGCGTCGCCTCCCAGTCCCGCCATGTACACCGATTCGTCGATCCGCCGCTCCGCCGCCGCGGCGCTCTGGTCGTCCAGCGTCGCCGTCGCGCGCCCGAGCAACTCGCCGTTCTTTACGAACACGGTCAGCTCGTGCGTCTCGCCCGACGTCTGGCGTTCGGACTCGAGCTGCGTCTTGACGAGATACGTCTGCGAACCGACGTGGCGCGTGCTGCGGAGCTGCCAGGCGTGGACCCTCTTGTTCCGGGCGAGCTCCTTGCGGAGTGCCTCCACCGTGGGTGAGGTCGGGCTCGTGGTCGTCATGACACCCTCGCGCGCGTGCGCAGGTGGGGACCGCCGCTCGTGACCGGAACGAACTCCTTCCAGCCCTTGCCGCAGGTGCCGGGCTCGAGTTCGAGATCGTTCGCGAGCATCGTGATGTTGGAAAGGATCTCGGGCACGTACCCCGTCACCGTCGCGGGCGCGAAGATCTTGCCGGTCGGCTTGCCGTTCTTGTACTCCCGCGCGGTGGAGGCCGTGAACTGGATGCCCCAGCCCTGCGGGTCCTCGATGCCGTTGCGGAAGCCTTCGAGGTAGAGGCCGTCCTTGAGGCTGTCGAGCACCTCCGCGGGCGATGACGTGCCGTTGGCGAAGAACGTGTTCGACATGCGGGCGTAGACCTTCCGGTCCCACGCCTGCGTGCGGCCATTCGGGGTACGCGGCGTGCCGAGGAACGTGGCCGACATGAGGTCGGTGAGCGGCTGGACGAACACTCCGTCCTTGATGATCGTCGTCGGCGCCGACGTCACGCCCTCGTCGTCGAACGGATACGAGCCGCGATGCCCCGCGATCGACGGATCGTCGAGCAGGGTGACGATCTTCGCGGCGACCGGCTTGCCCAGGAACTCCTGCGCCTTCGCGCGGTCCTTCACGAACTGGTCCATCTCGACGCCGTGGCCGAAGCTCTCGTGTGCGAGCAGCCCGGATACCGACGGGGCGAACACGACCTCGTAGTCGCCCGCGGGCACCGGCTCGGTGCCGAACGACTCGACGAACTCCTTGCGCATCCTCTCGAGCTGGGCGTCGGTCAGGGCGCCGCGTTCGAGCCCGCCCTGGCCGACGTTGCGCGCGAAGGCGAAGCCCGGATGGCCCTTGTCGAATCCGAACATGAACACGGTGTGATTGACGCTCGTGAGGTCGCTCACGAGCCGTCGCCCGCGCGACACGAAGATCCGCCGCGTCTGGCCGACGTCGGTGCCGACGCGGGCGCCCTTGACGCGCGGGTCGTTCCAGTTGATGCGGTCGAACTCCTGCTCGACGCGCGCCATGCGGTCGGCGAGCGACACGGTCGCCGGGTCGATCGTCATCGTCGTGCGCCACGCCTGGGCCTGGGGCTCGAGCGGCTTGATCTCGTACGTCTGCTTGCCGACGCTCACCGTCTTGATCAGGTCGCGCGTCGCGGCACGCAGGGCCTCGGGATCGCCGCTGCCGATGGCCGACTCGTGGAACTCGCTGCCGTCGAACACGCGCAGCGTGACGCCCATCGACGGGAAGCCGGACTCGCTGACGCGCTTGCCATTGCGGTCCCGGCTGGCCGAGACGCCGGACTGCGACGCGAACAGTGCGGAGGCGTGGGGGAACTTGCGCTCGAGCTCGGCGACCAGCGTGGCCAGTTCGTCGACGAGGTGGCCGGGGAACGCATCCGCGGTCGCGGCGGCCGTGCGCGGCGCGCTCGTCGCCGCGAGCAGCTGCTCGGCCACGGAGGACACGAGCAGCGTTCCGGCCACCGACGCGCCGCTCTGGATCAGGAACCGCCTGCGGGTGATGGGGATCATGCGCGCAGGCTAAGACGCGCGCGGCCCTCGAGTCCATGACGAATCGATGACCGGGCGGACGCCCGCGACCGGCGCGGACTTCACCGGGACGATCGCGGCGATCAGGGGGTGAGGTCGGCGCGCACGATCGGCGTTACGTCGACCCGCGCGGCCGGGGGCAGATCTCCGCTGCGGCGATGCAGCGCCTCGAGCGCGAGCAGTCCGGCCGCGCGGCCGGCGTCGGCCCACGGCAGCTCGTAGCCACCGGGCGCGGGCAGCAGCTGGGTGCCCTCAGGCGCCGGGGGCGCCGGAAACGCGATCGACGTCAGCATGGCCTCGGGCTCACTGCCGGCCATGCGCTCGCTCGGCGACTGGATCACCATCGAGAGGCCGATGCGCCGCGAACGGCGTTTGTGCGGATTCGACTTCGTCACCGACCGCCGCACGACGCGGCGACCCTCGCGGACCACCTCCTCGCGCGTGGTGGCGGCCATGGGCGGCAGCATCACGACGAGGCGCATGGACCACGCGCCCGCTTCACCCTCGACGCCGAGTCGGAACCGCGTCTCGAACGGCGTCACCCGCGACTCGCCACGTGCCGTCCCGGTCACCATCAGCGTGTGCTCGGAGAGCGCGCGGTCGAACGCGTCGAGGAATTCCCCGCGAGCGACGCTGTCGGCGCGCAACCCCTCGATTGGGGCGCATGTGAACGAGCGGAGGGGCGATGGGGTCTGGGCGGCTGAACCGGCGGCCATGACGAGCGTGCCGGCCACGAGCGCCACCGCGAAGACTAGCGCCGCCGCCCCCATCCGGCACCGCGCCCGGTCCAGGTCTGCGCGGCGACCGGCAGGTGCCCGATGTCGTTGAACATCACCAGGCGTGTCGTTCCGTCCGAGCGCACCTGCATGATCGTGAGCGAGGCGTTCGCGATCTCCATGCTCGCCCAGCGCCGCGAGGGCGCGCCGAGGGCGCGCATCACGAACCAGCGGATCACGTTGCCGTGACAGACGAGGACCACGTGCCGGTCGCGCCCGGGAGACGGTTTCACGTACCGCGCCCAGGCGGCCTGAAGCTGTCGTTCGCACGCGTCGGTCTCCTTCCGTGGGTGCTTCGACTCGAGGTCCGCCCGGTCCGATTCGGGGGTGCACTCGCGAATCAGGCTGTCCCGCCCGACCCCGCGGCGCAGGATCCCCCCGATGATATCGGCCGTTTCGCGCGCCCGCGTGAAGTCGCTGCTGACGAGGGTGTCGAGCCGAACCGGCAGGTCCATGAGCCGCTGCGCGATATCGCGGGCCTGCGTGCGGCCGACTTCGTCCAGCCGGTTGCCGACGCGCTCGTCGACCTCGCTCTCGGCGATGTAGGAGCCGTGGCGGATGAAATACAGGTAGAGCGTGCCGTTGCCGGCCGGCGGGGGCGCCGGGCGGTCCGCCGCGGCCGCGAGCATCAGGAGTCCGGCGAGCATCACCGTCACGCGTTTCATGCGCGGCAACGCTAACCCCCACGCGCCTCGCGCGCCAGTGGGCCCGCCAAGGGCCCGCCAAGGCTCGCCAAGGCTCGCTTGAGTGAAGGGATTCCGCCTCCTACATTGGCCCCCATGGGTCCAATGACCGATCCGCATGCCCCCGCAGCACCCTCGCGCCCGGGGCCGCCCCTCCTTCCCGTCGTGTCGGCCGTCGCGCTGGGCCTGCTGGTGCTGCTGCTCGGCCTCCCGGTCGTGGGACTGCTCGCGCGCGTCCCGCCCCCCGAGATCCTGCGCCGCGCCGGGGATCCGGGCGTCCTCGCGGCGCTCCGGCTCAGCCTGCTCACCACGCTCGCATCCACCGCGCTCGTCGCGATCCTCGGGCTCCCGGCCGCCTACCTGCTCGCGACGCGCGAGTTCCGCGGCAAGCGCGCGGTGGAGGTCATGATCGATCTGCCCATGGTGCTGCCCCCCACCGTCGCGGGCTTCGCACTGCTCATGGCGTTCGGCCGCGCCGGTCTCGCGGGCGGCGCGCTCGCCTCCATCGGGGTCTCGCTGCCGTTCACGCTGCCCGCGGTGATCGTGGCCCAGACGTTCATGGCGGCGCCGTTCTTCGTCACCCCCGCGCGCGCCGGCATCGCCGGCGTCGACCGCCGCCTGATCGACGCCGCCGCGACGCTGCGCGCCTCCGAGGGCGCGACGCTCGTCCGCGTCATCCTGCCGCTCGCGTGGCCCTCGATACGCGCCGGGCTCGCACTCGCCGCCGCGCGCGCGCTCGGCGAATTCGGCGCCACGATCACGTTCGCCGGCAATCTGCCGGGCACGACCCAGACGATGCCGCTCGCCGTGTACGTGGCGCTGCAGTCCGACATCGACCGCGCCTTCGTGCTCGCGATCCTGCTGCTGTTCATGTCCGTCGCGCTGCTGTTCGCGCTGCGCCTCGGACCGGCCGCCACCGTGTTCTCGCTCCCTCATGCTCGCGCTGGACGTCCGTCACCGGCTCGGTGACTTCCGGCTCGAGGCGGCACTCGATGTGCCGCCCGCGAGCGTGCTCGTGCTCGTCGGCGAGAATGGCTCGGGCAAGAGCACGCTGCTGCGGATCGTCGCCGGCCTGATCGAGCCCGACGACGGCCGCGTGACCATCGGCACGCGTCGCGTGTCCGATCGCGCCACGGGGCTGTTCGTTCCGGCGCGCGACCGCGGCGTCGGATACGTCGCCCAGGACTACGCGTTGTTTCCCCACCTGAGCGTGCGCGACAACGTCGGCTTCGGACTCGGACCGGCGCACGGGTCACGCGCGGCGCGGCGCGCCCGGCTCGATGAGGCGCTCACGCGATTCGACCTGCGGGACCTGGCCGGGCGCCGGCCATCGCAGCTCTCCGGCGGCCAGCAGCAGCGGGTCGCCCTCGCGCGCGCCCTCGTCCTCGAGCCGCTGGTGCTGCTGCTCGACGAGCCGCTCGCCGCGCTCGATCTCCAGACCCGGCGCGCCGTGCGGGGCGAGCTGCGCCGCCTGCTCGCGGGGCTCCCGTGCGCGACACTGTTCGTGACGCATCAACCCACTGAGGCGCTGGTGTTCGGCGAGCGCATCGCGGTGCTCGAGGAGGGTCGCGTGACCCAGTGCGGGCCGCGGCTCGAGTTCCTGCTCCACCCGCGCTCGACGTACGCCGCGGAGTTCCTCGGCGTGAACCTGCTCGAGGGCGACATCGTGGGCCCGGCCG
The DNA here is from genome assembly GCA_031364505.1 of Candidatus Eiseniibacteriota bacterium. GTDB lineage: Bacteria > Eisenbacteria > RBG-16-71-46 > RBG-16-71-46 > RBG-16-71-46 > JANLWK01. The sequence continues at coordinate 8,591 of JANLWK010000347.1, read as the reverse complement.
ACGGCGGACTCGCGCGCGTCCAGGTGGAGGGAGGCACGATCACGGTCCCCCATCCGGGGCGGCCCGGTCGCGTGCGGCTGCTGCTCCATCCGCGCGAGATCACGTTGTCGCGCGAGGCTCCCGGCGGCAGCGCGCGGAACGTGCTGCGGGGGGCCGTCGAGGAGCTGATCCCCGAGCCGCCGGACGGCGAGCGCGTGCGCGTGCTGCTGTCGACGCGCCCGCCGCTCACGGCCGAGATCACGCGTGAGTCGTCCGAGCTCCTCGGCCTCTCCCCCGGCGCCGCGGTTCACGCCTCGTTCAAGGCGACCGGCGTGAACGTGCTTCCGTCCTGAGCGGTGCCCGCGCGTGCGGGTGCCGTCACGCGGCGGGCGAGCGTCCGGGCTTGTAGATGATGCCGGTGTTCCGGCGCCCGTTCATGCGTACGTCGAACGGGCGCTCGAAGCGCAGGTGGCGAACGTACTGGAGCTCCGATTCGGCCGGGTGCACGGCAATCCAGTCCCAGTCGATGAATCCGCCGCCCTCGTCGGCGTTCACGGTGAAGTAGCCGATCTGGAACGACGTGAGGTTCTGGAAGAAGTGGCTGCCCTGCGACGGCGTGACGCGGAAATCGCGGAAGCCCGACTCGACGATCACGCGCGCCGATGAGATCTGGTCCCACTGGACGGGGATCCCGAGCCACGGATCGGTCGAGCCCCAGCGGCCGACGCCGATCAGCAGGTACGAGCGTCCCTCGGCCGCGAGCCGCGCGTTGAAGTAGGCGACCTGCTCGGAGGCCACGCGGCTCTTCGAGCGGTCGAACCGATGGAAGTCGACGACCACGAGATCGTGGAGCCCGTCGATGCGCCCGTTGCCCATGACCTGCGGGCTGCGGCACAGCAGCAGATCGCGCGACGTCTCGCCGACGTCGAGGTCCGAAGTCTCGCCCGCGGGCACGAGCGGCCGCATCTGCAGGAAGCCGAACTCGTGTGGCACGCGCTCGTCCGCCGACAGGCGTACGGCGAATTCGATCTCGGCGGGGCGGTTCATCCCTCGCGATCCGATGTCGAGCAGCTCTGTCAGCGCCTCGGCGAGCGGGAAGACGCCGTGCTTGAGCACGGGCGCGAAGCTCACGAGCCGCACGCCGGGGCGTGACAGCCCGTCGTACACGGCGTCGTTCTCCGACGAGTACGTCGAGCCGACCGACGCGAGCGTCCCGTCCGCCTCCGCGGCCTCGAGCCCATGACGGGTCTCGTGCATCGCGCGCTCCGGCAGCGAGGCGCCGAGCGGGTCGAGCCGGAGCGCCCAAAACTCGCGCTGCGAGTTCTCGAGCATGTCCTCGACCGACGAGAACTGAACGATCGCGCGCGGGAAACGCGGGCAGAACGACAGGCAGCGCTCGCCCTCCACGACGTATCGCCCGAGCCCCAGCCCGACGGCCGCGACGCCGTCCTCTGCGGTGAGCGGCGGCGTCGGATAGTAGTTGTAGGAACGCGCCACGCCGGCGAAGTCCGGGTAGAACCGGTCGCCGTGCCGCGCACCGACGATCTGCTGGACCATCACCGCCATCTTCTCCTCCTCGAGGCGGTGCGGCGTCGCGCGCAGGTAGTTGCGGGCAGACTCGAGGAACGTCGAAGCGTACACGCGCTTGATCGCATGGAGCAGCTGTTCCAGCCGCACGCCCGAGTCGGGATGGTTGTTCGCGAACATGCGCGTGTCATAGACGCCCGTGAACGGCTGGTACTGCGAGTCCTCGAGCAGGCTCGAGCTGCGCACCGCGAGCGGCCAGCGCACGGCTTCGACGAAGGCGTGGAGCATCTCCACAACGTCGTCCGGGAAGTCGGCGCGGAGGAACGCGGCGAGGATCGCCTCGTCGTCGTGCGACTCGAGCGCGACGCCGGTGAGCGCGTTGCGCGTCATGAAGCGATCGAAACAGTCGGTCGCGAGCACGACCGCGGGCGGCACGGCGACACGCACGCCGGGGAAGCGCCGGACGAGGCCGTGGTAGTTGAGCAGGTAGCGGACGAACGCGAGGCCGCGCGCCTTGCCGCCCAGGGATCCCCCACCGATCCGGGCGAAGAAGTTGATGCCGGGGTCGAAGTGATCGCGGTCGAAGTCGGCGACGAGTGTCTCGGTCTGTTCGCGGCGGTACTCGGCGATCGAGGCGATCAGATCGCGCCGCAGCGCCTCGAGGCTCGGGAACTCCGACACCGTGCGCGGCCGCAGCTTGCGCGCGAGCGCGAATTCGGTGCGCGCGGTGAACCAGTTCGAGAAGTGGTTCCGTTCGCCGTGGTATCCGATGCTGGCGGCCGGCACCGTGCGCAGCTTGTCCTCCAGCGACTTGAGGTCCCGTGCCCGGTCGACCTCGGCGCCGTCCGGCATGCGGAACACGAAGTCGCCGAAGGCGAAGCTGTCGACCATGAAGCGCCGCAGGTCCTCGAGCAGCGTCGGAGAGTACTTGCGCAGGAATGCCGCTCCCACGCCCGCGGCGCCCGCCGCGAACTCCTCCCGGCTCGACTGCAGCAGGATCGGCAGGTCGGGCAGCTGGGCCCGGGCCATGCGCGCGAGGTCGAATCCGGCCTCGCGCGACAACGCGCCGCCGCGCGGGAACTCGACGTCCGAGATGAGCCCGAGCAGGTAGGGCCGGTGGCGCGTGAACAGCGCCCATGCCTCCTCGAAGGTCTGGGCGAGCAGCAGCTTCGGGCGGGCGCGGGTGCGCACGAGCTTGTGCGACGGGTTGATGCCCTCGCCGATCAGGCTCTGGGACTGCCGGATCAGCTCGGTGTACATCATGGGCAGGAACGCCGACGTGTAGCGGACGTTGTCCTCGACGATCAGGATCACGCGCACGCCCATGGCCGCCGTATCGTGCGCCACGTTCTTCACGTCCTCGATGAACTGGACGATCGCGACGAGGATGCGCGCGTCCCCCTGCCACAGGAACAGCCCCGCCAGGTCCGACATGCCGTGAGCGGCGACGAACTCCTTGCGCTCGCGGTTGTCGTACGCCATCGCGACGACCGGCACGTCGAGTCCCGCGCGGCGGACCTCGCGCGCCAGCTCCGACGCGTTCAGGTCCGCGGTCCGCAGCGTCGTGAGGATGAGGTTGAAGCGCCGCTCCTCACGCGCGAGCGCCAGCGCTTCCGAGCCGCTCGAGACGTGCACGAGCCCCGGCGTGTGGTGCAGCGACAGCTCGAGGAACTCGCCGAGGATCAGCTCGTTCAGCCGGCCGTCCTCCTGCAGCGTGAACGAGTCGTACAGGCTCGACACGAGCAGGATGTCCTGGACGCGGAACGGCATCAGGTTCTGAAACGCCTGATACGGGTTGCTCGCGTCGGGTGTGGCGGTCCAATCGTGGGGGCCGCTCATCGTGCGGTCATCCTGATGCCGCGACGGGTCGTTTCGCAAATGAACGCGGCGGGCCGACCGGGCCCGCCGCGCGGAACGACCGTGTGCGGGGCGCCTACACCAGCCCCTGGTCGAGCATGGCGTTCGCGACCTTGACGAAGCCGCCGATGTTGGCGCCGTTGAGCAGATTCCCCGGCGTGCCGTAGGCCTCGGCCGTCTCGAAGCAGTTGCGGTGGATCTCCGTCATGATGTGATGGAGGCGGTAGTCGACCTCCTCGCGCGTCCACGACAGGCGCATGCTGTTCTGCGCCATCTCGAGCCCGGAGGTGGCCACCCCGCCCGCGTTCGCGGCCTTCGCCGGCCCGTACAGGATGCCGGCGTCGAGGTACGCCTTGATCGCCTCGATCGTGCTCGGCATGTTCGCGCCCTCGGCCACGAGCGTGACGCCGTTCTTGAGCAGCTTCTGCGCGTCACGACCGTTGATCTCGTTCTGCGTGGCGCTCGGGAAGGCGCAGTCCGCCGGGATGTCCCACAGCGGATTCGACTCCTGCGACGAGTCGGTGGACTTGTAGGTCGAGCCCTTGAACCGGTCCGTGTACTCCTTGATGCGCCCGCGGCGCACGTTCTTGAGATCCATCACCCACGCGAGCTTCTCGCGGTCGATGCCCGCCGGATCGTGGATCACGCCGTTCGAATCGGACAGCGTGACGGGCTTCGCCTTCATCTCGATCAGCTTCTCGACCGTGTACTGCGACACGTTGCCGCTGCCCGACACGAGGCACACCTTGCCTTCGAAGTCCTGCTTGCGGGACCGCAGCATTTCGTTGGCGAAATAGACGCAGCCGTAGCCCGTCGCCTCCGGCCGGATCAGCGAACCGCCCCAGTTGAGGCCCTTGCCCGTCAGCACGCCGGTGAATTCGTTGCGCAGCCGCTTGTACTGGCCGAACAGGTAACCGATCTCGCGCCCGCCCACGCCGATGTCGCCCGCCGGCACGTCCGTGTCGGGGCCGATGTGGCGCGCGAGCTCGGTCATGAAGCTCTGGCAGAAGCGCATCACCTCGACGTCACTCTTGCCCTTGGGATCGAAGTCCGAGCCACCCTTGCCACCGCCCATCGGTAGCGTGGTCAGCGAGTTCTTGAACACCTGCTCGAAGGCGAGGAACTTGAGGATGCCCAGGTTGACCGATGGATGGAATCGCAGGCCGCCCTTGTACGGGCCGATCGCGCTGTTCATCTCGATCCGGAAGCCGCGATTCACCTGCACGTCGCCGCGGTCGTCCGTCCACGGCACCCGGAACATCAGTACGCGCTCGGGCTCGACCATGCGCTCGAGAATCCGCGCCGACCGGAACTCGGCGTGCCGATCGAGCACGGGAACGAGCGAGTCGCATACCTCTTGCACCGCCTGGTGAAATTCGGGCTCGGCCGGGTTCTTCGCCCGAACCTGCGAGATCACCGCCACCACGTGTTCCTTCGCCGTCATCGTCCGCGTCGCCGTCATGGTCGCCGTGTCCAATCCGCTCATGAGTCCGCAGCTCCTCGTTCGACCGAGCGGGCGGAGTGCCCGGGTCGAGCGACATTATGCCCTGAACCGGACGCGGAAGTGGAGGCGATCGCCGACTGCATGAAAGGCTACGGGAAGCGATAGCGAATCCCCATCTGGATCGCGGCGAAGGTTCCTCCCACGTTGAACCAGATCGCCCACATGAACAGGCGTCCGGGTACCCGCGGAGGTCCCTTATCGAACACCGCTCCGACGAATCCCGAAAGAGCCAAGCCGAGGAATACCCATGGTGTCATCGCGTACCAACCCCAAAACGCGCCCGAGAGCGTCGCGGCCAGCATGAACTCCAAGCGCTGAGGTCCGGTCCACACCTGCCCGATCCGAGCAGAGGGGGCAACACGCGAATCGCCGCTCTCTGAAATCGTCGGAGTCGTCGCCATCATCCCCCTCCGTTGCGAATCACCTTTGCCCAGCCGGCGTGCACGGGCGGCGCGCCCGGGGGCAGGGCGAATGCCTCAACCCCCGCGCGTCCCCGCCGGCCTATTCTACTTCCAACGAGGCCAGGCCTTGATCGCCTTCTCCAGGCACTCGCCCGTTTGATGGACGACGCAGGTCAGTCCGAGTGCCGTCGCACCCCACGGACCGAATCGTGCCCCGGCGAGTGCTCCGCCCACGCACATCAGGTTGCGAAGCCCCGCGCATCCCACGTAGTTCCCCATCGCGGCCAGCGACTTCTCGAAGAACTCGACGATTCGATACGAACCCGGCGGTCCATCTTTCGGATCGACGACCCGCCAGGTGTTCGTTTCCCCGTCCATGATGGCCAGACCCGCACCCACCCGAGTTCGTGTTGCATCGAGTGACTTGACGGTGGCGACCATGATGACAGGTGACGCCACGCAGTTTGGATCGGGTACATATCCCGGCTTCTCGAAGATCAGAAAGCACGCGGCACTCTCACCGGGCTTGATGGCCGCGGCGACATCGAATTCGGGGTGTGCGACGTAGCCCCGCTTCCGGAAGTCGTCCATTGCAAGCCGTACTTCAGGGACGTTCCGCGCAGCGGCCAGCAAGATTCTGGCGTCCTGCGTATCCAACGGCAGCTCGATCCGGTCCACGTCCAGGCCCATGTCGTCGTTCGTGACGATCGAGGCGCGGGCGAATCCGGCCGACAACGAGATCCAGAAGATGCAGGTGAGCAACGCGAGTCTGCGCATGACGTGCCTCGAGCAAGTGGATGGCGGGGGCTCGGGGTCGCGCAGTCCGAAACCGATCGCGCGTGCGATGAGTCGCGTTCGCAAGCGGTATGCCCCGGCGCGCGGAGTTCCTGAGGCGCGCCGGACGCGCCGGGTGGCCGCGCAGCCATCGGGTGGAGCCTCCCGGGCAGCGCACCGAGTTCACACCGCGGGCCACGCGGTTCACGGGAGCGCGTGCTCTTCGGTAGAGTGCGGGGGGTCGCGGGAGGCGACGGAGGGTCGATGCCAAGGATGCTGTCCTGGCGGTGGGGCGCGTTACCCGTCATCGCATTGCTCTGGACGTGGACCTCGGCGGGCGCGCAGCCGCCCGTGGCAGCCCCGTCCTTCGCGGCGACGCCGCTCGAGGTGATCGCCGCCGGTAATCATCCGTGGCTCACACGCGGCGACCTTCGCGACGTGCGCTCGAGCCTGCGCGACTTCTATTCGCGCCGCGGCGACACGCCGTGCTGGTCGTCGGGGTCGGCACTCACACCGGTGGCGCGGGCCTGGCTCGCGGCCCTCGCGGGTCTCGAAACCTACGGGCTCCCGCCCTCCGAGGTGGACGCTCCGGCACTGGTGGATTCCGCGGGGCTGCTCGACACGGGTGATGCGTCTCCCGAGGCATTCGCGGCCTTCGACGTCGCGATGTCGGCCGCGGTCGCACGGACCCTGCGAGCCCTCCACGGCGAGCGGGTCCGTCCCGAGCGCGTGGACAGCTCGCTGATCGTGCTCCACGCGCCGATCCCCGTCGCCGCCATGCTCGACTCGATCGTCGTCGGCGGCGAGCCGCGGGACTGGCTCGAGCGGGTTCAGCCCTCGTTCCCCGCCTACCAACGTCTCCTCATGGCACTCGCGCGCTACCGCGAGGCCGATGCGGATTCGAACCGCGCGCTGCCGGAGCAGCCCCCACGGCTCCGCGCGGACCGGCCCTCGCGTGCGGTCGCGCGCCTGCGCTCGGCGCTCGCGCTGTCGGGAGACGTCACGCGCGTGCCGGCCGGCACGCGGGCCGACTCGGTGTCCGACGCGCGGCTCGTCGCGGGGATCGGCCGGCTGCAGCGGCGCCACCACCTGCCGGTGACGGGCCGGCTCGATACGACGACGTGGGCGCTCGCGCGCGGCGCCGTTTCCGAGCGCATCGCCGAGATGCGGCGCACGCTCGAGCACTGGCGCTGGCTGCCGCGCGACCTCGGCGCCCCGCTCCTGCTCGTCAACATCCCGGCGTTCCGGCTGGAGGCGATCGAACGGCTCGACCAGCCGGATTCCACACGGCTGCGCATCAACGTCGTCATCGGCACGGCGTACAAGACCCAGACGCCGGTGCTCACGGCGGCGCTCACATCGGTCGACTTCATGCCCGACTGGGACGTGCCACCCACGATCGGCGTTCGCGAGGTGCAGCCCCAGGCGCTCGCGGATTCGACGTATCTGCGGAAGAGCCACATGGAGCTCATCTCGGGCGGCCGCATCGTTCCACCGACGCCATCCAACATCGCCGCCATCGGCCACGGGGTTCGCGTGCGCCAGCAGCCCGGGCCCGAGAACCCGCTCGGCCGGATCAAGTTCGTGATTCCGAACCGCTTCGACGTGTACCTGCATGACACGCCGACGCGGTACCTGTTCGATCGGCGCCAGCGCGACTTCAGCCACGGGTGCATCCGCGTCGGCGATGCGCCGGCGCTCGCGCGCTGGGTGCTGCGCGAGCGGCCCGACTGGCCGGCGGCGCGCATCGACTCCGCGCTCGGGGGGCTGACGACGCTCAAGGTGCGCCTGCCGCGCCCGATTCTCGTCGCGATCGTCTACGCGACCGCCGAGGCGATGGCGGACGGCTCGGTGCGCTTCCACCCCGACGTCTACGGACACGATCGTGCGCTCGAGTTGCTGCTGGCGGGAGCAACCCCGGATTCCGTCACCGCCGAGCGCCTGCGCGGATTCGAGGCCCGCCACGGTCGTCCGGCGTCGGCCGTCGCGCCCGCGCCTCCGCCGTCGGAAACCCCGGTGGCACCGGCGGTCCTGCCGCTCCCGCGGCCCGGCGTGCCGGGGATCACTCCGCCGCCGATGCGCGCCGACGGCGACGTCCCGCGCTAGAGGGCTTCGCGAACGGCGCCGCGCGGCTTCGTGTTGCGGCCGGCGCCTCGACGATCACGCGAACCTGCCCCGGGGCAGGTCGGGATCAGCCGGCCGGGAAGCGGATGAGCGAGTGGATGTCGCGCCCGGCCAGCCGCTCGCGGCCGCCCAGTCCCTCGAGCTCGACCAGGAACACGAGCCCGCGCACCCGCGCACCGGCGCGCTCGGCGAGTGCCGCCGTCGCGGCCGCGGTGCCGCCGGTCGCGAGCAGGTCGTCGACGATCGCCACGGACTGCCCGGCTCGCAGCGCGTCGGCCTGGATCTCGAGCACGTCCTCGCCGTATTCGAGCGAGTACTGCTCGCGGATCGTGGCGCCGGGCAGCTTGCCGAACTTGCGCGCGGGAACGAGCGAAACGCCCCACGCGAGTGCCAAGCCCGTGCCGAAGATGAAACCGCGCGACTCG